>DASWGU010000121.1:0-23594 GCA_036393555.1 Gemmatimonadaceae bacterium
ATCGCTGAGTGCTCAGTACTGGCCAGATCGCTGAGTGCTCAGTACGGGGTGCTGGAACTGGCTGGAAGCAGGTCAAGCATCCAGCACTCACCACTCAGGCCGGCTAGCTTACCTGACCGCGTGCGCCGCCGATCTAGTCCCCGTTCGGCCGTACCTCAAGCGAGTCGCGGACCTTACCATAAGAGTCATGCCCGCCCGAATCTTCAAGCGCCTGCTCTGGCGCGCCCTCGCCGTGGTGGCGACGATGGCGGCCTGGCGGGAGCCCGCCACCGCTCAGCCAGGCGGCGGTGGGGTCTCCCTCGCGGGCGTCGGCCATGACAAGGGCGGCGCCAGCGCTCGGGTTTTCATCGTGGAGTTCGGTGACTTCGGCTGCAGTTACTGCGCCAGGTTCGCCGCGGAGACATACCCCAGGATCGACTCCGCCTACATCGCAAAAGGCGCCGTCCGCTGGAAGATGATTCCCTACGTCACCGGGATGTTCCGCAACTCCCGCGAGGTCGCCGAGGCGGCCGAGTGCGCCGGTGAACAGGGAGCCTTCTTCGAAATGCACGACCTGCTGTTCGCGCGTCGCAAGGAGTGGATGGCGTCGGCGAACATCCGCGCACTGGTCGCGAAATACGCCGCGGAATTGAAACTCAACCCCGCCGCATTCGCTCGCTGTGGTATGAACCCCGCCATTGGCGCACGCATCCGGCGGAACGATGCGCTCGCCGCCTCGCTTCAGATCCGCGGTACTCCGACCTTCTTCGTGAACGGACGCATCGTCCCCGGTGCGATTCCGTTCGACCTGTTTCAGCAGGTCATTGACGCCGCCCAGCGCTGAACGTCCCTTCCGCATCGGGTTGCGTCCGGCTGTCACGCAACCGTTGTCACGATTCGCCAGGCGCATAGCTTCACCATATGCGACCGCCGGCCCGAGGCACCCTGGTCCCGCTGATTCTCACCGTTCTCCTGGCGGGCGCGTGCCGGCACGAGTCACCGGCAGGACCGTTCCAGGTCCAGGGTCACTGGTCGGCGTCCGGCGTCTGGGCAGGCCGCGTGGTGCTGACGGACGATGTCGACCATGCGCATTGGCCGTCCGATGCCGTCGACATCGTTGATGTGTCCGTCCTGGGCGATTCGCTGAGCGTCTCGGTCAGGTACGGCGGCGGGTGTGCCGATCACGCCTTCGTCCTGCTCGCCGGGACGGCGTGGATGGAGTCGTACCCCGTTCAGTTGAGGCTTCGTGTCGCGCACGACGCGAAGGGCGATCCCTGTGACGCACTTTTCACCAGAGAGCTCAGGTTCGACCTGACTCCAATCAGGGCCGCTTACAGGAAGTCGTACCAGGCCAATACGGGTGCCGTGGTGCTCCACCTGCTCGCGGCACCCTCTAGCCCGATCTATGCTTTCTGACCGCTCAGCCCTCCGCCGTCGTTCACTGGCGCGACTCGTCGCCGGCTTCATGTTGCTGTTCGCGCAGGGATGCGAGGACTCCCTGTCGCCGGAAGATTTCTACGGGATCTGGGGCGATGGTGATGGCGGGGCGCGCCTCTCGCTCTCCTTCACACACCTGCAGTTCGAGTCATCGTGCTGGAACGGCGAAATCCCGCTGCCGCTGCCCGTGGAGGGTGACGGGTTTGAGGCGGTCGGGACCCTGACCTCCCAGGGTGGAGCTGGTATGAGCGAGTCCCGTTTCGCGACCTTCGTGGGCCGGCTCTCCGGAGACGTCCTTTCGCTCGAGGTGCGACCCGCGACGCTCGGGCTGGGCCCGTACGTGATGCGGCGCGACGAGCCGGTCGAGATTCCCGGCTGCCCCTCTCCCGCTCAGCTCTCGCCGGAACCTCGGAACCCCCGGTAGAAGCGCGTGGTCCCGTCGCGGTTTCACTTCGCCGGCGGCCCCCGTTCCTTCACTTCCCGACCCGTTTCCTGAACTTCGTCAGCTTCGGCGAAATGACGAACATGCAGTATGGCTGCGAACTGTGGGTTCTATAGTAGTTCTGGTGATACGAATCGGCCTGATAGAAACGATCGAGGGGCGCAACCTCGGTCACGATGGGATCCGCGAAGGTGCCGGCCTTCGTGAGCTCATCCATGACGGCAACTGCCGTGTCACGCTGTGCCTCGTCATGCCAGAAGATCGCGGAGCGGTACTGCGGCCCATGATCGTTTCCCTGGCGGTTCATCGTGGTGGGGTCGTGAATGGCGAAGAAGATCTCGACGATCTCACGGTAACTTGCCTTCGACGGGTCGAACTCCAGCTGGACGACCTCGGCATGCCCGGTTGTGCCGCTGCAGACCGCCTCGTAGGTCGGGTTGGGCACGTGCCCACCGGCATAGCCTGAGACGATTCGCGACACCCCGTCCAACTCCTGGTAGACCGCCTCAAGGCACCAGAAGCACCCACCGCCCAGGGTCGCCGTTTCGGTTTGAGTCACTCGACGTTGTCCTCGTCTGGGGAAGTCACACTATTGCACGTTCCCAATGAACCGAGCACGTCCGCGGCCGGTTCCCGGCCACAGGGGACGTTTCTGGCGGACCCTGCGGCCGCGCGGTAGGATTGGCCGTGTGTTTTTGCGGATTGCGCCATCGGATGATCGCCCAGCCGGCAGGTCTGGCTTCGTGTTGTCGACTTCAGCTTCCCATCGGGTATTCAGTCTGACCACCCCGCGCGTCAATCCGATGGCGGGCATCCGAGTCGCAGCCGGTCTTCTCATTCTGGCAGCCGCGACCGGTCAGACACAGACGGTGATCGATCCCGGCCGTCCCATGGTTCAGCGCGTCTGGACTACCGATCATGGCCTTCCGCAGAACACCGTGGGCCGTGTCTTGCAAGCGCCCGACGGGTACATCTGGGCCACGACCATGGGCGGTCTGGTCCGGTTCGACGGCGAGACGTTCACCACGTTCGGTCGGCTGACGTCTCCCGAACTTGACTCCGACCGCCTTCGAGGTCTTTGGCTGGAC
Source organism: Gemmatimonadaceae bacterium (assembly GCA_036393555.1). GTDB lineage: Bacteria > Gemmatimonadota > Gemmatimonadetes > Gemmatimonadales > Gemmatimonadaceae > JABWBJ01. The sequence continues at coordinate 2,947 of DASWGU010000121.1, forward strand.
AGCACCGGCGCGATCTGGATGGAGTCGCAGTACAACCGGATCACACGCCTGCGTAGCGGCCAGTTCGAAAGTTGGTCCGACAGCCTGCCGTCGTCTCCTCGCCTTCGTGGCGCATTCGCCGTGGCGCCCGACGGCTCGCTCTGGCTGGAATCCGCGGGTGACGTCGTGCACGTCGATGGCGGGAGGGTCCTCGAGCGCTTTTCCGGGGCAGAGGGCCTGCGTGGCCTGGTTGAAGACGTCACCCCCGACATCGACGGCTCTGCGTGGGTGGCGACAGACTCCGGTCTCTTCCGCCTCGCCCAGGGTCGCGTCAGCCGGTACAGCGCAGCCGACGGGTTGGCGGACATGTCGGTTGGATCGGTGCGGCACGGCCGGGACGGATCGCTCATCGTCATTACGAATGCGGCCGTACAGCGCTTCCGCGCGGGCGCGTTCGAACTGGTTGCCCGCATTCCGCCGGGAAGCGCGCTGGCTGGTCGACTTGGTGGTGGCGCCGTCGAGGACGACAGGGGAGTCTGGTTCGCGTCCGGTCGACGCGGAGTTCAATACGTGTCCGCCGGTCGGCAGGTCGCTTACGACGAAAAGAGCGGATTCGACGTGGAAGTTCGCGGTCTGTACCGCGATCGCGAAGGCAGCATCTGGGTTGCCACGACCGGGGCTGGATTGCTGCAGTGGGTCCCGGCACGGGCGGCCAACGTAACGCCTTTCGAGGACGGCCAGCTGCCGGAAATGGCCACTGTGCTCCAGCGACGGTCGGGTTCAATCCTGGCGACGGGAGTCTGGGGAGGCCTCTACGAGTTCGCCGCCAACCGCTGGCGCGTCATCGAATCAGACGGACCGCTTCGGTCATTGCACGAAGACTCGGACGGAACGCTCTGGTTCGCCGGCGAGGATCTGTACCGGCGGTCGGGAGCAACCACGACCCGATTCAGACTTGGCTTCCCGTCCCTGATGCGGGCGATGATGCGGGACAGCCGCGGCCGCCTGTTGCTGGCGACGAACGTCGGCCTCGCGGAATGGACCGGCAACGCGCTGCGGTACCTCACTCCGCCACTGAGGGACACGACGGCCAGTCCCGGCGCGCTGATCGAGGATCGGACCGGCGCCTTCTGGGTCGGGGGACCGGGCGGTCTGTACCGGCTGGCGAACGGCGAGATGACCACCTTTGACGACGAGGGCCTGGAAGGCACTTACGTCCGCGCGCTTTTCGAAGACGACGAGGGCGCAATCTGGATCGGTACGTACGGCGCTGGGCTCTTCCGCTACCGGAGCGGGTCGTTCGTCCAACTCGTCACGGGACACGGACTCCCGGAGAACTTCATTTCCGCCATCGTTGCCGATGGTTCCGGCGTCCTGTGGTTGAGCGGAAATCGCGGTGTGCACGGCGTTCGGAAGGCCGACCTCGACGACGTCGCCAACGGACGGGCGCATCGGCTCATCGCGCGAACGATCGACCGGACTGAGGGACTCTCCACCGCGGAAACCACCGGCTATGGCCAACCCGCGGGCATGCGGAGCGCCGACGGCGGCATGTGGTTCCCCACCATCCACGGGTTGGCGGTGTTCGATCCCCGCCCACTCAGCGTCCGGCCGACCGCAACCATCACCGAGATTCAGGTTGATCGCGTCATACTCCCGCCGTCGCCAGTGGTATCGGTTCCGGCAGGCGCCCGCGAAATCGGTCTCGCGATCGCAAGCAGCAGCCTGCGCGCGCCGGACAAGAACAGCTTCCGCTATCGGGTTCGCGGACGTGACGCGAACTGGTTGTACGCCGGATCAAGTCGCAACATCTACTTCACCGGACTCACCCCTGGTCGACATACTGTGGAAGTGGAGACCGCCAGCAGCGACGGGATCTGGAGCGCCGAGCTGACGAGGCTGCAACTCGACGTCCAGCCGCTCCTGTACCAGCGCCTTTCCACACAGCTCATTGCCATACTCGCTGCACTGATGCTGGCCGCTGTCGCGGTCCGCGGCCGATTCCAGGCCGTACGGCGCCAGGCCGAGCGGGAGCGCGACGTCGCCGCGCGGCTGCGTGAGGTCGACCGGCTCAAGAACGACATCCTCGCCAACACATCGCACGAGTTCCGGATACCGCTCAACGGCATCATCGGCATTACCGAGTCGCTCATGCACGGCGTGGCGGGAGACCTCGGTGAGGGAGCGCGTCGCAACCTCTCGCTCGTTGCCGCCGCCGGACGGCGGCTGAACAACCTGGTGGACGACGTGCTCGACGTGACGCGCCTGCAGCGGAACGAGCTCCGGCTGGAGCGCAAGGCGATCGACCTCCGCGCGGCGGTCGATCTCGTCGTGGCCATCTGCCGACCGCTGGCGGACGCGAGGGCGCTCAGGTTGACGAACGAGGTTCCCGCCCACATGCCCGCGGTGGACGCGGATGAGCAGCGGCTGCAGCAGATCCTGCACAACCTCGTGGGCAACGGTATCAAGTACACACGCGAGGGGTCCGTCAGGATCTACGCGACGCACACCGACGAGATGGTCACGGTGTTCGTGGAGGACACCGGCATCGGGATCACCGGCGACGCCCAGCGCGCGCTGCTGGTGGGAACGCCGGTCCCGGCGCCAGGCGTCCCGGACCGCGGCACCGGGCTGGGGCTGCCCATCACCCTGTCACTGGTGCGGCTGCATGGCGGCAGCCTGCAGGTCGCCAGCCAGCCGGGTCACGGCTCCCGATTCTCCTTCACCCTGCCGGTCGCGGCGTCGGATCAACCGGTTGAACGTGCCGCGCCGGTACCGCTTCCGGCCCGGGTCGTGACCGGCGAGTTGGCCGTACCGTCGAGGCCAGTCACCCGGGCCGTCGCCGATGCGCAGGTGCTCATCGTGGACGACGACCAGACGACGCTCAGGGTGGTCGAGAACTACCTGAGACTCGAGGGCTACCGGACGGCAACGGCCACCACTGGCGAGCAGGGGTTGGAACTGCTCGAGTCCGGACCGATGCCGGAGCTGATTCTCCTCGACGTCATGATGCCCGGACTTAGCGGTCTGGACGTCTGCCGGGTCATCCGGGAGCGCCATGCCCCGGAGGAACTACCGGTGCTGTTCCTGTCTGCCCGAACACGAACGGAAGACCTGGCACGCGGCCTGGCATATGGCGCCAACGACTACCTGACCAAACCGGTGGACCGGGAGGTGCTGCTCGCGCGCGTGCGCACGCACGTGGACCTCGCGCGAGCGAACCGCGCCCTGCGCGAGACCAATGCCTCGCTGGAATCCGCCGTGCGGCGCCGCACGGCCGAACTGGTCGACGCCAATGTGCGGATGGAGGATGTGAACGCGCGGCTGGCCGCCACCAACCAGCTGCTGAGCGCCACCAACAACCAGCTCGCCACCGTGCTGACGGAACTGCGCACCGGTGTGCTCATCGTGGACGGCACCGGGCACATTGTCGGCTTCTCGGGCGCATCGCAACAACTGTTCGACCGGAGCGAGGCGATGGCGTTAGGTATGCGTTGGCCCGAGCTGCTGCGCCTGCCCACGGCCGCGCAGGCGGAACTTTCGGCGAACCTGGCGGTTTCCGTGGACCAGCGCCGCCCGCTGCGCACCATCATCCGGGGTGGACGCGATCGCCGGTACTGGGTGGAAATCGATGTTCAGGACGACCCGCGGAACCACGGCGGACGGATCATCTGTCTGTCGGACATCTCCGATCTGTTCGAGCAATCCGGCGACGCGGAGCCCAACCGGCTGGGCGGCCTGATTGGCAACAGTCCGGACATGCAGCTGGTCTTCAAGCAGATCCGTGACGTGGCCAATGCCGACGTCACGGTGCTGGTGGAGGGCGAGACCGGCACCGGCAAGGAACTCACCGCTCGTGCCATCCATATGCTGAGCCGCCGCGCCAGGCGGCCCTGTGTCGCGCTCAATTGCGCCGGCCTGTCGGAGTCGCTCCTGGCGTCACAACTCTTCGGGCACCGCCGCGGCGCCTTCACCGGAGCCGTGAGCGACCAGGTTGGCCTGATCGAATCCGCCGGCGGCGGGACGCTCTTTCTCGACGAAATCGGCGATGTGCCCAACTCCGTGCAAATCAGCCTGCTCCGCTTCCTCCAGGAGCGGGAGATAACCCGCTTGGGCGAGACCAAGCCCCGTGCCGTGGATGCCCGGATCCTCGCCGCGTCACAGCACGACCTGACCGACCTGGTGGCGACCGGGCGGTTTCGCGAGGACTTCTACTACCGGATCCGCGTCGTACGGATTGTCCTGCCTCCGCTTCGCGATCGCCGGGGGGACGTGCCCCTCCTGATCGGACACTACCTGGCGGAGTTCGGCGCCCGGCGCGGCGCACCGGTTGAAATCAGTCGCGAGGCGGTCGAGATCCTCGACGACTACGATTGGCCGGGCAATGTGCGGGAGCTCCAGAGTGCGCTGGAATCGGCCTGCATCGCGGGTGGCGGAGAGGTCATCATGCCCGAGCACCTTCCCGCCGAGCTGATCCGGGCCGGTTCGTCGAAGAGCCTCAACGGTGGTTCCGGCACTGCCGACCGGCGCACGGTCATCGATGCCCTCGCCCGCACTGGAGGCAACCGCTCGGCCGCGGCCCGTCTCCTGGGGATCAGCCGCCCCACCCTGTACTCACGCATGCGCTCCATGGGTCTGATGGACAGCTAAGTGGCCGCCCTGAGTCGTGAGTGCTGGATGCTCTACCTGCTTCCTGGTCCTGGAGCTGGTGGTGCTGAGCCAAACCCCAGCGCCAGCACGTGTCATCCAGTTCGAGCATCCAGTACTGAGCACTCAGTGATCTGGCCGGAGCGGTTTACAGGGGCATTTACAGTCCGGCAAGAATGCTGTAAAACAGGGGCTGCTGGTGGGCTGGTTACAGGAGGCGATCTCGCGTCGCACGTTGCGGTTAGACGCGGACCGAGCCGCGGCACGATCCTCGCCTTGTCAAGCGACATGTCCGCGACCGAGATCGAAGATGCGACGACCAGGCTGTGTGCCGCCGCGCTGCAGGGGAAGACTGGCGAGATGCTGACCGCCCTGCGCGGGGGCGCTCGGCTGAACGGCTTGTCACAGGACGGCTCGACTCCCCTCGGCGCGGCCGCCCTGGGGGGGGCACTGCCGGCTTGTCAGCTTCTGCTCGACGCGGGAGCAGGAGTGAACGTCCCGGCGTCGGATGGTGCCACCCCGCTGCTCCAGGCCTGTCTCTGGAACCGCCTGGAGGTTGTGCGCCTGCTCATTGCCCATGGCGCCGATCCAGAGCACCGCGAACGGAATGGATGGTCTCCGCGCGACGTCGCCGTACATCGCAAAGCCACGGACATTCTGGCCCTGCTCGAAAGCGGGGCCGAGCGGCCTCCGTGACGCACCCCGTCCGGCAGGCCTGCCCCGTCGTACCCCGCCCCAACACTCATCACGAGGAGCCAGCACGAATGAGTACCCTGAGAAGAAATCTCGAATCGGCCCGCAGCAGGTTCCGAGGCCTTGGCTGGCGGCATGCCACCGCCCCGGGGATCGCGTTAGGCGTGGCATTCGCCCTCTCCTGCTCGTCGCCCACCGAGTCCTGCAAGGTCAACGGCGTGACCGTCACGCCCGGATCGGCGCAACTGACGGTCGGCGGAACGTCGCAGCTGGTGGCTGCCGTTTCGTCGTCGAATTGCAGCACAGTGCCAACGGCGTCCTGGAGCAGCAGCGCGGCCGGCGTGGCTACCGTGAGCGGCACCGGACTCGTGACGGCAGTGGGCGAAGGCACGACGACCATCACGGCGACGGCAGAAGGCTCCTCGGGTACGGCGACAGTCACCGTCTCGCCAGCCCCCGTTGCGACCCTGGAGATCCAGCCAAGCTCCGGCAACGTCGTCGTTGGCACCACAACGCAGTTGGCGGCGGTCGCGAGGGATCAGGCCGGCCAGGTACTGACCGGACGGACTGTCACCTGGCAGACCTTGTCGGCGGCGGTGGCTTCGGTCAGCGCGAGCGGGCTGGTCACCGGCCTGTCTGCTGGCCAGGCGACCATTACAGCGACTGCAGAGGGGCGAACCGCGATCGCACTCATCACGGTGAGCCCGGCGCCGGTCGCCACCGTTACCGTGGCCCTCAACGAGAACAACCTCACGCCCGGACAGGCGACACAGGCCCTTGCCACACTGCTCGACGCCCAGAGTAATGCGCTGACCGGCCGCACCGTCAGCTGGAACTCCTCCAACGGCGCCGTCGCGAGCATCGACCAGTTCGGGGCGATTTCCGCCATCGCGCCGGGACAAACGACCATCACGGCGACCGCCGAAGGCAAGTCCGGACAGGCCGTGCTTACCGTCTCCCAGGTGCCGGTGGCGTCCGTCGCCTTGAGCGTGCCCCAGGCGACGATGCAGGTGGGAGCCTCACAGAATGCGACCGCGACGGCACTCAGCGCCAACGGCAGCATCCTGGTTGGCCGCCTGGTTACCTGGCAGTCATCGAACGTCGCCGTGGCATTGATTTCATCGGGTGGCACCATCACGGCACTCGGACCGGGCATCACCGTCATCACGGCGACGATTGAAGGCCAGTTTGCGGTGGCGGCTGTCAGCGTCGCGAATCCGGTGGCGACTGTTGAGGTGTCGCTCGCTGCCGGCGCGATCAACGTTGGCCAGACGACTCAGGCCACCGCGGTCGCGAAGGACGGGTCCGGTACCGTCTTGCCGGGCGTGGCGATCGTCTTCGGCGTCGCGAATCCCGCCGTTGCCAGCGTTTCCGCGAACGGCCTGGTCACGGCGCTCACCGTTGGCGTTACGAACATCACGGCCACCGCCGGCGCCATAGCCGGTAACGTGCAGTTGACGGTGAACCCGATCGTCGTTCCGGTCGCGTCGGTAGATGTCACACCTGCGAGCCAGACCATCTCGGTCGGCGCAACCTTCCAGTTCGCGGCACAGCCGAAGGGTGCGGCCAATCAGAACCTGGACGGGCGGGTGGTCACCTGGAGCAGCTCGAACGAGACCGTCGCCACCGTTTCACCCAACGGGCTGGTCACGGCGGTCGCGGCGGGCAACGCGATGGTCTTCGCGACGTCCGAAGGGATACAGGGATCGGCCACGTTGACAGTTCAAGTGCAGCCGGTGGCCACGGTGACCGTCTCGGCTTCGGCGACAACCGCGGCGATCGGCGTCCAGATCACGGCCATGGCAGTCCTGAAGGATGCCGGGGGCAACATCCTCACCGGTCGCGCGATCGTCTGGAGCAGCAGCAACCAGGCAGTCGCAACGGTGAGCAACGACGGACTCGTTGCCACCATCGGTCTCGGCACGACCACGATCACGGCGACATCGGAAGGCCAGTCAGGATCGGTCGTGATCACCGTAGTCGGGTTCCCGGTCCTGAGTCTCTCCAACGCAACGCCGGGGTCGAATGCCACCAGTGTCGGCATCGAAACAGCGATTGTGCTGACCTTCTCGGAGAATATCGATCCTGCCACGGTAACTGCTTCGACAGTCACGCTCACCACGGGCGGCATCGCAGTGGCCGCCAACCGTACGGTGAGCGGCAAGGTGGTAACAGTGACCCCCACATCACCGCTGGCCGAATTCCTGAAGGTCTATCAGGTCGGCGTGACGACGGGGCTCAGGAGCCAGGTCGGGAATACCCTGCCCAACGCCACCCAGTGGACATTCACCACGGTGCTCCTGGACGCGAACTTCTACTACATCATCAAGAACGACCTGAGCGGTACCGACCACGCGCTCGACACGTACTCCGACACGTTCCAGTGCTTCATGAGTACGCCAGCCGGGGTCTACTCGGGACACTACTGGCTCATCTCACCCGCGCCGGCCCCGTACGGCAGCTTCTACACTTTCACCAACTCGTTCGGTGGCGTGAACAAGACCCTGACCGGGCAAACGAACAACCAGTGTCTCATCGCCGATCTCGCCCCACCAGCGTACTTCGATCAGCTCTGGATTATCGTTGCCTCTGGTGTGGCGGACAGGTGGTACATCCGCAACCTGGATTGGGGTGGCACCTCGCTGAGCAATGCGGCCCCCTTCCCCGCACTGAGAACGTCAGCTGCGGTGGCGGATCAGCGCTGGTCCTTCACGAGATCGTTCCACAAGTAGGCCCGTTCGCGTGACGCACGAAGGGGGAAGCGCCTGCGCTTCCCCCTTTGTGTGCCCGCTCCGCTCCAGTTCAGGGATGCAGTTCCAGGCTTCCGCCAATGAGCCTCGCGCTCTACAGCGTGAGCTCGCCTCAGTTCATTCGAGAAGTAACTCATGGGCGGTTGCCCGGCAGCACCTTCGCATCGTTGACGGCGTCGCCGTGGGCGCCAACGGCTGGATCGGCGCCGTCCGTAGCGGACTTCGGCGCTCGTTCATTCTGGCCGCTTTCGGTTGACTGATTGAACTAACGAGGCTCCGCCTCAGACCGACGAGCGAGTAAGCGGGACCCTTAATGAACCTCAGCTGACTTGCAGGCAAAACTCTGCAGAACGTCTGTCAAGTAACATCGCGGCATCGGACTGTGGCGAAGACTTCAACACGGGGGTCACGGAGGCAACCCCATGTCCCATGGTGAGTGGAAATCCCGGTTGCGATGCATTTGATGCCGTCTCGCAAACGAGCCACATGAAAATCGATGAGAAGCCCAGCGGGCAAATGGCTTGAATTGAACGGAATTACGGCAGAGGGTGGCCATGATGGACCGGCATCAGCGCACGACGATCTTCAACACCACCACGACCCAGGCCTACGTGGCCCCGTGACCCCCGTGTTCAAGTGTGTCATTCGCCCCGCGGTCGCCGACGCGGTTCGATTCGTTCCTGCAGGCACGCCCACAGCTGCCCGCGCCCCCGCTGAAAACGCGCTCCCCGGCATCGCTCGCCCGGAAAGCGCTGCGCAACGGGGCCGGGTGAAACGGGGCGGGGCCCCGAACCACCACTCGAGAATCAGGGCGACCCCGGGGCCCGCCGGTCCGACCAATCGTTCAACGAGGTGGAATCTGCACTTCCACAGGAGGACTGACCTGGGACATCCCACCATCGCGGTAGATGACCTGAATGGCATACCGATGGCGCGTGCCTCGAGTCCGAACCGCATCGTCGGAGAAACGGCGTTCGGTTCCGGCCGTCCTGTATGCATCCAGCCTGGCATCGCCCACCGCGCGGTGGACGACGAACCAGAACTCCCCTGCCGGCGCTGGATACTCCCACGCAAGTTGCACCACGTTGTCCGCGGCGTTCCACGAGGCAGTGAGGCGCTCAACGCCCGGACGAACACCCCGGTCGAATGGCCGTGCCTGAACGGGCGAGGACCTGGACCGCAGCCCCGTCGAATCTTCGGCCTCCACCGCATAGAGATACGTCTGGCGTTTCACGACGTCCCGGTCGACGAAGACGTTCGTGCCAGCGGGCACGGTCGAGTACTCCTGCCACGTCGCGTCCTCGGGGCGTTTGCGGACGATGTGATGCTGGCGGAGGTCGAGACTCGCGCTGGGAACCCACTCCAGCGTGACCGTCGTGTCGGAAGGGGAGACGCGCGTTATGATCGGCTCCACCGGCGGAACGAGGTCAGGCAGCGTCAGGCGCACTCGGGTCGGCGTCGAGGCGTTCTGGCTGACGTCCAGCGCCGTCAGCTCGTAGAAGATGAATCGTGTCAGTGTGTTGGTGTCGACCGAGTCGGCGAAGACGGAGTCGGTCAGCAGCTCGCCGGTCAGCAGCGTGAACACGTGATCCTCGGCATTGGCCCGGAACACCCTCCATCCGAAGAGGTCACTCTCGGGCCCGCGCGTCCATGTCAGGCTCACGCGTCCGAGCGAGTCGGCCGTCGCCTGGAGTCCCGTCGGGGCCGCAGGCGGGACGCTGTCGATGACCGGTACATGCCACGGCACCGAGTACGACACATTGCCGGCGGAGTCACGCGCGGCCACGACGAAGTAGTTGGCCGAGTCGGTGCGGGCGGGCAGCCCCCCGACGGTGCGAGCGGCCGGGGGAATCAACTGGAGCGTGTCGAATACGAAGGGGCCCTCGTCCGATGCTCCCCGCGCGACATGAAACCCGACCATATCCGCAAAGCCGGTGGAGTCCTGCATCTCCCACACCAGCGTCACACCGGCATCGGTTGAGACACCGCCCGTTATGACCGGCGGCGGTGGCGGCGTAAGGTCACGGGGTGTTCCTTCGCCCAGTGCCGCCTCGCTTCGCTCGCCGAACGCGGTGAGACCAGACAGTCGGTAGCGATAGGTCCGCCCGTTCACGAGCCCGGTGTCGGTGACCAGCCGCTCAACGGGGAGGTTCAGGGAATCATCACCGAAGATGAGCGGCACCGTGCTCAGTCGAGTCGCCGTCCCGGTCGTGGCGTCGGTGCGCTCGATGTCGTAGCCGATGTAGGCCGAGCCGGCCGGCTCCGGATTCCACCGCAGGACCAGGGAGCGATCGCCTTCGTCCACCTGGAGACCGGGCGGCGCGCCCAGACCGGGTCCGCCGGTCGTGGCGATTCGCGCCGTGCCGGGAGCGACAGGAATGACGACGCTGGCGTATTCGGGGGGCGCCTGCCCGACCGAGACCCGGTAGATGAACTCGCCGTTTCCCGCTGACCGATCGACGTACCGCATCCCCATCGCCTCGGCGGCGAGGGAATCGAAGTCGGCGACCATGAGCCCGAAGGTGTACCGACGATTCACGTCCGCGTCTCGCTCCTCGACGGTGAGCTGCGATCGCCCCGCGGTTGGCTCGGCCTGCGGGGCAAAGAGTACTTCTGCGGCGCTCATCAGGTACTTGTTCGAGGTATCCACCCGTTGCCGCCATTGCTGCGGCGTCCACGGAGACACAACGGCAACCTCGCTGAACGCGGTCGGCGTTGCAGCGGGCGCGCGCTCGAGACGATAACCGGCGATCAGGCCGGAGGCCCAGGCGCGCGGCGTCGTGGGCACCCACCGTAGCGTCACGATGCCGGACCCGGCTCGCCCCTGCAATTCGATCCGCGGTTCGGTTCCCTGCGCGTTCGCGCCGGTCGCAGCACCTGCAATCAGCCATGCGGCCGCGATGAGTGCGCCGGCCGGTGCCTGACCGCGGCGCCGTCTTCCATTTACAGCGAGCATCGGCGGCCCTCCGTGAAGTCGATGCTGGTGGAACCCTTGATGGCCCCCAGCGCCTTGTAGCTCACGTAGACTGTGCCCGCAAACCACGTCGGGTTCGGCAATCCTGCCTCGAACGTGGCCGCCGCGCGCGCCCGCGCGATTTCGTAGCGGACTGGTTTCACGCGAACCACCGCCTTGTATTTGGCGACTTTCTTCTTGTCGCAACCCCCGAACCACGAGGCAATTTCGCATCCGACATCTGTTATCCACTCGAAGCCGGCGTTGATCCACTCCGTGACGGATTCGCTCATGCCGACCCAGCCGGATGCCTCGATCCAGGAGTAGAGCTGGCCATTGGCATACCAGCCGTTAATGCCGACGAGCTGATTGAAGCAACGCCTGGTGCCGTAATTCTGGAGTGCGACATCGAAGCCGGCTTCGCCGTTCACATCCGCTCCGGCAAAACCCCCGTCGGCCGAGAAGTTCAGCGAAACCTTGGCACCGAACATCACGCCACCGTTTGTGGCTCGGCTGGTGGCGGTGGAGCGGGCCGAACTGGACGGCCGGGCCGCGCCGGGTGGCAGCGCCGGGAATGGTGGCAGCGTTCCAGCGGTCCCCGTCGCGAAGTACGCCCGCGCGGTCCACAGGGGCAGGACTCGCACGATGAACTTGCTGCCGTCGGTTATGACCGGCCGGGTCGTCGATCCACCCACTCCGGCGTGCAGCAGGAACTTCGAGGCACTCGCATGAAGGCGTGCGTTGCCGTTGCCCGTGATGATCCCGGCGGCGTTCAACCGGACCTGGAACTGGCCGTCGAGCTTTGCGTGCGGGACGTTGTAAGTCAGATCCATCGTCATGCGGACGGGCACCGTCGCGGGTCGGTTGACCACGGGCGTCATCATGTAGCCGTTGCCAATCAGCGAGATGTAGCTGAGTCCACCACTCCTCGTGAACGCGCCTTCTAAAGAGACGTCGCCGTTCACCGGCTCGGGGCGCGGGTAGGCGCCAAGTGTCACGCCGGCTTTCAGCCCCAGTGCGATCGAGGCGCTGGGGACATACCTCGTGGTCCGTCCGCTCACCTGCTTCGTGAGGTGGTAGTACACGCCGCCGTTGAAACCATATATGCCGACGGCGTTGAGGCCGGGGAACGGCACGCCGGTTCGCATGATCAACTGTCCATCGACGTAGAAGTAGTCGATTCGCGACACCGACCCGAACCGGACCGTAGACGTGATGTCCAGGCCCTTCATCATCACCACACCGATCGTTCCGGCGGCACCCGTTCCGTAGGTCCGGTCGTCGCGGAAGAAGGTCAGGCAGCTTCCCCGCTTGACCTCCATCACGTTCCGTATGCCACCGGAGACGCAGATCTGGTCAACCTGCACCCGGTCGAAGCGGGGCCTCATCGGCGCGTTCGTCGGGCGGTCGATCCGCGCGAGCACGCGAATGGTACTGTTCGCACTGACCATTGTCGATGCGCCCGGCAGCACCACCCCGACCGTGAATCGCAGGCCCGCGCTGATGGCGGTGCCGACGGTTCCGCCAATCACTTCCACGTTTGTAATGGTGATCGGAAGTCCTGCCACACTGCGAGCCGCCGCCGCGGGGGAAGCTCTCGTCTCGCTGTCCGACGCAGTCGCGCTGTCGTCGCTCGTCAATGCCTCGCTCGCCGGCGACTCCCCGAGGTAGTGTTGCGGGCTGGCCAGACTCCACGTGCCCTTCTGTATCCAGGGAGACGAACTGAGGAATCGCAGCCGCTCGAACCGTAAGCCCGCCAGATCAACATCCTTCGTGATGCTGACGGATCCATTGAGTTCCATTGAGGGACGCGCCTGCCACTGGCCCCTTTCTTTCTGCACCGCTACCGTGACCCTCGAAGTCGGATGGAGCTGCATTCGCGCCGTGCCCCAGAGGCTGGCGTTGAACTCACCGGCGGGCTGAATCTGGAAGTCATACCGCAGTTCGGTGCCGCCCTGGGTTCCCGTGGGCTGTTCCGGGACGCTCACCGTAGCCGTGTACTGAACCGGTGTGTCGGTAATGGGCAGCTGGACCTTCCCCGTCAGACTGCCCTGCGTGAGCGAGCTGCTCACCACGGACAGGCGCAGCTCGTCGATCGAGAAGCCCCAGCCTCCCAGGTTTCCCTTGTTGATCGCGATGATGTTGGCCAGGGATGCATCCAAGCTGACGCCGGAGCGATCGATCAACATGTTCCGCGCGGAAACGCGGATGGGTTGGGTGGATCCGAATTGCCGGAGCGCCTCGGGGAGGGTGAGAGAGAAGGTCTCGATGAAGACGCCGGTCCAGGCGTCACCCGAAATTCCCTCGTAGGAGGACGGGAACGTCATGCGCTCGGGATTCGCGGAACTGGTGATGTCCAGCACCGCCTGCGCCGGCTCGATGATGAACCCGGGTGCGAAGGCAAATGACGATCGCTCGATGGACCCGACCGGCATGGTCCAGGGCTGACCTGCCGCGAGTTCGACTGTAAACGTCACCTTCGAGTTTCCGGCCTGAGGGACACCGGTCGCATTCACCGGCACCAGCCAGGTGCGCGGGAACTCCTGCTCCATGACGATCTGGGCGCGCTCGAAGCCGCCGCATCCCCATTGCACGTAGGTCCCATCGGCAGACGACGCCGATCCCTTCAGACGAAGTGTCGCCTCGCCGAAGCTCGCCTCGAGGTCATCCGACAGGCCGATCCGTGCACTGCCGCTCTGGATGCCATTCGGCGTCATCCGGAGTCCGCGTCCGGCGAATCCCAGCGTCTGATTCAGGAGGGCGAAATCGTATCGCAGTGCGGCGTCAATCGTTGCGTTGTCCGCCTCGAAGCGGATCCCGGAAAGCGTCGCTGTGGAGTTCATCCAGTCAACCGGCAGTCGAGCGGATTCAGCCTCCGTGCCTGCAGCACTCCCGCTATACACCTCCAGGTTCGAATTCACACCCAGGTTCTCGAAACGGACGGGAACCGATCTGCTGAGGAAGGGAACCTCGATCGTCCCGGCTCCGGTCATGGAACCGGGCGATCCGCTGGCCTCCTGGATCTGGAGCTGGAAGAACCCGATACGCACCCGGCGACCGATCAGGCTGGCGGGTGCGAACGATCCCGGCTGCTGGCTGGACGGGACACGCGGCGCCACGGCCCCAACGCCACAGGCGGGTGCATCGATCGGAGTGGCGTTGTCGGGGATCTTCTCCTCGGGCTCAGCCGCCTGGAACCTGAAGGCGCCCACCGGACTGAGTCCACGATTGCGCCCCACCGGGTTGTCGTCCTGCACACTTTGCACCTGCCACACGAAGCCGATGGCGTTCTCGTAGAGTCCGAAGTCGGCGTCGGAAGGCAGGTATTGGTAGAACGGCGTGTTCACGACCGCGCTGAACAGCGTGGGATTGGCCCCCATGGCAGCGGTCGGATTCTGTCCCGGGAACTGCGGCTTGATCGTAAGTCGGTAGGAAACGGGCTGCAGCCTGACTGGCGTCCATTGGAATCGCAGCTGGCCGGGAACTGCCGTTTCGCCGTTTGACGGACGAATCAGGGCCGGAGGATCCGGCTCGGAGATCCGGAAGGACCCACACCGTTCGGGGCCGCTCTGCGACTGGCCAGCGGCATCCACAACCAGGACGCAGATGACGTACGCGCCCTCGGGAATCCCGTCGCGCGCCACGCGTTGCTCGATGTCGGACGGGTAATCGACGGCGCTGAAATTGACGATTTCCTCGAGCAGGAACGATCGGATCTCGCCCCGCGCCAGGCTGAACGGCGGTTCCTGACCGTTGCGCGATTTCGCCGTTTCTCCTCGCGGGCTGCGGATGACAAACCGGAACCTGAGCGCTGACAGGTCGGTCGCTCCGCTGTTCGTCAGGCGGACCTGAATCACCGCGGGGTTCCCCTGCCACGCGGCGATCGATCGCGGCATGTTGCTCGCGGACGGCAGGATCAACTGAACGTTGACCGCCTGGGCGCTGGCGCCGGACGGAACAGCAACCGTGGCACCGATCAGGACCAGCGATTGCCACACCCGTGTGCTGACCAGGAAGTGACCTTGCATGGCAGTCAGAATGAGAGGGAGTAGCCAAGTCGCGTCTGCATCTCGGTATAGCCGTTCGAGGTGCCCCGCGGTTGTCCGAAGTCGTAGCGGCGGTAATTCGTGCTGAATTGCAGCTGATGGTGGCGCGGGTCGATCCGGTAGCTGGCGCGCAGTTGCCCGTTGATGCCGGTATCGAGCTGCGAGGTCACCGTGCGCGTGTACGTGCCCGAGGCGCTGATGCCCAGGCGGCGCCGGAGGAACTGCATGCTGAGGGCTTCACTCAGCGCCTGGATGACCGTGCTTTCCCCACCCGTCTCACCACGAATGTCCGAGGCCGTCGTGGAGAGCGTAAGCCCGTTGCCCAGAATCAAGGTGTGCGTGCCGGCCACACCGGTAGTCCGGTTGTCGGCAAGGCTGCCTGTCAGGATGTTGCGGTCGGTGTAGTCCTGAAGGCTCAGTGAAACCTGCAGATTGTGAGTCCAGGTGCCGGTCTGGAACTGGAACAGCGGGGTCACCGACGCCATTCGGCTGATGTTGTCGATGGCCAGTGTGTCATTCGCACTGGGCGCCCGCATGCCGTAGTTGGTGAATTGCGTTGAAACGGAAAACTGATCCGTCGCCTGTACCAGCGCGGACAGGTCGAGAATCGCCCGCGACGTGGTACTCTCTCGCGTGCCGGCCACATTGTTCTGCCTCCGCCCGACGCTCGCGGAAAGCGCCAGCCGGCTGGTCTGCAGGCGCGGGTTGATGGTGATGTCCCGGACGTCGACCTCGAGCTGTGGCGCACCGAGCGATCGATATCCCGGACCGACATACCGTCCGGAGAGCGCAACGTTGAACTGGTCGGATGGTGTCACCCGAAGCGAAGCCACACCGGCCCCATCGAACTTCGACGACGAGCGCGGCGTCATCATGCTGCGAACGAACGTCGGCACGGTGATGCCCAGGTCCTCGTCGCTCAATTCGTCGGCATTGGTGTCCTCGCTGTAGCCCGATGCCGCCACTTCACCCTCGAGCGCGACCTTGTCGCGGATCGGGAGCGCGAAGCGTACGCTGCCGACCAGGTTCTGCTGCGGTGTAGGCGTCAGCGTTGGCGGCAGGCCCGGTATTGCACCCGCGTTGTCGTCCTCCGCCTGCAGCATCGTGAACCAGACGAGAGCCCCGCCGGGCCGGCCCAGGCCGATCTGGAATGCAGACAGCGATTGCTGTCGGACGCCCAGGCGTCCCGTGGCACTGTCGGCGCGGACAGTCTGCTGGCTGATCCCACTGGCCATCGCCGCTCGAAAGGCCCCGGGCTGCAGTTCCAGACCGCCCCCAAGAAGCCTCGCGCTCTGCAGCGTCAGCTCGCTCAGTTCAGTCGAGAAATAACCTCCGTGAGCCGTTGCCCAGCCCCAGGTTGGACTGGCACCGAACTGGTTGAACGGCTGCTGATATCCCGCCCCTTCCGTCGAGGCGTAGAACGACAGCGGAAGTGTCACGCCGTTCGCCAAGGTGAAGTTCATCGAACCCACGGCGAGCAGCAGCTGCGCAGGACGTCGAGCTTCGGGAAGACCTGTCTGCTGATAGAACTCGGCTGACAACGACGCACTCCCCGTAACCCGCTGTGACTCCGCGTTGTGCGCGATCGCGCCGAGAAGAAAGACCGTCGATAGCAGTCGAGGGGGACCGAGGAACGTGGCGGAGAGGATCCTCCCGGAACCGAGAGCCGCGGCATGGCCGCCGGAATCCTGCAGTACGGTCTGGACAGCCCATCTCCGGTGGATGCGCATGATCGGCACCCAAGCGAGCCTCATGCCGCCGGCCTCGTCACCTGCAAGTTGCTCCAGCTACCTCGCTTAGCCCCCGTCGCGGTCAAGGAAAGCGGGGTCTGCATTTACAGGAACACGCCAGAACTGTAAAGCCGGCTGTAAATCCGTTGACGACTCGCTCGGGCACGCCCGTTGCAGGGAGTGTCGTCGAGAATCGAAGCCGGCGTGGTGCTCATTCCCTTCGCTCCCGGTTTTCCTGGCGCGCCGTCCCGAGGATTCCGCGACGGCTGGCGCCTCAGTCTCCGAAGCACGCCAGGCGGAAAGCCGCGCAGGTGATTGCGACCAGGCCTGCAGAAGCGCGACAATTCCCCTTCACCCTTCGAGCCGGCACCGTCCGGGACGTGAGGTTCCCTGCCATGCGTGGTCGCCTGTTCCTGACGCTTTTCGCTTTCGCGGCTCCGGCGGCTGGGCAAGCCCCAGTCCAGCTCCAGACCGGAACGGACGCCGCCCAGTATGTGCCGCCGCTCACACCACTTCTCTCGCCGAAAGGAACGGCAAGCGAGATGCGTGACGTGGTATCGCGCTATACGACGGATGAGAACGCGCTCGAGCGACGGTGGACGGTCGACTACTCCCCCACCCGTCGGGCGCGCTTCCGGGAGTTCTATCGTGGATGGCAGTCCCGCCTGCGCGAACTTGACTTCGACAACCTGAGCCAGCAGGGCAGGATCGACTACATCCTGATGAATCACCGGCTCGGGCATGCGCTGTCGCTGCTGGATCGGGAAGAGAAGATGTGGATGGAGTCGGCGCCGGTCCTTCCCTTCGGCAAGGACATCTTCGCCCTGGTGGACGCGCGCCGACGGATGGAACCGATCGATCCGCAGAAGTCCGCGCTCACCCTGGTTGCACTGACGAAGCAGGTCGAGAACGTCTCCAAGGCGGTGGTCGCCGGCCTGCAGTCGGACTCGAGCCGTGCGCGAGCCGCCGGGGGCCAGCGGTCGGCGACGTCGAACGACGGGTCACCGAACGGGAATGGTGACCCACCGCTCAAAGTCGACAAGGTCGTCGCGCACCGCTCCTCGGAAATCCTGAACTCTCTCAAGGGAGAGCTGAAGCGCTGGTACGACTACTACTCCGGCTACGACCCGCTCTTCACCTGGTGGGCACGTGATCCCTACCGTCGTGCCGATTCCATCATCACCGCATACCACAAGACGCTGCGCGAACGCATCGTCGGATTCCGGACCGGCCAGCCCGATCCCATCATTGGCGATCCCATCGGTCGCGATGCAATCGTCGCCGAACTGCGGGACGAGGTCATCGCCTACGGACCCGAAGACCTCATCGCCATCGCCGAGCGCGAATTCGCGTGGAGCGAAGCGGAGATGAAGAAGGCTTCGCGCGAACTCGGTTTCGGCGACGACTGGAAGGCGGCGCTCGAGAGCGTGAAGAACAAGTACGTTCCGCCGGGAGAACAGCCGGAACTGATCCGACGCCTGGCCTTCGAGGCCATGGACTTCGTCGAGAAGAGGGACCTGCTGACCGTACCGCAGCTCGCCAAGGACATCTGGCGTATCGAGATGATGTCGCCAGAGCGGCAACGCGTGAGCCCGTTCTTCCTGGGCGGCGAGACAATCCAGGTCTCGTATCCGACCGACGGGATGACCCACGAGGAGAAGCTCATGAGCATGAGAGGTAACAGTCCGCACCTCTCGCACGCCACGGTTCACCACGAGTTGATCCCGGGCCATCACCTGCAGGGCTTCATGAACCAGCGATATCAGTCGCACCGCCGGCCGGCCTTCGGCACGCCGTTCTGGACCGAAGGGTGGGCGCTGTACTGGGAAATGCTGCTGTGGGACGAGGGCTTCAATACCACGCCCGAGGATCGCGTCGGTGCCCTCTTCTGGAGGATGCACCGGAGCGCCCGCATCGTCTTCTCGCTTGGCTTCCACCTCGGAACCATGACGCCGCAGCAGGCGGTCGATTACCTCGTGGATCGCGTCGGCCACGAGCGCGCCAACGCCGAGGCCGAGGTGAGACGCAGCTTCCTGGGCACCTACCCGCCGTTGTACCAGCTCGCCTACATGATGGGTGGACTGCAGTTCAGGGCGCTGCACCGCGAACTCGTTGGTTCAGGGCAAATGACCAACAAGGCGTTCCACGATGCGGTACTTCGTGGTGGAGCCATGCCTGTCGAGATGGTGCGTGCCATGCTCACCAACGCACCGCTGACCCGGGACTACCAGGCTCAGTGGCTCTACTCCGGACCCCGGGGCGCCACCAGGTAGGCTGCCGGTCGGGGCTTCCCCGGACGGCTAACCTGCGCACGTGATGCTACAATTATCGAAAGCTGAGCACGCGCTCAGCGACTACAGGTCCCGACGGAAACCGAGCGGAGGACAGGGTGCACCAGGATCACTCGAGGCGCGGCTGGACGATGACGGCCGGCCGTATCACGACTGCAGGGCTCTTCATTGGTGTGATGGCCTGCAGTGGCGGGGGGGAACAGGCGCCGGCCGACACGCCCGCCACACCGCCGTCCACGTCGGCTCCGACCGCCGCGGGCTTCGATCCCGCGACAATCACGCCGCAGATGATCGCCCTGGGCGACAGCATCTTCCACGGCCTCGTGGCCGTGGGGACCTGCCAGAGCTGTCATGGCGAGGACGCGACCGGCCCCACGGGCGTCGCGCCCAACCTCACTGATAGCGAATGGCTCAACGGTGACGGCAGCTGGGAGTTCATCTACAACACCGTGATGACAGGCGTGATGGCGCCGAAGAAGTTCCCCGGGCTCATGCTGCCCATGGGTGGGTCGGGCTTGACGCAGGATCAGGTCCGCGCGGTGTCGGCGTACGTCTACAGCCTGAGCCACAAGTCGGGATAGAGGTCGGCGAAAGTCTGCGTGCTTCAGGCTGTCGCCTAAGGCGCCAATCTGGCCGGCACCTTCCATGGCTCAGGGTGCTACGCGAGCGCGCGGTTTGCGCCGCAACCTTGTGCGCCGCTCCTGGAGGTGTTTCACCCAACGCGCGCTGGCGGTAATCGCGTCACCGAAGGCCTGCCGCGCGGACGGCGCCGTGGCCTCAGCCACGACGTTCTGGAGGCGTGACACCACCACCTTGATGCGGCACCGGACCGCGGGCGAAGAATCGCCAATCCGGCGAGCGTGATCGAAGCGAACCGACACCCGTTCGATCTTCCGGGCGAAGCGGCCAAGACGGAATCCCGCCCGGGACTGCACGTACTCGCGCATCGCATCCGACAGCGGTACGCCGCGGACGTTGATACTGAGCGGCGTCTCCCCGGCTCCGGTGCGCCCTCTGGCGGCGCGAGGGCGAGCGTGGGCGCCGGTCCCGAGCGGGGCGCGACGATCGGAATTCGAGCGAGGTGTGCGCATCACGGGTCCCGTCTGGTCGTTGGTTCATGCGTGTGTCCTGCGGCCTGGCAGGCGCAGGCCATGATCTGCTCCGGGCGCGGCGGGCTGACCGGGTGAGACCGCGCCATCACGAGAGCTGTCGGGTGAACGAAACACGGCGGTCAGACAATGGTGTACCCCTGCCGGCCGGTACCTTGACACAGAATACGACGTTCACCGATTGCCGCCCGGGCGGTCTGCTCTCAAGGTGCGAATAGCCAGGGCGACCTCTTGCCACGCGTTCGCTTAACCTCGTCCCGGGAGTGGTGGAAGACATCGAGCAGGTTGGGTCATGCGGTTCCGCACGGACGGCGGCGCGCCGCGCCTGCTCGCGGTCCTTGGGGTACTGCCCTATGGGAGCCGTCCTCGGCACCTGACACGCGGGGCCGGCACTGGACGCCAAATCCTGCTGAATCATTCCATGAGCGCGGAGGCAAGATCGATGAAAGC
>DASWGU010000122.1:0-1661 GCA_036393555.1 Gemmatimonadaceae bacterium
AGTTCCTGAACGACCGCGCGATCGGCAACCAGGCATCCGGCCTGAGTCAGGTGATGATTCAGTTCGCGCCCGGCAAGACGCAGTCGCTGCACCGCCACCCGGGCGAGGCCTGGCTGTATGTCGTCGAGGGCTACGGCCACAGCTTCATGGGGATCGCGCCCGACAACGGGCGGCACCACCCCTGGAAGAAGGGCGACCTGATCGTGGTCGACCACTTCCTCTGGCACCAGCATTTCAACGACGACCCGGTCAACCAGTGCCGCCTCGTGCGCATCCACATGTTCGACTCGCTCCTGGAGACGATGCGCACGCTGATGGATCCGATGGTGCTGTTCGAGGAAGCGGAAGACACGCTGGTGTCGACGCAGGAGCTGTCGCGGATGGAGTGGCCGGAGGACAAACGGCCCGGCGAGTGATGGAGCGGCCGCTCTCCGCCCTGCCTCCCGGCGTGCTCTCGATGCACGTGCTGCCCGCCGACCACCACGACCGGGACTGGGACGCGATCATCGTCCCCCGCGAAGTGAAGGAGCGCCTGCTCTCTCAGGCGCTGCTGGTGCTGGAGCACGGCCGGAAGCTCTCGATGCTCGCGGGGCTCCCGCACGGGCTGATCATCCTTGCCGGTCCGCCCGGTACCGGGAAGACGACCATGGCGCGGGGGCTGGCGCAGGTGGCCGCGCTCGCGCTGGCACGCCAGGGCGCCACGGTGCTGGTCGAGGTCAACCCGCACGCCTTTCCGAGCGACATGCTCGGCGAAAGCCAGCGGAACGTCACGCGGCTGCTGACGGAAACCGTCCCGGAAATCGCGGCGCGCCGGCCGTTCACGGTGGTGCTGATCGACGAGGTCGAGAGCTTCGCGATCCGCCGGTCCGCGGCGTCATTCGAGGCCAACCCCGTGGACGTGCACCGCGCGACCGACGCGGTGCTGCTGGGGATTGACGCGATCGCGAAAAACCTCCCCTCGGTGCTGTTCGTCACGACCACCAACTTCATCGAGGCGGTGGACGAAGCGTTCCTCTCGCGCGCCGACCTCGTGATGCGGTTTTCGCTGCCCGACCGCGAGACCATCGGGAAGATCCTGGCGAGCGCCATCGGCGAGCTGGCGGTCCAGTGGCCGGCGCTGCTGCCGCTCACCCGGGATGCCGCGCGGCTGTCTGAGCTCGCGGCGCTGTGCGAAGGATGGGACGGCCGGCGGATCCGGAAGCTGATGCTGGCCGCGCTCGCCCAGCGGCTCGAGGTCGCGCGCGACCCATCACTACTGTCGTGGAATGACCTGTTCTCGGCCGCGCGGAAGAAGGGAGGCGTCGAATGGGCGGGCGGCGCCGCGCCCACGTCGCGCGAGCTGTTCCCCGACGTGCCGAAGGAGCTGATGCACGACCACGACCACGGACACGGCCCTCATCGCCACACCCACACGCACCACAAAGACGACGACGCGGGGCGGTGACTGCGCGAACAGCCGCATCAACAGAAATATCGGCGGGACCAGCCCTCGACCACCATCCACGGCCGGTAATCCGTTGCGGACTGACGTCCCTCCGTCCGAGGGAATTTCAAAACTGACGGTGCATGACAATCTCCTAATAAAACACGCCAGCCGCGGACCCGTGCGATGCGGCACCACCCTTGCCATAGCCGTCAGCATGGTCATCGCTGAACGGGGG
>DASWGU010000123.1:0-14533 GCA_036393555.1 Gemmatimonadaceae bacterium
GCTAGTACCCGAGCTGGGAGCCACCAGGCGGTTTCCCCTCCCCACCGCAGCGGGCAACAGCTGGAAGTCCGTGGTTACCAGAAGCGTCCCGCCCTCTATCGACCGAACGCGGTTCGGCGCACCATTGCGGGGATCGGGCGGGCACTCATCCCTCTGGAGAGGCCGAGGCTGCGAATGAAGATCTCCAAGCGGTTCCTCGATCGGGCAAAGGGCTCGCTGCGGAAGTATCAGAAGCTGCTCGAGTCCGCGCGTGCCCGCGACGTGAACGAGTCGGACACGACCGTGATCGTCGGCGACTTTCTCGCGGAGGTCCTCGGCTGGGACAAGTATTCCGAGGTCACGACGGAGTTCTGCATCCGGAGCACCTTCTGCGATCTCGCGCTGAAGGTCGACGGTCGTCCGGCGTTTCTGATCGAGGTGAAACCGATCGGAACGGACCTGAAGGACAACCACCTTCGCCAGGCGGTCGACTACTCCGCGAACTCTGGCATCGAGTGGGTGCTTCTGACAAACGGCATCGAGTGGCAGGCGCACCGACTCCGGTTCGAGAAGCCCATCGTCGCCGACGAGGTCTTCGTCCTCGACCTCCTGGACCCTGAGGCCAAGCCGGCGCAGATCCTCGAGAAACTGTACCTGTTGAGTCGCGAGGCGGTGAATGCCAGCGCGATCACGAAGTACTGGCAGCAGAAGGAGGCCACGAGCCGGTATGTGATCGCCCAAATGCTGATCGGGGACCTGGTCCTCGGCAGCGTGCGGCGGCAACTGCGGCGTCAATTCGCCGGGCTGAAGGTGACCGAGGCCGATTTGCGCGCGCGCGTGCTCGAGGAAGTCTTCAAGCGCGATGTCATCGAGGGCGAGCGGGCGACCGCTGCGGAGCGACTGGTGAAGCGATCGGCGAGGCGGCGTGCTCGCGAACGAGCGGCCGAGGCGGAAGTTCCGCCAGCGCCTCCGCCAGTCTCGTGATGCGTGCGATCGCTGGGGTTCTGCTATACGAAAGGAGGCCTTGACGGTGACGGCGTCGGAGCTAGCAGAGGCGCTCAGTCGGCTCGATGATCCCGGCTTCAAGGGCCTTGTCGCTCGGTTCGGCGGTGGCTTCACCGAACGCCGGCAGCTCGTCGATCACTTCGTCGGCAATCCAGGCCACGAGCGGCAGCTCGCGCACCTGTTGGGACTTCACACGGAGTCGGACAAGCTTCTGGAGGCGGCCCAGCGATCCGCCGCTGCCTCCGAACGGTCCGCCGCGGCCGCGGATAAGTCCGCACACTCGTCCAGATTCTCGATGATCTGGGCAGGCCTCGGCGTGATTGTGTCGTTGGTGGCGCTCGCGCTCGCGACACGCGCCGTCCAGTGACTTCCTTCCTCGATTGGCTCCGCGCGTTGACCACTGTCGACAAGCTCTTGTTGGCCAGTACGCTGCTCACGGCTGCGCTAACGTTCTTCGCCGGAGTGGCAGCTGCTTCAGGTCCGGATGGTTCGGCGGAACCGGATTCGTGAATCCCTGGCAGGCGGTTGGGGGCGCCCGTTGGCGCCGAGTTGGACAACTGGCGACCGAAGAACAAGCCGCCGCGGATCGTGGGCCCGTTGTGCCGGCTGTGCCGGATAACCCGGCCGGGTAGGGACCCAGAGTGGAGAGCAGCGACCGAGTGCCCTTCCGCTGTCAGCCGGGGGCGGTAGGTTCGCGGGATGCAAGAGCAACTCCGCGAGTGGTTCGGCCCGACAGGAATCGGCACGATCGTTGCCATGGTTGCGTTGCTGTCTGGCGCGGTGGTCGGAGCTAACCGCTGGTTCGGGAAGCGGAAGCGCGAGCGGGAGGAACTTGTTGTCAGAGACGCGGCCCTTGTCGCGGACGTTCGCGTGCAGCGCGAGAGCGAAGGCGGGCGGCCATTCCTAGTGGTGACCAATCACGGGACGGTCGATGCACTGCAATACCGCGTGACGGTCGACAGGGAGCCCCTCGATAAGCACGGGCTCTTCGGCGCTCACTACCCGACTGGCATCAGCGACACGCTCGGTCCGGGCCAGTCCGTTCGGTTCCGCGGGGCGCATTTCAGCATGGGTGCGAACGTGTTCGTGGTCCGCGTCGATTGGACTACCGCGAAGGGACGAGCGGGTTCATGGACCGGAACACTTCCGCCACGGTGAATCGCCGACGTGGCGACGGACAGGCGGCTGCTTGGAGTGCAGATCGACGAGGCGTCACGCCACCTCGGCCGCGGGGTGCTCTCGCGCCTCAGCGAGAAGTAGCCGTATGAAGCTATGGGAATCGGGGGTTGTGGCCGCGGCCGTCGTTGCGATTGCCGCCTGTTCAACGGAGATTGACGGCGGCCTTCCGAGCTATCGCGCGGCAACGAACGTTGTTACGCACGTGACACGCGATGCTAAGGGCAAAGAGAAGAGCTCGAAGGCAATTGGGGCGTTAGGCAATCGGAACAGGTCCGTGAGCCTCAGCGCGGAAAGCGATGGACGGGCAACGCTATACCTGTCGAGTAAGGAGGGGACCTCTCGCGCCTTCGCCTTTGTCTCGGCCCAACGCATTCGAGACTGGGTCCCGTCGGTTCTACGCTTTATGGAGAATGTCCCGACGGCGTCGGCTGGCACCAGTATCGACGAGGCGGCCCCCACTCTGCGCGATGACTATACCATGGGCGACGCCATTCTGATTAGGCGCTCGCTGAAGCCCGACACCCCACCGCGATATAGCATCGATATTGTTGGTAGCTCCGTCGCCTATGGGCTTCAGATCGTCAACTTCTGGAACGTTCCTCAAGATACGCTCAGGGCGTTCATCGCAGGAATCGCCGAGGCTGCGGACAGCGCGAGTGCACTGGCCGGTGGTGTTCGTCGCAATCGCTGACGCCCCGCGTGACGCCCCCCCCCCGCAACCCGGCGCTATGATTGCTCCCGAGTTCGCCGCCCGCTGCCGCCGCCTCCGCGAGGAGAACAACCCGGCGCCGTGGCGCGATCGGTGGCGGTGAGAAAAGGCAG
Source organism: Gemmatimonadaceae bacterium (assembly GCA_036393555.1). Taxonomy (GTDB): domain Bacteria; phylum Gemmatimonadota; class Gemmatimonadetes; order Gemmatimonadales; family Gemmatimonadaceae; genus JABWBJ01. The sequence continues at coordinate 2,986 of DASWGU010000123.1, forward strand.
CCCGACCGCGCTAGATTTCACGAAACCCGGACGGAGCGACTGCGATGCTGTGGCTGGTGCTGCTGGTTGCTGTGCTGGTCGTCGAGCCCCTGCTCCATGAGCCCGCACCTCACGACCACTTGACCGAACGCGACGCCATGCCCGCGGTGCACGTTGTCGGCGCCTTCGGGTCCGGCAATGTCGTTGTGACGCCAGGAACAGGCGAGCTTACCCTGGAAGGGTTGGCACCGACTGTCACCATCGCCTAAGAGGTTCACTGGTGGACGGAGCGACGCTCCAGCGCTACCAGCGCGAGGTCATGGAAGCCCGGACGCGGCTCGAGCTGAACCGGATCACCGTCCGGATCTGGAAGATGTGGGACTTCCCGGCGAACCAGGTCCCGCTGGCGCAGCTGCGGAAGGCGATCGAGGCGAGAAGGGAAGCGCTGGCACGGAACAACCCGAGGTAAGAAATGTCGGTCCAAATGACGTTCGGCCTGCTGGCTGACTACGCCGCCACGGGGCAGCGCGGGAAGCTGACCATTGTCCATGTTTTCAATCGGTTCAATCCGCCGCCTGAACGCATCGGTCAGCCGATCGGTAGCGGAATGCTCGTCGCGTGCATCGAGGGAGGCTTCGCCGATCTCGGTGACCACAGGTTGCTGATACGGCTGCGGAACGCTGATGAAGAACTCCTCCCGCTCGTGATTGAGGTCGAGGGGTTCACTCTCAACTCGGCTGGTCCCGACGTCCCGCCAACGATGAATATTTTGATTCAGCTCGCGCCGATCCCGATGCCCCCGCTTGGCGACTATCGATTTGAACTCTCGGTCGACGATGCGCACGTGGGGTTCATCCCGTTCTACGTGCTACCGCCACGGAATCAGCCTCGGGCCCCGGGTCAGTGAGTTGGGAGAAGCGCCTCGATGCCCTGATGACGGATCCTCGACCCGTCACTTGGACATACGCCGAGGTGTCTCACCTCTTGCGCCGCCTTGGCTTCGCGCTGCAGCCTACCGGTGGCGGGACGTCACACCGGAAGTGGCGGCTGGACCGTCCCGGTCGTCCAACGGTATGGATCGGCTTGGTGGAGCGACCCGGACCTCTGGCCCGGGGGTACATTCGGGACGTACAGAAGAAGATGCGTGCCGCGGGTCTGTGGCCCCTGCCACGGTAACCGATTGGGAGCCTAACGATGTCGTGGACGACTGAAGACAAAGTGGAGTGGATGCTCCGATTGCCCTGGCGCGTGAAGATCACGCATGAGGACGACGGAACGCTCTTTGCTCAGGCGGAGGACCTTGATGGCGCGGTCGCGGACGGTGCCAATCCGGAGGAGCTCGAGCAGAGCTTCTGGGATTCCCTCCGCGAGACCCTGCGCGCGTACCTGGCCGCCGGCGACCCGATCCCGTTACCTGGTTCCCCGACGCCGCCGTGGGACGCGCCCTCGCCCCAACGGACTCCCCTGGTGCGCGTCGAAGGTATCGAGCTGGCCGTCACCGACCCCCTCACGTCCGCCGGCGAATCGCTCGCGGCCGCTTAACAACCGCGAACGCCCGCCGCTCAACCGCTAGAGCTGCTGCGAGGAAAAACAGGCGACCTGGCGCGACTGAGGCGGAGCTCGCAATCCCGGGGGGCGGTATCCGGTGACCTGCTGGAAGCGTTGCGTTCGCGGGCGGCTCATTCCCCGACTGTGCAACATTGTGAAAGACTTGTGAAAGAACCATCGCGGAACACTGGCAAGCATGAGTGTCCGGCGCCGTCGGCCCGACGTGAGATGGCGAGCGTAACCCGTTGTGCGATATAGCAAGTCGCGTGCGACGCTCGCGAACATCGTCAACTATCCTTCTGCCACAGCAAAGACTCAAAATCCGCCGGGCTTCGGCCCTTACGAGTTCGAGTCTCGTCCTGGGCATCAACGTGGCATCGCACACGCCGTCAGACACGCCTCGCCGCGGAATCGAGGACGGCCCTCACCCGCACGATCACGTAGTCGATCCGCAACTCTCGGCGGTGCTGGCGACCGATACGTACGATACGATCCACGATGTTGTGGAGTGTCTGCGCCGCCAGACGATCCGGGACCGAATCGAACTGGTGCTCGTCGGCCCGGCTGCCGGCCATCTTGAGAAAGTACTGGCGGTACGGCACGAATTCGCCGGCGTTCAGGTGATCGAGCATCCGCTGACGAGCCTTGGGACGGCTCGAGCCGCCGGCATCCGCAGTGCCAAGGCACCAATCGTCTTCATCGGGGAGACTCATACGTATGCCGAACCCCGGCTCGCGGAGAAGCTGCTCGCCGCGTTTGACGGCCCCTGGACGACCGTAACGCCAGCAATCGGCAACGAAAATCCGGAAAACGCGCTGAGCTGGGCAGCATTCCTGTCGGATTACGGAATCTGGGGAGACGGGCTGCCGGCAGGCGCGATGGAACGCGTGCCGATTCATAACACGGCCTACCGCCGCTCCGTCCTGCTGGACTTCGGCGACCGGTTGGCGGACGCACTCAGTCGGGACGACGAGTTATGGGAGTCCCTTCGTCGCCTCGGTCACCGCAGCTATTTCGAGCCGCAGGCTCGACTCAATCACGCCAACGTGTCGCGTCCCTGGCCCTGGGTGCAGGAGCGTTTCCATATCGGCCTGCAAGTCGCTTCCCAGCGCGTCCGTCGATGGCCGCTGTCCCGCCGCCTGCTGTACCTCGCCGCATCGGTGCTGATACCGGTGGTGCTGACGCGCCGCGTACTGCCCGGCGTACGCCGGGCCGGCCAGCGACAGCGGCTGCCGCTCGCCACGCTTCCGCTTGTGGCGACGGGGATGATCATCTGGGCGACAGGGGAAGTCGCCGGGTATCTGGGTTTCTCCGGCGCTGCCGCGGATCGCTGGATGCTGGAGTTCGAGGTCCGCAAACTGGCCTACACCGGGCGTGGATCGTGAGGTCTGGAGCGGGCCCACTCCCGCCTTGATCGCATGCACGCCGCCCCCGCTCGCATCATCGTGACCCGGCGCCTTCCTGCGCAGATCGAGGCCGAGCTGTCGTCCCGCCTGCAGGCGACATTGAATCCCGACGACCGGCAGATGACTGGTGACGAACTCGCGGCCGCACTGCACGATTTCGACGTCGTCCTCTGCACGCTGACCGACCGGTTGACGCGGTCCGTCTTCGCGGCGTCGAGTCCGATCCGGGCACGACTCCTGGCGAATTTCGGCGTCGGCCACAACCACATCGACCTGGCAGCGGCGCGTGATCAGGACGTAGCCGTGACCAACACGCCGGGTGTACTCACGGAGGACGCCGCCGACCATACCATGCTGCTCATACTGATGGTCGCCCGGCGAGCGAGCGAAGGCGAGCGTGAGTTGCGCGACGACCGGTGGACGGGCTGGAGGCCCACGCACCTTCTCGGCACCCGCGTAAGCGGCAAGACGCTGGGGATCATCGGTCTGGGGCGCATCGGCCTGGCGGTCGCGGAACGCGCGCACCACGGGTTCGGCATGCGCATTCTGTATCACTCGCGACATCGGGGCGCCGCCACGCTGGAGGCACGGTGTGCAGCAACCTGGTGCGACACCGTTGAAGACGTGCTCGCGCGAGCAGATTTCGTGTCGCTCCACTGTCCGGCCACGCCCGAAACGCACCACCTGATGGACGCGTCCCGACTGGCGAGGATGTCGCCTCACGCCTTCCTGATCGACACCAGTCGTGGCGACATGATGGACGAGGACGCGCTCGTGGCAAGCGCTCGATGGGAGGCCTGCTGGCGGGCGCCGCTCTGGATGTGTACGAAAGCGAGCCCTCCATCCATCCCGGTCTCCTCGCTCGCGACAACGTGGTCCTGCTGCCGCATCTCGGCAGCGCGACGGTGGAAAGCCGGGTCGCGATGGGACGACGCGCCCTGGCGAACATCGACGCATTCCTGGAAGGTCGGGAACTCCTTGACCGGGTTGGCTGAGGACAGCGCGAGGGTTCCGCATTCGAGTGCGACCAGCGACCTCTGAGCTCGGATACCTGACCTCTGGCGTCGTTTCTCCACTAACTTTCGCCGCTCTCGCGTCCCACCGGTACACCGAGCCCCGCCTATGGCACTGACCCTGTCGGTTCGATCAGGCGATCCATCCAGGATCGCCTCACCGCTCATCGCGATCCTGCTGCCCGCGGGCGGCTCATTGCCGGGCGGTCTCAAGGAACTGGACGCCGCGCTGAACGGCGCCATCTCGCTTGCGCTGTCGCGGCGGGATTTCCGCGGCGCGCGCGACGAACTCCTGCACCTGCAGGGTGTCGCCGGCCGAGTCGAACGGGTGCTCCTCGTGGGCCTCGGCACCCCGACCTCACTGCCACTGGCACTTCGTCGCGCCGGCGCGCTGGCGGCGCGGCAGACGCACAAGCTGGGCACTGGTTCCATGACGGCCTGGACGCCGCGTCTGGACGCCTCTGGCGCGGAGGCGCTGGGCGTGGGCCTGAACCTCGGGTGCTGGGAATACAACGAACTGCGTACCCCACCTCCGGCCGACGAGCGCCGGGCACCGCTGGAGTCCGCAACGATCGTAGCGGCTGACGCGACTGCACTGCGGAAGAGCGTGGTGGTGGCGTCCGCGATCGGGGCTGGCTATGACCTGACCCGCAAGCTGGCCATGATGCCGGGCAACGTCTGCACGCCGGACCTGTTGGCGGACACCGGGCGCGACATAGGGAAGCGACACAAGATGACCGTGACCGTACTCGGCCGCGCGGAGATGGAGAAAGCCGGCATGGGGTCCTTCCTCTCGGTCGCTCAGGGTACGCCCCAGGAGCCTCGCCTGGTGGCGCTCCAGCATCGACGCGGGGGAAAGGGGGCGAAGCCCATCGTGCTGGTGGGGAAGGGGCTCTGTTTCGACACCGGCGGCATCTCGATCAAGCCGGCGGACCGCATGGAGTTCATGAAGTTCGACATGTGCGGTGCGGCGGCCGTGCTGGGGGCGATGGAGACCATCGGACGGCTGGGGCTGCGCGCCAACGTCGTCGGAGTCATCGGCGCCACCACCAACATGCCGTCCAGCACCGCGGTGAAGCCAGGCGACGTCGTGAAGGCCTCCAACGGCAAGAGCATCGAGATCATCAACACCGATGCCGAAGGCCGGCTGGTGCTGGCGGACGTCCTGTCGTGGGTCAAGCAGTTCGATCCCGCCGCGGTCGTGGACGCAGCGACGCTGACGGGCGCCTGCGTCATCGCGCTGGGCAACACCGCGACAGGCGCGTTAGGCACCGACGACCGGCTGGTTCGGGAGGTAGTGAAGGCGGCGACCACGGCGGGTGAGCCCGCCTGGCAGCTGCCGCTGTGGGACGACTACCGGGAGCAGATCAAGTCCGACGTTGCCGACCTGAAGAACACCGGCGGACGGGCAGCCGGAACCATCACGGCCGCGATGTTCCTGAAGGAGTTCACCGACTACCCGTGGGTGCATCTGGACGTGGCGGGCACGTCGTACTCGGAGACCGACCTGGTTGCAATCCCGCGGGGACCAACCGGCGTACCCATGGGTACCTTCGTCCAGTTCGTTCGGGGGAGGGTGCGCTGAGAGGTCGAGTCGCCCGGGTGGTGGCGATGGTCGCGCTGGTGATCGGCGCGCTGTCGTCGTCGCCCGCGGGCGCGCAGGTGGTTCCACCACCACGGAGGGACACGACCGCCGCCGCGGACAGCGCCGCGGCTGCGGATTCGGCGGCCCGCGCGGAGGCGGAACGCCTGCGCGAGGCGCGGGCGCGCGCGCTGGCCGACACCATCAGGGCCCCTCTGGCGCGCGCCGAGGTGCCCCTCGTTCCAGCCATCGGCGCGCCATATGCCTGGACCCGGGATCCGCTCTGGGCCAGCGGGGCGTTGACGTTAGGCGAGCTGGTGGATCGCATCCCCGGCATGACCTCGTTCCGGTCCGGATGGATCGCGGCACCCGAGATGGCGGCCTACCTGGGCCGATTCGGGCGCGTCCGCATCTTTCTCGACGGGGTGGAACTGGATGGACTGAACGCGCGGCTCGGGGGCCAGTCGGACCTGTCCAGGCTGGACCTCTGGCAACTCGAGGATGCCACGATTGAACGCGGGGCCGACGAAGTCCGGGTGCACCTGCGCAGCTGGCGCGTCCGCACCACGGTCCCCACGACTCGCATCGACATCAACACCGGCGACTTCCAGACCAACGTCTTTCGCGGCTTCTACGGTCGCCGCTTCCCCTCGGGTCACGCGCTGCAACTGGGCGGCACTCACTACAGCACGACGAACCGCCGGACCGCGGAAGCGGGAGACCACACGTCGCTGTGGGGCCGGACCGGCTGGGCCAGCGGCAAGTGGAGCATCGACGGATCGGTGCTCCGTTCGGGTCGCAAATACACCAGGCCCACGCTCGACGAGATCATAACCGACACCCTCCCCACGCTCGACGGCGTCTCCACGGTCGCGATAGGACGTTTGGGGTGGGGTGAACCCGGCAACGGTCCGTGGGCGCAGGTCATCCTGTCCGGCCAGTCCTTTTCCATCAGAAACCCGTCGACGACGGTCATCGATTCGGTCGAAGGCCCGGGGGGCGGTGGGCCCACCGGATCGCCGACCGAGCCGGACACGATAGAAGTCTCCAACGACACCACGCGCACGCGGCCGCAACTCGTCCTGACCGGCGGCTGGAATCTCGGTCCGCTGCAGCTCTCCGCAGCCGGCCGGATGCGGCGGTGGCTGGGTGGGACGTTCGTTGCGCCCGCGCTGCGCGCCAGCCTCGAACAGGGGCCCCTGGCCATCTCCGCATTCGCCGAGCGGGCTCCGCTCGACAGCCTGCAGCGGCTCGAGGCCAGCGCCAGAGTGTACCTGCCGGCGAACCTGGCGCTTTCCGGCGCCGTCAGCCGATCGAGCCCCATCGAAGGCAGCGCAGGTCCGGCGACGATTGCATTCCGGGGAGAGCTCGGTTTGCGGACGGGACGCGTCTGGTGGACGGGCGGCGTGATGTTCCGGGACACGACGTCGCTGCCGGCTGCCGTTGCCTTCGATACCACGTTTCTCGGCGGCGCGCAGGGAAATACCACGGGGTACTTCGCGACGGCGCGTGGCAAGTTCTATCGCGACCTGGGCCTTGACGTCGTGGGAGTGCGATACACCAACGGCGGGTTCTACCGCCCGCAGTACGAGGCGCGAAGCCGGCTCTATGTCGACAGCGACATGCGATCGAGATTCCCCAGTGGCAACCTGAACATCCTGCTGGCCGTGACGCATGACTACCGCACCGCAGCCATTTTCCCCACCGCCGAGGGGTTCCTGGAGTCTTCACAGTACCGGACCTGGGGGGCGGAACTGGAAATCCGGCTGTTGAGCGCGACGCTGACTTTCCTGTATCGCAATTTCCTGGGTGAGCAGTACCAGCAGGTGCCCGGCTTCCCGATGCCCGGGATCAGCTCGTACTACGGGATTCGCTGGAACTTTGTCAATTGACAATGTTGTTGCGGCACCGTAACTTACGCAGCTTCTCATGATCCGAAGCATGACGGGGTTCGGCGCCGCTGACGGCACAGTTGGTTCGGCCCGCGTGGCCGTCGAACTGCGTTCCGTGAATCACCGGTTCTTCAACGCGACCATCAAGTTGCCTATCGAGTTGTCGCGCTGGGAGGGTGATGTCCGTGAGACCCTGCGCAAGCGGGTGTCGCGCGGCCATGTGACGATGAGCGCCCGAATCGAGCGCGGGGTCGCGGGCCCACCGCTCATCGATGAGGAACGTTTCGGGGCCTACGTATCGATGCTGCGCGGCTTGAAGGACCGCTTCGGCCTCGCCGGCGATGTCGATGTCGCCACGGTGCTTCGCATGCCTGACGTGATGTCGTCCATAACCGAAGGATCGGAGGGTGAGGAACCGGAATTCGTCAGGCTGGTGGAAGGCGCCCTGGAGGCGCTGACCCGTTCCCGGCGCGACGAGGGCGAACGCCTCACGGTCTACCTGCTCGAGCGCCTGGCCGTCATCGAACGAGCCCTCGACCGGATCGCCGTCCGGGCGCCGGCCCGGCTCGTGGAACAGCGCGACCGCGTCCGCGAGTCAATCCGCCAGCTGGCCGCCGGTGTCACCGTGGACGACCAGCGTCTGGCCATGGAGATGGCAATTCAGGCGGATAGGCTCGACGTGCAGGAGGAGCTGTCGCGTTTCCGGTCCCACATCGCGGCGTTCCGCCAGTCCGTCACCGATGCCTCCAATGAGCCCGTCGGGAAACGGCTCGGCTTCCTGCTGCAGGAAATGCTGCGCGAGGCGAACACCACCGGCAGCAAGGCGAACGACTCGCTCATGCTCGCCGATGTCGTCATCGTGAAGGAAGAGCTGGAGCGCGTGCGGGAACAGGTCGAGAACCTGGAATGAACCCGTTTCCGCTCATCCTGTCCTCCCCCTCCGGCGGCGGCAAGACCACCATCTCGCGGCGCCTGCTGGAAACGCGCCCGGACGTCGGCTACTCGGTTTCGTGCACCACGCGTCCGCCGCGCGGCGGCGAGATGCATGGTCGCGACTACTTCTTTCTGTCGCTGTCCGGGTTCGAGGAGCGGCGACTGCAGGGCGAGTTCGCCGAGTGTGCCATGGTCCACGGCAACTGGTACGGGACCCTCAAGGCGCAGGTCGAACAGGTTCTCGGTCGCGGGGCACACGTGATCATGGACATCGACGTCCAGGGAGCAAGGCAGTTTCATGCCGCGTTTCCCGAAGCGGTCATGGTCTTTCTGCTGCCTCCCAGCGCGGATGTGCTGCTCCGCCGGCTGGCCGATCGCCGGACGGAATCGAGCATGGAATTCCAGAAGCGGGTTCGTGCGGCGCGTGAGGAACTGCGCGCGGCAATGTCGTATCAGTACGCGGTGGTGAACGACGATCTGGAGCAGGCATGCCGGATCGTATCGTCCATCATCGACGCCGAAGCCGTGCGCCACTCGCGGCAGCCGATGCTCAGCGGGAAAGTCGGAGAACTGGTCGAAGGTCTCGACCGGCAACTCCTGCAACTCACCACACCAGCCTGACCATGAGAGTATTCACTCCGGACGACGTGAAGGACCGAGCCGCCAACAAGTACCTTGGCGTGCTCGTGGCCGCAAAGCAGGCCCGACTCCTCAACGAGTTTCCCCGCGAGCGCTCCTCGCGCGAGAAGAAACTGACCACGCGGGCCCTGGAAGACCTGTCGGACGGCCTGATCGAGTACCGGGTGGTGCCCCGCAAGCGGGGCGGGGAGTAGGACGGTTCGCCCGTTCGACGGGCGCCGCGTCCTCCTTGGGGTCACGGGAGGTATCGCCAGCTACAAGTCGGCGTGGCTGGCGCGCCTCCTCACGCAGGCCGGCGCGGAGGTTGACGTCGTGCTGACGCGATCCGCGACCGAGTTCGTCGGTGCGGTGACGTTCGAGGCTCTCACGGGGCGCCCGGTCTACTCGGCGCTGGTCCAGGCAGGACATGCGTTGGACCACATTCGCCTCGCCAGAGCGGCTGACCTCGTGGTGGTAGCGCCAGCCACCGCGGATTTCATGGCGCGCGCTGCCACGGGCCGAGCCAACGACCTGCTGGCTGCCTGCCTGCTCGCGACCTCAGCCCCCGTGGTGCTGTTCCCCGCCATGAACGATCGGATGTGGGCGCATGGCCAGACCGCGCGGAACGCGGCGCACCTGCGGGAGCTGGGCTACCATGTCGTCGATCCCGATGCCGGGGAGCTGGCCGTCGGCGAGGGTTTCGGGCCCGGTCGCATGCCCGAACCCGAGACGATTCTGGCGCACGCCGCACGCCACCTCGAACCGAGGGGTGGGCTGTGGGGACGTCGCATTCTCGTCACGGCGGGACCCACGCGTGAAGCGGTGGATCCGGTTCGGTTCCTCTCCAACCGAAGCAGCGGAAAGATGGGAGTCGCCCTGGCCGCTGCGGCGTGGCGGCGTGGCGCCGTGGTCGATCTGGTGACAGGTCCGCTCGGGGTGGACGTCCCCGTGGGAGCGTCCCATCAGACGGTGGAAACGACGGAGGAGATGCTTGCCGCGGTTCGTGGAACGCTCGTCCTTGCCGACGTGCTCATCATGGCCGCCGCGCCAGCGGATTTTCGCGCCGCGGAACCCGCGACGGCGAAGGTGAAGAAGGATCGCGGCCCATCGAGCCTGCGCCTTGAGACCGCGCCCGACATCCTGAAGGAGACCATCGGAGACCGGCCCGCCGGGCTCGTAGCGGTCGGCTTCGCACTGGAAACAGATGACGTGCTCGCCAACGCCACCGTGAAGATCGAGGCCAAGCAGCTCGACCTGCTGGTCGTCAACGATGCACGCGAGGCGGGCGCCGGGTTTGGCGGGGACACGAATCGGGTTACGCTGCTGGCACGAAACGGCACCCGGGTCGATTTGCCGCTGATGAGCAAAACGGACGTGGCGGACGCCATCCTCGATCGCGTGGAATCGCTGCTCCGTGGACGCTAGGGAGCGGCTGCGACGTTTCCTGGAGCAGCGTCGCGAGGCGGGCGAGACGGAACTGGTCTTCGATTCGCTGAGCGTGGAGGAGGCGATGCGACTGCTGGGTGCGGCGGGTGGATCGTCCGAGCCGGCCGACCGATCGAGCCGAGCCGGTGTGGAACCATCGGCACGGGATACCAACCAGCGGCCGTCGGCGGAACCGGGAGAACCAGCCGTCGGGGACGACTGGCGCGCGGTCCTGCGCGATGCCGGCGCGCCAAATCCAGCAGCGTCCGCACCGGCAGCGCCAGTGGACGAGAAACCCGCGCCGAGCGAAGCGCCGGCCTCGCACGCGACCATTCCGCTCGACCAGGTCCCGAGGGGCATAGTCGTGGGTGGCGCGGGGCACCAGCTGTTCGGCGAGGGGCATCCTCAGTATGCCAGTCTCGAAGCGATTGCGGAGGCCGTCGCGCAATGTACCAGGTGCCCGCTGCATCGCGATGCGCGGAACCCCGTGCCCGGCGAGGGCAATCCGCACGCGGGCCTGATGTGCGTGGGCGAAGCACCGGGTGAAACGGAGGACCAGCTCGGGCGCCCGTTCGTAGGCAAGGCCGGCCACCTGTTAGACAAGATCCTGCTGGCGATCAAGCTCTCGCGGAAAGACGTTTTCATCTGCAATGTTCTGAAACACCGACCGCCCGGGAATCGCAATCCGATGCCGGACGAGGTGCAGGCCTGCAGTCCATACCTCATCCGCCAGATCGAGCTGATCCAGCCACGGGTGATCGTGGCGTTCGGGACGTTCGCGGCCCAGACGCTACTGAACACACGGGATGGCATCGGCAAGCTGCGGGGACAGGTGCACCGCTATCATGGCGTTCCCCTGGTGGTCACGTACCATCCGGCGGCGCTGCTCAGAAATCCGGCGTGGAAGCGCCCGACGTGGGACGATGTCCAGCTTGCTCGAAGACTCCTCGATCGCGCCAACAGCTCCTGAACCGTACCGCGACCGCCGGCCTCCCTGGTCGGAGGACGCCGAACAGGCGGTGCTGGGCGCGATGATCATGGATCGCGACGCCATCCTGCGCGCCGCGGAATTCGTCGTCGACACGCTGTTCTACCGGGAGGGCCACCGCCGGATTTTCCGCGCGATCGTGGCGTTGAACGAGCGCGGTGTCG
>DASWGU010000124.1:0-26208 GCA_036393555.1 Gemmatimonadaceae bacterium
TTGCCCGGGTTATCACGCGGGGAGCAGCGCCTTCCAGAAACGGCCTGTCTTGCTGCGCTGACCAGGTGAGCGGATATTCACGGCGACCCCCCGGCCGCAGTAGCTGCACAGGTTCAGCAGAAACGTTCCGGCAACAGGAGCAGCCATGCCAGTTCTTGGCGAGATACTGATTGGAGATCAGGTCGAGATCGAGTTCGTGGCGTCGCCTAACAACATCGGCACGACCATCATCACGAGTGGATACGTTCCACGTGCCGGCGTCGAGCCGCCATCGGTCGCACCACCGTCGCTGGCGATCGCTCCGGGCGCGTCCGCTACGCAGACCACGACAGTGGGCAAGGCGCTCTCACTGAGGATCGTCACGGACATCCCGGACATCGGAGGAGGGCAACTGACCGTCAGGGTGAACGGGACGGTGAAGGACGGCAAGATGCTGACGCGTGACGAGACCTGGTCGTATGTGGTCGTTTGAGGGTCCCGATGGTGTGGGCTGCCGCATTCGCAGATCAACGCGCTGGCTGATCGTACCAGCCACGTTGTGGCTCGCGGACGAGGCTTCTGCGCAGGAACGTAACGACGCCATGTGCCTGGAGCAGTTCAGTGCGGCATGGCGCGCTGCGTCCTCGGCTCCGGTGCCATTGACCACGACGTCCGGCGCCTGCGAGAACGTCGCCACCGTACTGATGGAGCACCTGGCCGGGGCGCGTCATGCCGCCTTCAACAGGGACGAGCAGGCACGCCGAGAGCGGGAGGCAGTGCAGACGACACGGGGCGAGACCAGTTCCGCGCCGGGGGAAGCCACTGCTACGATCGAACCCGTGGAATCGGCCGGAGGGTCCTTCGGAGTGTTCGCCTCGGAGGGTGGCTCGGGGTCGGTGACCACGCTGGCTATCAACCCTGCCTTCTTCGTCGTGTCCCCGAAAGACGCTCGCGCGCTGGCGCGCTGGGGTCGCTTCTCGGACTTCTCCCTCATCGTGCCAACGAGTGACGCCGACCGCGACAATGACGGCGACGTCGATTACATCGGCTTTCGCTGGCGCGTCAACATCAACGGACTCGCTGCCGGCGAGGAACTGCTCTCCGCGGTGTCGGCAGCATTCACCAAGGTCCTGGAACAAGGGACTGAGGAGCAGGCCGCCATCAAGGCATTGCTCGACAACGTGGATGACGACGAATACCGCGCGTGCGTCGAGGCCGTGCTTCGCGCAGGACGCGCCGGACTCACACCGCAGGAGCTCGAACGAGGACTTTCCGCCGCGGGTACAGCGTGCGGAGGTACCCCGATCGACATCGCAGCGTCGAAGGAGCCGTACGTGGCGCTCGACGAGGCGATCCAGGCGGCACGCATCGCCGCCGACAGCCGCTACTTCGGACTCGACCTGCGTGCCGATTTTGGCGACCTGGAGCGATTCGCGATCGACACGATTGCCGGGCGCACCCTGACGGTTGGAATCGGTCTCGGCCGACGCTTCACTGCACTCGACAACGAGACGTCGACTGGCTTCCGCTTCAACCTCGGCGTGCGTTTCGTGGATCCGAAGGGAACCACAAGGGCCGGGTTTTCCGCAACTGGCGGTGCGTCCTTCGAGATGACCCGCTACTACGACAATCAGCGACTCAGCCTGAATGGGGGTCTCGAGTTCCAGGCGGACGTACAGGGCGACAGCGACGGCGCCACCACCAACGACTATCTCGCGTTCAGGGGGTCGCTGAACATTCCGCTCGCTGGCACCACGAGCGCCACCGTGACGTTCGGCACGCCGATCGCTGGAGGAACGGGAATGGGCCCGACGCTGAGCGTCAAGGCGAACTGGCGACTGCTGTTCGCGAGATAGTTACGCAAGGCGCGACGGCAGTCGCGAACACCTCCAACGCCCACCACCATGTTCGGCTCCGAGATCCTCGACGTAGCGATCGGTGTGGTTTTCGTCTTCCTCATCGTCAGCATCATCTGCTCGGCTGTCCGGGAAGGTATGGAAGCGTGGCTCAAGAGCCGCGCCGCCTATCTCGAGCACGGAATCCGCATGCTGCTTCACGACATGGAGGCGCGGGAGGGGGGACTCGCCCGCGCCTTCTACGATCATCCCCTCATCAGGAGCCTGTCGGCCACGCAGTACAAGCCGGGTCCTGCCGCATCGACTCCAAGCCTGCTCGCTCGCGGACGCGGGCTGCCGTCGTACATCCCCGCGCAGAACTTCTCCCTTGCCTTGCTCGACATCGCTGCGCGAGGGCCGGCCACGGACGCGGTGAGCAGTGATCCGGCCGCGCCGGCGATCTCGCTCGAGTCGGTGCGGCTCAACGTGCGCAACCTCGGCAGCCCCGCCATTCAGCGTCTGGTCCTTACCGCCATCGACACCGCCGAGGGTGACCTGGAGAAGGCGAGAAGGTCCATCGAAGCGTGGTTCGACAGCGGCATGGAGCGCGTCTCGGGCTGGTACAAGCGCACCACCGGTTGGATCCTCTTCTGGATCGGGCTTGCCGTCGCTGTCGTCCTCAACATCAACGCCATAACCATCGGCGACTACCTCTATCGCAACAGCAACGCGCGCGAGGCCGTGGTGGCGCGCGCGCAGATCGCGGTGGCCGATACCGGCTACCTGAGCCGGTCGTACCAGGAAGCGCGCGCCGAACTCGACTCGCTGCGCCTCCCGATGGGGTGGTCCCAGGGATGGGGGGCGCCGCTCGGCTGGCTGGAGCGTCCGGACTCGCTGCGCACCGACCTGCGAGTCTGGAGAGCGGGGAACCAGAACGTCTCCATCTGGAACGACATCGTGGCGCCTCCCATCGGCTGGCTCATCATCGCCATCGCCGCGACGATGGGCGCACCCTTCTGGTTCGACCTGCTGAACAAGTTCATGGTCATTCGCTCGACGGTGAAGCCGAACGAGAAGAGCCCGCCCGAGGCCTCAGAAGACCGGCAGGTCAGGCCGGCGGAGTCTGGCCGACCCCCGCCGACAGCGACCGACCATGGCCACGGGAGGCGGCCATCCGAACCTGGCGTACCGACAGTGCGCCTGACGAGTCCCGATCCTCGCGACGCCGAGAGTGCGCGGGACGGCTGTGAGGCCATCGCCGGCGGCACTGCAACCCGCGATGAAGACCTGCCCGCTGCCTCGGGTGGAGTGGCCTGACGATGCCACACTCCCTCGTATGGCTGCCCCATGTACTGGCCGAGGCCGGCCTCAAGGTTGCGCCTGTGCCCGAGTGGGAGGACCGTGGCCGCGGCGACGTGGGTCAGATCTTCGGAGTGATCTGCCACCACACCGCCGGCCTGCGGACGGGCAACATGCCCAGTCTCAACACGCTCGTCACCGGCCGGCCAGATCTCGAGGGTCCGCTGGCGCAACTGGGGCTCGGTCGGGATGGCACTTTCTACGTAATCGCCGCCGGGCGCTGCAATCACGCCGGCGCGGGCGTGTGGCAGGGACTCGTGAACGGGAACACCAACTTCATTGGCATCGAGGCCGAGAACACGGGAAAGGCAGACGACTTCCCGTGGCCTGCGGTCCAGATGGACGCGTATCAGCGGGGAGTGGCTGCGATTCTCAAGCACGTCGGTGGCGGTGCCGAATTCTGCGCTGGTCACCGTGAATACGCGCGTCCCGTGGGACGCAAGTCGGACCCGGGCTTCGACATGACGGGTTTTCGAGCGACGGTGTCTGCGATTCTGGCCGGAACCGCTCCGCCACCGAACCTGATTCCCGCGAGTGAACCGCCGCCCGCGCCCGGTGCGCCACCGGGCCGGCCGACACTGCGACGCGGCGCGAAAGGCGAGTTCGTCAAGGTGCTCCAGAAACGCCTGGGCATCGGCGAAGACGGGGACTTCGGCGCCGGCACCGAGGCAGCCGTGCGCGAGTTCCAGCGGCAGCACGGACTTGTGCCGGACGGCATCGTGGGACCCAGGTCATGGGCGGTACTGGACACACAACCTTGATGACGCCTTGAAGCCGTCCCGTCCTGAACCCGGGCCACTCTTGCCGTCCGGTTCGTAGCATGAAGATTCGAGGCGACGCCGTTCACCAGTCCCTCAGCGCGGCACGTGGGCGCGTAGCGCCAAAGTGAGCTGAGTCTGTCGAAGGACAGTCTCGGCGTGGAGTCGGTCGCGCTGCACGCCTTCACGTGGACGGTCCAGCGCCGCTGCCAGACTCGGGGATCGATGTCACTCGCCAGGGGCCGACCTCTACTACTACGAAGATGCAGGCCACGCGTTCTGCGACTACGTGCACCGCGACTATCACTAATGAAGGCGCGGCACGGCTCGCCTGCGAACGCATCGAGGCGTTTCTCGCGCGGCAATATCCGGCGTAGCCGGACCGTGCGTCAGTCGCCGCGCAACGCCTCCACCGGTTGCACCGCCAGCCCGCGTCGCGCCGGGCCGAGTGCGGCGAGCAGCCCGACCCCCATCGCGATCGCCGCGACCATGGGCAGGAGAACGATTGGCCCTCGCAATCCTGCACCATCGACGTTCGGACCGCCCATGACCATTCCCCTGGTGAACCTTTCGAACGCGAGCGCCAGGATCAGCCCTGCCGCGACGCCCGTCCCGAGCTGCGCGCTGGCACGCGCGAACACGCTGCCCATGATGCGGCGGGGATTGGCTCCAAGCGCGACACGGATGCCGATCTCGCGACGCTGTTGCGCGACAGTGAACGACAGCATCGCGTAAATGCCCGCGGCGGAGAGGAGCAGCACGCTCAGCGTTGCGCCAGCCACCGAGAGCGCACCTATTCGGAGCGTTCGCACCCCCGAGCTCAACACCGTCTCATCGGTCCGCAGGTCGCGCAGCTGGAAACCGGGATCGATCGCCGCCATCAGGTCGCGCAGCCGGCGCGTGAAGGCTGGCGTGAGTCCGCTCCGAACGCGGATTCGAAGCTGGATCGACGTCGCCTGGGCGCCGTCCGAACGAAGCCTGCTCGGCGTTGCGGCGCTGTAAACGTTCGGGAGCCAGCGGTCGTCCGGGTCCACACTCGTCGAAGGAGGATCGGCGACAACGCCGACGATCTCCAGCCACGGCGCGCGGCTGCCTTCGTCGCCACCCGCGTTCGCTCGGCGCGACTCGACCTGGCGTATGCGCCGTCCGAGGATGTTGCCACGGCCGATGCGCGCGGCGAAGGCGGTATCCACGATGACCGCAGCCGATCCCTCGACCGCATCGGCATCGCCAAACCCGCGGCCGGCCACGATTGGGGCGTCGAACAGATTGAACAGCCCGACGCCTGCCGACGTGACGGTGGCGTGCACCACGGTCTTCTCACCTGACGAGTCGGCGGCGGGGCTTCCGATGGCTCCTCCACCTTCGATTTCGAACCTCCTGTTCGGCTCCCCTCCTGGATACGTGCTCACGAACGACGCGCTGACACCGGGCTCCGAAGCGACGCGCTGCAACAGTGCGTCGACACCGTTCGCAAAGCGCGCGTCGAACCGAGTCCGGTAAGAGGCCGACTCGGCGCGAGTGGGTGCCACTTCGTGATCGAGCGCGATACGTGCGCGAAGGAACTCCGTGGCCGGATAACCGGGATTGCGAATGGCGGTTTGCAGGAGCGCGCTGGCGTGATGGATCGATGCCGGCAGGATGGCGACGCTGATCGCGACCTGCGCAACGATCAGCGCGGTCCACGTCGGGCCGAGTCGCATGCCCGCATCGCGCGCCGCGAGTTGCTGCAGACTGCTGTACGCTCGCCGCCCCGTCGCCTTCAGCGCAGGCAGCACTCCCACGACCGTCCCTCCGAGGAGCGCCAGGACGCCGACGTAGGCGATCAGCGCGGGAGACAGCCCGAGGTCGAACCAGAACGGGAAGCCCTCCGGACCCTCCATCAGCCGTTCCGCCACGAAGCGGAGCGCGAATCCGGCGAGCGACAACCCGACTGCCGCCGCGGCGGCGGAGAGGACGAGCGCTTCGACGAACAGCTGCGCGACCACGCGGGCACGGCTCGCTCCCAGAGCCGTGCGAACTGCGATCTCGGCGGTGCGTGTCGCCGTTCGCGCATAGACCAGCGCTGCGACGTTCGCGGCGACCACCGCGAGAAGAAGACTTGCGCCGAGCTGGATCATGTACAGCCGCCACGCGTCCTTGGCATCGATCGCCGTCAATCCCGCCGAGCGCGCGAACGGCAGGATCCTCGGTCTGCGGTACTCGTGCGTCCGAGCGTAGGTAGCGGCCATTCGACGCCCTATCGTCGCGACTTGCGCCTGCGCTTCTTCGAGCGTGACCGCATCCGCGAGGCGACCGAACACCTGAATAGAAGGTCCAGCGCCAAACTCATACTTCGACGCATCCACCCGAAATGGAATCCAGAAGCCGTGGTTATGCGGGAAGCGGAAGTCATCGGCCATGATGCCGACCACGGTGTACCCCGTCTCGCCTAACTGCACAGTCCGACCGATGATGTTCGGATCGCTGGCGAAGTGACGTTGCCACTCACGGTGTGCGATCACGAGCACCGGCGGCTGGCCCACGCGCTCGTCGTCTTCCACGAGCTGGCGTCCGAGCACCGGCCTCGCGCGTCCCACGCGGAATCCCGACGCGGACATCTCGGCGACCGGGATGACGCCCGTCACCTGATTCGCGACGATCAGGTTTCGGTCGTCCAGCTGGAACGCTCCGAGATCTCGAACCCTCGTCAGTTCGGTGCGCCACGCGACGAAGTCGTGCAGCACCTGCCGGTCGATGTCGCCGGGCACGTCGGCGCGGTTGGTCTGCACGGCGACGATGCGATCGCCGCCCTCGAGCGGCAACGTCGGATCCAGCACAGCGGCAACCAGACCGAAGACGCTCGCGCCGATCGCGATCGCGACCGCCATGCCGATCACCGACACGCCTGACAGAACCGGGTACTTCGCGAGCATGCGGACCGCGAGCCGGAAGTCCACCGCCGACGCCACGAGAAGACGCTGACGACGTCGCTGAGGAGGCGTGCCTTCGCGGCGTCGCCCGCGGTCGCGGAGTCGCTCCGGGAGGAAACGCGCCGAGAAGGACGCGACCTCCGCCCAGTACCAGAGACGCGCCTGGGTGATGCCGTGTTGCGCGCAGCGCCTGCTGAATAGTTCGAGCAGATCTCCATCGACGGACTGGCGCACGTCCACGGGGAGCGCGCGCGCCAGCAGCCAGCGGGGGATTCGGGGCGGCTCGACGCGCGATTTCAACGGGCACCCCCGAGGCGCGGGTCGAGTCCGCGCCACATGCTATTCACCGCCTCGCGGAACTCGCGGAGGAGCTCGAGCCCGCGCGGCTGCACGCGCACACAGCGCCGTGGCTTGCCGCCCCGCTCCGGAGTCGGCTCGCTCATCCACGACGAGATGAGTCCTTTTTCCTCGAGCCGGCGCAGGGTGACGTAGACAGCGGCACGCGACACTGCGCGCCCGGTCCGGCGCTCGATCTCGTCGGCGATGGGCACGCCGTAAGCATCCCCGCGCAGGTGGAGGATCGCGAGGAGTACCAGCTGTTCGAAGTCGCCGAGCCCTTGGTGTGACACGCCGTGCTCCATGGTCCCTGGGGTAGGACCCACTGAGTGAATGCAGCCGCCGTCCGCGCGAATGAATACAACGCTATCATAATCACGCAGCCGGGTCCAGCTCGGCGGGGTGCTCGGGACAGTCTGATGAAGGCGCGGGTGCGGACGTCCCGACGTCTTGTGCGGGCATCTGGGCGGCGTTCGGAGCGTGCTGGGCCGGAGCGTCAGTTCGAAGTTGACGCGAACCCTTGGCGGTGGCGTCTGTAGCGTCGCACTGCTCGTCTCTTCCACGACGAAGATCACGACCCCGGGGACCACGACCGCCTGACGCGCAGCGCTTCGGCCCGCTGCCATTCGGCGCCTATCCCTTCCTGGCCCTCACCCTGCTTGGCTGGGCCTGGGCGCACGTCAGGACGCGGCCGGCGCGGAACGCTGCGCCGTGAGCGTGGGACCCGTCGATCGAATGTTCGCGACTCCGCCCGATAGCCCCGGCCAGTGTGAGCCGGGACTATCGGACGACCGACCACGAGATCCACGTCTCTGTTACTGTCCCGAGCTCTCACCCAAGGCGACGAGAAGCTCGTCCAGCTGATCGAACGTCTCGACCATGGCCTCGGCTGCTCCGGTGCCGGCAGCGTCGAGCGCTTCCTTCGATGGATAGCTCTCGCGCAGGACCACCAGCGTCTTGCCGCCCTCTTCCTCGAAGGTCACCGTGGTGACAGGCCCGCCCTCGCCACCTTCTTCATTGGTCCACGCGAGGCGCGAGTACGGCTTCACTTCGACATACGTGCCGAAAAACGCGGCAGGCTCGGGGCCACCGACGTCGAATGCCAATCGGTACTTGCCTCCGACACGAGCATCCACCTCGCAGGACAGCAGGGTCATTCCCATCGACCTGGGCACCCACCAACGCTCGAGCAGCTCGGCCCTGGTAAATGCCTCGAACACGATGCGCGCCGGGCCGTTGAAGGTCCGCGTGACAGCCACCTCGCGGTCCGACTTCCGTTCCACCGTGGTGCGGTTCTTCACGGGGCCGGGCTTACTTTCGATTCTTGCGTTCATCGCTCTTCTCCTTTCGTGTCAGTTCCTCGACAACCTTGTCCAACTCGTCGAAGCGTTCGTCCCAGCGCTGGCGGTACCTCTCGAGCCACACCGTCTCTTCCTCCAATCGGCGCGGGCCCAGCTGGCACGTCCGCACGCGCCCGATCTTCTTCGTGGTGACGAGCCCCGCCTGCTCCAGAACGCCGACGTGCTTCTTCATGCCGGTGAGCGTCATGTGGAACGTCTCGGCAAGGTCCGTGATCGAAGCGGCGTCTCGTCCGAGCTGCTCCAGAACGCCACGCCGCGTGGCGTCCGAGAGCGCGGCGAACGAAATATCAAGTTGGGTCGTCAGATACTGAACCATATGGTTCAGTATGTAACTGAAGCGTTCGCGGCATCGCAAGGGGTGGCCGCGAAGACGATGCGTCCTACGATCTCAGCAGAGCGCGCGCATCCGTGACCGGACAGACCACCATCGCTGCCCCTACCACAGAAGGGGTCGCTTTGGCGGCCTCTTTGTGCAACCCCGGCCCGGAGGTCATCTCGTTGAGCGGCCCATCCAGATTGGTCCCGCAGCCGGTGACCCTGGCCTCGTGCCTTATCTCTATGGGGGTATGGCGATGTCCCCGGATCGTTGCATACTTGGCAGCACATGGCGCCGAGGCACCGGAGTCAGCCGTCGGTTTCGCCGGATACGGTCGTGACGCACGCCGATGTTGTGTCGGCCGTTGGCGGCCGCCCCGCGGTTGACCCAGGCCAGCAATCGGTTCGCTGAATTCGACGGAGTTCCGATGACCAGGATCAGCCGACTTTCCCTGCGTTGGAAGCTCCCGGGGATCATCGCGATGATTCTCGTGGCCGCTGTGGCAGCGTTGAGCGCTCTGGCTCTGCAGGCCGCCCGGAATGCCTCGATCGAGCTCGCGACCGTGCGCCTCGAGCATGCTGCGCGGCGGGTGTCCACGACAGCTTCGCTGAACGTCAGCGCATTCGTTCGCCGGCTGGACTCGCTATCGCGCAGTCCGGCGCTGGTCGAGGCCCTCCGCACCCCGCTTGCGCCGCTTTCTGATTCGGTGTTGCGGGCCCTGAGGCGAATTGCCCCCGACAGTACGGTGGCGATTGCACTGGTCGACCGGCTTGGGCGTTCGCGCGGACGCGACTCGCTCATGCATCGCGAGAAGCTGCCTCCGGGACTTGGTACAGTACACCGCATGACCATCAGCCGGCTCCAGGTCAGGGACCAGGTACCGGAGTACTCTATCGTCTCGCCGGTGAGGGACAGCGGCCAAATCGTCGGCCACGTTGTGCAGTGGCGCCACGTCACACGGGTGACGTCGTCGACGAATCTGATCTCGGAGCTCATCGGAGACGGCGCCGTGCTGCTCATCGGCAATGCCGATGGGAGCACCCTGACCGAGATGGCTGACACGACTCGGCCTCCGGTGGTTCGCGACTCCGCCGCGGCCGCCCAGGCTCGAACCCGTCACATCCAGGCCTCCGCGCCGATTCCAGGAACACCGTGGGCGTTCTTCGTCGAGTTCCCCAGCGACATCGTTTTCCGGCCGACGGGGGTTCTGCCGTGGCAGTCGCTCCTCCTCGGCCTCGGGGTCATCGCGCTGGCGATCCTGGCCGGCACGCTGCTCAGCCGCGGCATCACGACACCGCTCATCGATCTGACGACGGCGGCGGAATCGATTGCCGGCGGCGACCTGACGCCGCGGACCGTCGCCATTGAGCGCGGGGACGAAGTCGGCCGACTTTCCCGTTCCTTCCGCGTAATGGCCGACAGCATCCGGGACTCGCGCGGCCAGCTCGAGCGCCGGATCGAGGAACGGACCGCCGAGTTGCAACACGCCCTCGAGTCGCTGCACGAGACGCAGGACGAACTGGTGAGGAAGGAGCGACTGGCGATGCTGGGTCAGTTGTCGAGCAGCGTGGGTCACGAGTTGCGCAATCCGCTGGGCGTGATGTCCAACGCCGTCTATCTCCTGGAACACACCCTCGAGCCGCCGTTGGCACCGAGGGTGCAGGACTGCCTGCGGATGTTGCGCTCGCAGATCCATCTGTCGGAACGGATTGTCGCGGATCTGCTCGACTCGGTCCGGGGTCGGTCGCCGCACCGGCGTCGCGTCCACACCGCCGAACTCGTGTCGGAGGGCATCGGACGCGTCACGGTTCCTTCAGGTGTGCGCCTGGACGTGCACATCGCTCCGGGCCTGCCGGTGATGCACGTGGATCCGGATCAGGTAGGACAGATCCTCGTGAATCTCCTCACCAATGCGGTCCAGGCCATGGACGGTCGGGCTGGTGTCGTCACCGTGCGCGCGAGCAACAGCCAGCGGCGGATCCGCATCGAGGTCGGTGATACGGGCCCAGGAGTGCCCGCCGATCTGTCGGAGAAGATCTTCGAGCCCTTGTACACGACGAAGGCGCGAGGCATCGGCCTCGGTCTGGCGGTCTCGCGGTCCCTGGCACAAGCGAATGGCGGGTCGCTCTCCGTGATGAATCAACCGGGAGGTGGCGCCGTATTCACTCTGGACCTGCCTCTCGGGGAACCGGCGTGAACGGAAGGAAACGCGTGCTGGTGGTCGATGATGACCGAGACATGGTGCAGACGCTCTGCGACATTCTCGAACTGCACGGCTGGGAGACGCTACGGGGCTACGATGGCGAGAGCGCGGTCACGCTCAGCGAAGAGCACGGCGTCAACCTGCTGCTGATGGACGTCCGCATGCCGCGGATGAGCGGCCTGGATGCCTGGCAGCGGATTCACCTGCGCCGTCCGGCCGCCCGGTCGGTTCTGATGACCGCCCATGTGGCTCCTGAGACGCTCGCCCAGGTCGAGGGGCAGGGGGTGGTGCGCGTGCTGCGCAAGCCGCTCGACGTCCCGGAGCTGATCAGCGTGCTGGAAGGGGCGCGCCTGGAGGCCTGAAGACCGCGTCCGTCCGCTGTCCGCGCGACGGGTGATCGAACCAAGCGGACGGCGCGGATGGTCCGGTCCGCTCGCGACACGCATGCGCGGGCCAACGATTCGCTCCGCCTGGACGTAATGAGCGCAGCGTCTCTTTCGAGCGGATCAAGGAGGCACCGGGTCAGCGCCTCGGAACGACAGGGGGCATTGCGCGATTGGGCTTGGGGTACGAAAGGCGCGGGACACGAAAGGCGCAGGACACGAAAGGCGCAGGACACGAAAGGCGCAGGGAACGAAGGCGGCCACTGGCCCTTGGGCTACGGGCGCGCAGAGAGGCATATTCCGGCCTCCTCGACCACCCCATATGACGACAGCTGCCGCTCAATTGTCCAGCGCCACACCAGCCCGCGCTCCGTACCTGCCTGCCCTCATCCTGCTCTTCATCGGCAGCGGTTGCGCAGCACTCGTGTACGAGGTGGTCTGGTTCCAGATGCTGTCCCTCAGCCTGGGCTCCAGCGCCATTTCGTTAGGTGTCCTGCTGGGCACGTTCATGGGCGGCATGTGTCTGGGCAGCCTGCTGCTGCCGCGTTTCGTCACGCCCAGCCAGCACCCGGTCCGGATCTACGCACTGCTCGAGGCGGGCATCGGCGTCATGGGGCTGGTGATTCTCTTCGTGCTCCCGTATGCCGGCGGGCTCTACACCACCATCGGCGGGCCCGGTTTTGGCGGCCTGCTGGTGCGCGGTCTCATCGCGGCCCTGTGCCTGCTGCCTCCAACCCTCATGATGGGAGCGACGCTTCCGGCGATCGCCCGGTTCGTGAGCGCTACGCCCACCGGCGTCTCCTGGCTCGGCTTCTTCTACGGCGGCAACATCGTGGGCGCAGTGTTCGGCACGCTCCTGGCCGGGTTCTACCTGCTGCGCAACCACGACGTCATGTTCGCCACGTTCGTGGCAGTGGGAATCAACTTCGTCGTCGCCGCACTGGCGTTTGCCTACTCGAAGGCTGCCGCGCATACGGCTACCGTGAGCGACGAGGCTGCTGCCGCGCCGATGATCCCCCCGGGCGCCTGGCCGGTGTACGTCACGATTGCGCTCTCCGGAATGAGCGCGCTGGGCGCGGAGGTCGTCTGGACCCGGCTCCTGACGCTGTTGTTAGGCGGGACGGTGTACACCTTCTCGCTTATCCTGGCAGCCTTTCTGGTCGGACTCGGTGCGGGAAGCAGTTTCGGAGCGGCCGTCGCCCGCAACGTGAAGAACCCGCGGACGGCGCTCGGAGCCTGTCAGCTCCTCATCGTGGTGGCGATCGCATGGGCGGCGTATTCGGCCACGACGGCGCTACCGTACTGGCCGGTGAATCCGGCGCTTGCGCCGACGTCTACCGCAACCTTCCAGATCGACCTGGTCCGAGCCTTGTGGGTCGTCCTGCCAGGCGCGGTGCTCTGGGGCATGAGCTTCCCGCTGGCCCTGGCCGCTATCGCGGAGAAGGGCCAGGATCCCGGTCGCCTCGTTGCCTCGGTCTACGCGGCGAACACGGTGGGTGCCATTCTCGGGGCCATGCTGGCGAGCCTGGTCGGCATCGCCACGTTGGGCACCCAGGGGAGCCAGCGCGCCCTCATGATCCTCGCAGCCATCAGCGCGCTGCTGATGTTCACGTTCGAATTGTCACGGGAGGGCGGCGGCCGGCTGCAGGTCTCTTCCCGCGGCGGCATGTTCGGCATCCTCACTGTAGGTCTGACGGCGTGGCTGATTTCCACTGTCGCGCCCGTGCCGCCAATCCTGGTCGCATATGGCCGGTACGCGGTAACCTGGATGGGGAGCCACGGCGAGTTCATCTACGTGGGCGAAGGAATGAACTCCTCGATGGCCGTGTCGCGCGAGGCGAGCGGGGCGCTCAATTACCACAACGCAGGCAAGGTGCAGGCGTCGAGCCTGCCCCAGGACATGCGGCTCCAGCGCATGCTCGGCCATCTGACCACGCTGGTACCAGCGAATCCCAGCAGCGTCCTCGTCATCGGATGCGGAGCGGGTGTCACCGCCGGTGCCGTAAGCATCAGTCCCAGCGTGGACAGCGTCGTCATTGCGGAGATCGAGCCTCTCGTGCCGCGAGTCGTGTCGACGTACTTCTCGGAACACAACTACGACGTCGTGCGTAATCCAAAGGTCCGGGTGCAGATCGACGACGCACGCCACTACCTCCTCACGACGAGCCAGACCTTCGATGCCATCACGTCCGACCCGTTCGATCCCTGGGTCAAGGGCGCGGCGACGCTGTACACAAAGGAGTTCTTCGAGGTCATTCGTGACCACCTGAACGACGGTGGTGTCATCACGGTCTTCGTGCAGCTCTACGAGAGCGGGATGCAGGCCGTGAAGAGCGAGGTGGCCACGTTCCTGGAGGTCTTTCCCAACGGCATGATCTTCGGTAATACGCATCAGGGCGGCGGATACGACGTCGTGCTGCTCGGGCAGAAGGGAGATGCGAAGATCGACGTGGACCGGATCGAGCAGCGGCTGGCCAGCCCGGAGTTCGCCAATGTGGTGCAGTCGCTGGCCGAGATCGGGTTCTATAGTGGCACTGACCTGCTCTCGACCTTTGCCGCACAGGGGCCGATGCTGCGTCCGTGGCTGTCCGACGCGCAGGTGAACCGCGATCGCAACCTGAGGCTCCAGTATCTCGCCGGGCTGGGCGTCAACAAGTACGAGCAGGCGCAGATCTACTCGGAGATCCTGCAGTACCGGCAGATTCCCGAGAATCTCTTCGTTGGTTCACCCGAGCGGCTGCAGACGCTCTATGGTGCCATCATGAATCGATACTGACCATGCCCGAAGGCAGGCCACTGCGTTCGTAACCTGTGGGGTGCGGTGACGTACTGTCGTCGCACCCTTATCGCTTTCCGGAGGAAACGACATGGAGCTGGTCCGCGTGCTGCCGCTGGCATTCGTCGCTGCAACGGCCGACATGGTCCCCCGGCCGGCGTCGGCTCAAGCCGGCCCGCTGGGTGTGTTCCTCGACTGCCGGGGCGGCTGCGACAGCCAGTACATCCGCACGGAGATCTCGTTCGTGAACTGGCTGCGGGACCGGGCTGTGGCCGACGTGCACGTGCTGATCACTTCTCAGGATGCCGGTGCCGGGGGGGATGCTTATACGCTGGCCTTCATCGGTCTCCGGGCCTACGCGGGCCGCGCCGACACGTTGACGTACACGTCCAACCCGACGACGACGGACGACGAGGAGCGCCAGGGTCTCACGCGGACGCTGGCGGCCGGGCTGGCGCCCTTCGTCGCGCGAGCCGGCGGCGCACAGGCCCTCCGCATCTCGTCCGCGCCGCAGATTGACGCGCGAGGCCCCGGCACGCAGACCATGCCGGCCAACGACCCATGGAAAGCATGGGTCTTCGAGATCGACGTCAGGGGCGACGTCGGCG
Organism: Gemmatimonadaceae bacterium; assembly: GCA_036393555.1. Taxonomy (GTDB): domain Bacteria; phylum Gemmatimonadota; class Gemmatimonadetes; order Gemmatimonadales; family Gemmatimonadaceae; genus JABWBJ01. Next base: position 14,827 of record DASWGU010000124.1, read on the forward strand.
GCGAGCAGAACTACCGCAACCTGGAACTGGATACGGAGGTCAACGCGAACCGCACGACGGAAGCCTGGAAGGTCGCCTTCGGCGCATCCCTCAACACCGAGCGTGAGCGGGTGATCGACGATGATTTCGACGATGACGGCAATCTCGTCTCGAGCGACACGGTTACCAACAACCAGCAGAACTGGAACACGGAGTTCCTGCTCGTGAAAAGCGTGACGGGCCACCTCTCGACTGGTTTCCGCGCCGCCGTGTCCTCGAGCCGGTTCAGGAACCAGAAGCGCCGCATCGAGTTCATGCCCGCCGTGGAGTACAACATCTTCCCCTACAGCGAGTTCACCCGGCGGCGCCTGGCGCTGCAAGTGGGCGCCGGCGTCGACGACTTCGTCTACAATGACACGACGATCTTTGACAAGCTGAAGGAGACGTTCCCCATGTATTTCGCCGCGGCGATCTACGCCACGCGCCAGCCATGGGGGTCCAGCGGCCTGCGGCTCGAGCACCGCGGCTACACGAACGATCTGTCGAAGCGAAGCACGGACCTGTCCGGCGACGTCAGCGTGCGGATCTTCCAGGGGCTCAGCGTGCGGTTCGGGGGCGGATACGAGTGGATCCACGACCAGGTTTATCTGCCCAAGGGTGACCGCGACCAGGCCGATCTGCTACTCCGGCGGCGCGCGCTCCTGACCGGCTTCGAATACAACGCGTTCGTGGGGCTGACCTATACGTTCGGTTCCATCTTCAACAACGTGGTCAATCCGAGGTTCTTCTGAATCAGAATGGAACAGGAGCTTGGCGTGGAATAGCACCGCCTGGTTACCGTCTTCCACCTCTGATTGGCCTCTTCTACCTCCTGACAGCCGGCCCCTGCGGTATCGCAGCCCCATCGTGACGTGGCTCCGACGCCCCGAAGTGCACACCGGCCCGCGTGCTCATCACCACCTGTCCCCGACCGAACGTGTCCGACCGCGGCGGAACCAGGCGCAAGTCGTGACCCAGTGCCGTGAGCGCCTGACGCGACGACGCGGGAATCAGCGCCTCCACCTGCACGTCGCAGCCGCGGAATGAGCCCTTGGTGAACCGGCCCGCCTCCAGCGCCTGCTGGATTGTCATGCCGTAGTCGGCAATGTTCGCGACGAACTGCGCGTGGGCCTGTGACTGATTCCATCCGCCCATGATGCCGAAACCGATGCGGACGCCGTCCTTTTCCATGAACGCCGGGATGATCGTGTGCAGCGGCCGCTTGCGTGGTTCCAGGGTGTTGGGACGTCCCGGGTCCAGCGAAAACAGCGCGCCGCGGTTGTGCAGCGCGAAGCCCATGTCCTTCGGGACCAGCCCCGAACCGAACGCCGAGTAGACGCTCTGGATCAGCGACACGATGTTCCCGTCCTGGTCGATCACCGTCAGGTAGATCGTGTCCCCGCCGTGGGCGCCTTCGAGTTCACCGGTGTTGGCCGGCGCCACGTCGCAGGCGGCCTTGTCCGGATCGAGCCTGGCTGCCCGCGCCGCCGCGTGGTTTCGCGACAACAACTGCGCCACCGGGATGGCGGAGAACTTCGGATCGCCCACGTGCTGCAGCATGTCCGCGTAGGCCAGCTTCTTCGCTTCGATCATGACGTGCAGCGAGCGGGGGTCGTGAAACCCCCATTCGCCCAGCGGATACCGTTCCATGATGTTCAGCATCATCAGCGCGGCAATGCCCTGACCCTGGGGCGGCAACTCGTACACTGTCCAGCCGCGATACGTGGTGCTGATCGGGTCCTGCCATTCGGGCGCGAACTCGGCGAGATCTGCCGCCGTCATGGTTCCGCCGTTCGCTTGAAGGAGCGTCAGGATCGCGTCGGCCGTCTCGCCCCGGTAGAAGCCAGCGGGGCCCCGCTCGGCGATACGCTGGAGGGTGCGCGCCAGATTCGGGTTGGTGAACACCTCGCCAAATGCCGGGGCCCGGCCGCCCGGCAGATAGGTGGCACGCGATTCTTCCGTCGCGGAGAGCTTGCGCTGTGCTTCCACCCATTCCCCGGCGATGACCTCGGTGACGGGGAAGCCGTTCTCCGCGTACCAGATCGCCGGAGCGAGCAGCTCGGCGAACGGCTTGGTGCCGAACCGCGTCCGCAACGCCTCCCAGCCTGCCACCACGCCCGGCACCGTGACCGAGTAGACGCCCGTGTTAGGCATGCGGGTGACGTTCCGCGACGCGAGGAACGCCGGCGTCATCCCGGTCGGGGTCCAGCCGGATGCGTTGAGTCCGTGCAGCTTCCCCGTGCCGGCCTCGTAGACGATGGCGAACAGGTCGCCGCCCACGCCGTTCATGTGCGGCTCGACCAGGCCGAGCACGGCGTTGGCGGCTATCGCCGCGTCAATGGCGTTCCCACCCGATTCGAGCATGCGCACCCCCGCCTGTGCCGCGAGCGGCTGGCTGGCCGCGACAATCCCGAGCTTCGTCGTGACGATGGACCGGCCGGGGACGGGCAGGGGATGGCCCGTTGTCGATTGAGCCACGAGTGGCATGAAGGGCGTCATGACGAGTAGTGCTGATAGCCTTGAGCGCATGAGTGAGCCCGGGCGAGGGGACAGACAGATGGTAGACGCCAACGGCCTTGTGCTGATCGATGATGAGTTAGAGCGCCAGCTCCATCTGCGCCACCCCATTGAGGGTGACGAGCTCATCCTGCCTCGCCGCCCGCAGCGTGCCGCGAAATCCCGAGCCCCGGAGCGCCGACTTCGTCGCGCGAAGCGCGATGTCGGGTCGGTTGTTCGTCTCGCTCAGGTGGCAGAGCAGCAGGTGACGCAGCCCGCGGTGCACGCAGGCGCGCGCCATGACGGCGGCCTCGCCATTGCTGAGATGTCCCTTCGGTCCGGCCACGCGCTGCTTCACCGGCCACGGATAGGGACCCGTCCGCAGCATTTCCGGATCGTAGTTCGATTCCAGCAGCAGCACGTCAAGGCCGGCGAACTGGTTGACGAATCGCTCCGTCACGTGACCGATGTCGTAGGCGACGCCCACGCGCTCACCGGTGGATCGCACGTCCGCCACCAGCGCGACGTGCTCCCGGGCATCGTGCGGCGCCCGAACGAACCGGATGGAGAAGTCGTCGAGGACCAGCTCCGTGCGAGTATCGACGACATGCCTCGCCGCGCGGCGCCTGGAACCCGGTGCGCGACCATCGCCGCCTTCCCGTCGTCCATCGCCAAGCTGCGACAGCGTTCCCGCCGTCGCATAGATCGGCCAGTGCCAACGTCTGGCGGCGGCCGTGGCGCCGCAGCCGTGATCGCCGTGTTCATGCGTCACGATCAGCGCCGAAATGGAGCTCGGAGCAACGTCCGCGGCCTTGAGGCGCGCGGCGAGCGCCCGTACCCCGAAGCCGGCATCCACCATGATCCGCTGGCGGTCGCTCTCCAGTACGATGGCGTTGCCGCCGCTCCCCGAACCGAGGGAATGGACTCTCATCGGACTCCTCTCATGGCCACGTGCCAGGCGGCGGTCAGCTGGCGCCGCCCCTTCTCGGTGAGCGTGAGATGGCGCCGCTTCATGACGCGTTCCGCGGTGACCAGGAACGGCTCCAGGTCCCAGCGACTGCTCTCGTCCGAGCCCCACGCGAACGGCGGGACCACCTTGGGTGTCAGGCTGCTGCCCAGCACGTTGGCCCCGGTCCCGATCACGGCACCAGTCGTCAGGCGTGTGCCGATCGCCGTCTTGGCGTGATCGCCGAACATCGTGCCCAGGAATTGCAGCCCGGTCGGTTCCACACCGCCCGGCGTCCACATCGCGACCTCTCCATAGTTGTTCTTCAGGTTGCTGCCGACGGTGGAGGCACCGAGATTCACCCATCGTCCCAGCACCGAGTGGCCGATGAAGCCGTCATGCGCCTTGTTGGCGTGCCCGGTGAAGACCGAGGTGCTCACCTCGCCGCACACCCGGCAGTACTCGCCAATGGAGCTGGTGGCAATCCGCCCGCCGTGTACGATGACATCCTCGCCGATGAGGCAGGGCCCCACGAGTCGGGTGAACGCATGGACGACGGCGCCCCGGCGTACCAGCACGGGTCCAGCCATGGCGTCCACCACGATGTGTGGTTCCATGGTCGCACCACGTTCGATATAGACCGGGTGCGGGCCCAGTCGGGTGATGCCGACGGGCGAATGGGTCGCGAGCGCTTCCGCAATGCGCGGGATGTCGAGCGCGAGCAGGTCGGGCAGGTGCCTGACGAGATCCCACACGCTGTCCATCCAGCGCCCCTCCACGTCCACCATGGCGCCCCGTCCCGCCGTGCGCTCCACTTCGTCCCAGAGTGCGGGCCCGTCCGTTACGTCGAAGGTAGATCGAACGCGAACCGCGGCGATCCGTCCTTCGCACCGCCAGGCGTCCGCCTCGCGTGGCGCCGGCGCGAGCGACACCGCGCAGCGGGCGTTCACGACGATGGACCCGGCGGGTACGCGTCCGCCCATGGCGTTCGCAGCCCCCGGTTCGTCGAAGTCCAGCAGATGCTCCGCGCCGACGAACCCTGTGGTGGGAGCGCCGAGAGAGCTTTCCCAGCGACGCCTGACGAGTTCACCGCCGGCCCGCAGCTCGCAGGCCGGCCGCGTCAGCGCAAACGGCGCGAACCCGGCCGCGGTGGCGTCGTCGACGAAGACGAGGCTCATTCGCGCTCCCGCACTCGGGCCGGCAGCGCGGCGAGAAGCTCCTTCAGGTCGCCAGCGTAATCCATGGTCGTCACCAGCGTGAGTCCACGATGCGTCACGACCACCAGGTTCGACACCCCGAACAGCACCACCTCGTTGCCCTCGGCGTGCACCACGTTGTTCCCCGCCCGCACGGCATGCACCGGCCCGGCGGTCACGTTGCCTGCCGCATCGGCTTGCCGTACGCGGCGGAGCGCCGCCCATGTGCCGACGTCGTCCCACCCGAAGTCGCCGGGAATGACCACGACCCGGGAACTCCGCTCCAGGACCCCGACGTCGACCGATACCGTCTTCGTGATCGACTCAAAGAACGCGGCGAGGTCGTCTTCGTGCGCGTCGAGCGAGGGCGCCACCTCGTGGCAGTGGGCCCGCACTTCGTCCAGAAAGTCACCAGCCTGCCAGACGAAGATGCCCGAATTCCAGAGGCACCCTGCCCTCACCATCGCCTCCGCGTGCGCGGAGTCCGGCTTCTCCACGAACCGGGCGACGCGCCGGGCGCTGCTGGATGCCGACGTACCATCGAGCGGCACGCCGGGTTGGATGTACCCATAACCCGGGTCGGCACGGCTGGGTACGACACCGACCGTTACCAGTGCCTTCTCAGCCCGCGCGATCTCGGCGGCCCGCGCCAGCACGGTGCGGAATCCATCAGGATCTGCCACCGCCCAGTCGGCATGGATGCTCAGCATGACCGATTCGGTTGAATCGGTCAGCGCAATGACAGAAGCCGCCCAGGTGAGCGCCGCGGCCGTACCGGCTGGTCGCGGTTCGGCAATGACGTTCGCGGCCGGGACCTCCGGTGCCAGCGCCCGAATCGGATCCACCAGCGTCGAGTTGGTGAGGATGAGCGTGTGCGCCGGATCGGCCAGCGGAGCCATCCGGTCCAGCGAGTCACGCAGGAGCGGGCGATCGCTGGCGAGTGGAAGGAGTTGCTTGGGGCGACGCGACGTACTCAGGGGCCAGAAGCGCGATCCCACGCCTCCGGCCAGGACGACGCACCAGGTGCTCACCCGTCGCCACCCTCGGGCCGGTCCATATTCACGCCGACCAGTTCGGCGGTCCGGTGCAGGAGGCGCTTGGGGCTGAACGGCTTGGTCATGAAGTCGGTGGCACCGAGTGTCATCGCGCGCTCGCGTTGGGCATCGTTCCCGGCGGCGGTGAGGATCACGCATGGCAGCTCGCGGGTACGCTCGCTGGCGCGCATCCGGGCCAGGACCTCCAGTCCGGAGACGTGCGGCATCATGAGATCGAGCAGGACCATGCGCAGATCGACCTCACGCTCCAGCGCTTCCAGCGCCTCGATGCCGTCGTACGCCAGCGTGACCCGGAAGGGGCCCTGCTCGAGTTTCATCTGGATGATGCGGCCGACGTGAGGTTCGTCGTCCACCACCAGAACATGGGCGCGTTCGACCGGCGGAGTGGGGATCACACCAGGGAGGCGATATTGGCTCGATGGCGGCGCAGGTCGTACAGCAGCGACGCAACGTTGGCACTCGAATGCACCAGCACCAGCATCAAGGCGTCTACCGAGACGCAGGAGACGATCGCCGTACCGCGATCGTACTCCAGCACCGCCGTGACGAGCGAGCCGCGAGCGGCAGACTGTCCGAGTGCCTCGGCCGCACTGATGATGGCTGGGGTCATGGCCGCCAGCAGCTCCCCATCCAGTTCCCCCGAGGTCCGCGCATCGATCAGCAGTCCATCGCGCCCCAGAATGACCACCGCCTCGACGCCCTCGCGCTGCGCGATAGCCCGGACGAGGTCGTGGATGGTGGGCAAGGGCAGCTCCGGCTTCGGTCGTGCGAAGCATAATTTGGGACAGAGTGAAGTCAAGCTGGCAATCGCTTGAAAGACCACAGGTTAGCAGGTTACTGTTCGCCGTGATCATCACGCCTCTTCAGTCGCGTTTTGCGCTTCCCGGACGTCGGCGTCTCGCGCTCGTCGGACTATTGATCGGCCTTGTCGTGGCTGGAGCCTGCGACGACCCGTTTGCGCCGCGGGCAACCACGTCGGTGCGGACCGACAGCTTCGTGGTGTACGCCGTTTCCGAGACCCCGGTGAACGTGCCGTCGGCGTTCAACATCGTGTTCTTCACCCCGCTCCGACTCGAGCCGACGTACGGATTCGACCTCGTGTTCGACATCGACGAATCGGGCGAGGTGGTGGTGATCCCCGCGCGCCTGGTGGGTGGTGCCGTCACCTCCAACCGCTTCGTCGGACTGCAGCGCGTGACGGGGGACTACGACGATCTCACGCAAGCACCGGTGACGGGGTATGAGTACGACTCCACGGTGACGCTCGGCCTCCGGGAGGCCGTGCTGGTCGAGTTGCGCGCCGACCAATGCCAGTTTCAGACGTCGCAGTTTCTGTACAGCAAGATCCGCATCCTGGCCATCGACCAGACGCGGCGGCTGCTGTCCTTCGAGATCACGTACGATCCCAACTGCGGGTTCCGGTCCTTTCTGCCCGGCGTCCCCACGAACTGACCCATGCACGACGCGCGGGTGTTCCGCGACCAGCTCGATCTGTTGCGTGACGCGATGCGTCGGCGGCGAAAGCTCGACGAGTTCGCGCCCCTCATCGACCGCGGCGTCCTGCTCGACCGGGACCGGCGCACCACCATCCAGGCCGTCGAGGAGCGCAAGGCGGCGCGCAACGCCAATTCGCTGGAAGTGGCCCGCCGCCGGAAGGCAGGTGAGGACGCCGGACCGCTGATGGTGTTCGGCCGCGAGCTGGGAGAAGAGATTCAGCGCCTGGAGGGGGAACTCGCGCAGGTCGAGTCGGAGCTGGACGGAATCCTCCTCGGCGTGCCGAATCTCACACTTCCGGACGTGCCGGAGGGAGGCGAGGAAGCCAATGTCGTGATGTCCACCTGGGGTACGCCGCGACCGGCGGACGGGGTCAGGCCACATTGGGAAGTTGCCGAGGCGGCAGGCATTATCGATCTGCCCCGCGGGGCGAAGATCAGCGGGTCGGGCTTCATTGTCTTTCGGGGGCTGGGCGCGCGCCTCACGCGCGGCATGCTGAACTACTTCATCGACATACACGTCGGAGAGCACGGGTACGAGGAGGTCTGGGTACCGGTCGTGGTGAATCGCGCCTCCATGACGGGAACGACGCAGCTGCCCAAGTTCGAGGATGACATGTACGCGCTGAAGGACGAGGACCTGTTTCTCGTGCCGACGGCGGAAGTGCCCGTCACCAACCTCTATCGCGACGAGATCGTCGACGCGCTCACGCTGCCGCGCGGTTTCGTGGCGTACACGCCCTGCTTCCGTCGCGAGGCCGGGGCGGCCGGCAAGGACACGCGAGGCCTGCTGCGCGTCCACGAGTTCGACAAGGTGGAGATGGTCCGGTACTGCGCGCCCGAAGACGGCGACGCCGAGCATGAGCGCCTGACGAGGCATGCCGAGACGCTGCTCGAGCGGCTCGGGCTGCCGTACCGGCGAGTACTGCTCGCCGCGGGCGACACCGGCTTCGGCAGCGCACGCACATACGATCTCGAGGCCTGGGCCCCCGGCGTGGGGAAGTGGCTCGAGGTTTCTTCGTGCAGCACCTTCACCGACTTTCAGGCCCGCCGCGCCAACATCCGGTACCGACCGGCCCCGGGCGAGAAGCCGCGCTACCTGCACACGCTGAACGGGTCCGGCCTCGCCTTTCCCCGCGTCATCGCGTGCATCCTGGAGCACTACCAGCACCCTGACGGCAGCGTGACGGTGCCCGACGTACTCCGGCCCTACGTCGGTACCGACGTCCTGAAGTAGCATGCGCCGCGGCGTCATCGTCGTGGTGATCGTCGCGGTCGCGCTCCTGCTGGGCTCATACGTGCTGTTCACCCAGCGGGTCGTCGTCGAGTTGCGCCGGGAGGCTCAGCGCACCAGCGAGATGTTCGCCGAAGTGCTCGCCGCGCAGGACCCGACTGTCGATGCGGCCTCCGCTCTGTTCGAGCTCCTCAACGACATCCGGGAGTCGGGCGTGCCCATGATCGTCACCGATGCCGCAGGAACGCCCACCGCGGTGGCCAATCTCCCGTTCACGGCGGACGATCCGCGAGCCCGCGAGTGGATCACGCGACTCGACGCGCAGAACCCGCCCCTGACGGCGCAAAGCCTGGGAACCGAGCAGACGATTCACTTCGGGCACACCCGGCTGGTGAAGGGACTGCAGATCATCCCCTGGCTTCAGGTGTTCACGCTGGCCCTCCTGCTGCTGGCCGGTGCGTACGCTCTGCAGGCACGCGCCCGCGCCGACCGTGAACGGGTCTGGGCCGGCATGGCGCGCGAGTCGGCGCACCAGCTGGGGACGCCGCTCTCCAGCCTTTCGGGCTGGATCGAGTTGCTGGGCGAACGCGAGGAGGATCCGTTGGCCGCGCGAGCGGTCGAGCACATGGGCGGCGACCTCGAGCGGCTGGAGCGGGTGGCGCACCGCTTCGAGCGCATCGGTCGTCCCCCTCAGCGGGAAGACCTGGACGTGGACGGGATCCTGGCGCGCGTGACGAGTTACTTCCGAGCCCGCGTCCCCACGCTGGCGCACCCGGTGCGCATCGACCTGGAAACGACCGGTCCGCTGGTGGTCCGGGGGGATCCGGTTCTCATCGAGTGGGCCGTGGAGGCGCTGGTCAAGAACTCGGTCGACGCGCTCGCGGGGCGCGGCGGCCACATTCACGTACGGGGTGACCGGCTGCCCGAGGGTGACGTGCGAATCCGGGTCACCGACGACGGGCCCGGCGTACCGCGCGAACTGCGCCGGCGCATCTTCGAGGCGGGATTCACCACCAAGGCGCGCGGCTGGGGCATCGGGCTCGCGCTGGCACATCGCATCATTGCCGAGTGGCATCGGGGTTCGCTTGCCCTGCTGCCGTCCGACCGCGGCGCACGCTTCGAGATTATCTTGCCCGCATGACTTCAGTGGATGTACGTGGTGACCTGGTGTCGGCGCTGAATCCGGCGCAGCGCGAGGCGGTACTGCACGCGGAAGGGCCGCTTCTGGTCCTGGCGGGAGCCGGCTCCGGGAAGACGCGCGTGCTCACGCGGCGCGTCGCGCGCCTGATCGAGCATGAGGGAGTCAGTCCGAGACAGATCCTGGCCGTCACCTTCACCAACAAGGCGGCCGGTGAAATGAAGACGCGCATCGGCGACCTGCTCGGCTCGGAGCCGTCGGGCATGTGGTGCGGGACGTTTCACTCGATCGGAGCGCGACTGCTGCGCATCCACGCGCCGCTGCTCGGACGCACGCCGGCCTTCACCATCTACGACGAAGACGACACGCTTGCCGCCGTGAAGCATGTCATGGAGCGCTTGCGGATCTCCGCCAGAGATCGTCCCCCACAGGCGATCGTCGCGTCCATCTCCGATGCGAAGAACGCGCTCGTCCCGGTGGCCGAGTTCGAGCAACTCGCGAAGGACCCGTTCTCCAGGGCGGCGGCGCAGGTGTATCGTGAGCTGGACGCCGCGCTTCGTCAGGCCAACGCGGTCAGCTTCGACGACCTGCTGGTGCTGCCCGTCATGCTGCTGGAGCAGAACCCCGAGGTACTGGAGCAGTACCGGCGGCGGTTCCGGCATGTCCTTGTCGATGAGTACCAGGACACCAACCGTGCGCAGTATCGCCTGGTGTCACTCCTGGGCGGCGGTCACGGCAACGTGACTGTCGTGGGCGACGACGATCAGTCCATCTATGGGTGGCGTGGGGCCGACATCCGGAACATCCTCGACTTCGAGCAGGACTTCCCCGGCGCGCGGGTCGTGCGGCTCGAGGAGAACTACCGATCCACGCCGCAGATCCTCGCCCTGGCCAACGCGGCCATCATGCCGAACGCGTCCCGGAAGGGCAAGACACTGCGAACCACCCGGCCGGCGGGCCCCGCGGTACAGGTGGTCGCTGCACTGGACGAACGCGACGAGGCGGAGTTCGTCGTCGGCGAAATACAGGGACAGCGCTACGCGGCCGGCCGGCGCCCGCTGGGCGACTTCGTGATCCTCTACCGCACCAACTCGCAGAGCCGTGCGATCGAGGAGGCCCTGCGGCGCCAGGGCATTCCGTACCGACTCGTCGGCGCGACGCGCTTCTACGATCGGCGCGAGGTCCGCGACCTGCTTGCCTGGCTCAAGCTGGTGGCCAATCCCGCCGACGACGAGGCGTTCCGGCGCGCGGTCGGCGTCCCCCGGCGCGGCATCGGGGAAACGTCGCTGCAGGCACTGGCCGCGTTCGCCACGGAACGGGGCATCCCGATGCTCGCTGCGTCCACGCATCCGGACTGTGCCGGGGCACTGCGCGCGGCGGCTCGCGATGCCCTTGCCGTCTTCTCCTCGCTCGTCGAGCGATTCCGGGAACGGGCAAGGGAGGCGCCGGTGAACGAGCTCCTTCGCGAAATCGTCACAGCCATCGGGTACGAGGACCACCTCCGCGCCGAGGGTCCCGGGTCGCACGAACGCCTGGATAACGTTCGCGAACTCATCGCCGGGGCGGTGGAAACGGTCCAGGACGAACTCGGCGAGATCGGACTGACGCCGCTGGATCATTTTCTTCAGCGTGCCACGCTGGTCACCAGTCTGGACACCATTGGCCCGGACGCTGACGCCGTCACCCTGATGACCCTGCATAACGCCAAGGGCCTGGAGTTCCCTGTCGTGTACCTGACCGGACTCGAGGAAGGGCTTTTCCCCCTGGCGCGTTCGCGCGACAACCCGGAATCGCTGGAAGAGGAGC
>DASWGU010000125.1:0-47742 GCA_036393555.1 Gemmatimonadaceae bacterium
GGGTAGTCAGGCAGACGGGTGACAAAATTGGCGCCCGCGGTCAGTACGTGTAAGGTCTCGAAGGTGGTGGAGTGACGGGACGTCGCGCGGTGACCGATTACGACGCCGGGCGAGGTGCGGACTCTCTCGATTCGCGAGACCGTCGTGGCGCCGCGGCCCGTTCTATGGAGCGATGCCCACCTGGTACGAGTTCACGAACTCGATGAACTTCGACACCTCGACGATGTCCTTCCCCACGAACCGGATCGTGTGAGCGTCCACGCGGGTCACGATCGGCAGGTAAGCCAGCAGCTCCGCCGTCCGGTAGTGCTTGAACGACATCTCCAGCGTGATCGGCCCGGCAAGGATGTGCGGCCGCGACGACGCCCGTTGTTCGACTCCCGATTTCACGCTCGCCCGGATCAGATCCTGTGCTGCCTTGGGTGTCAGCGTAGAGGCGGCGTGGAATGAAATGGCCCGTTTCACCACGGCGCCGGCAATCGGACCCGTGAACTGGCGTACCTCGGCGACCGCTGCGTCGTCTCCTGTGACCGCCACGACCGGCACGCCGAAGTGTCCCGCAATGGCCGCGTTGAGCCCCCCTTCCGGTACCTCCACTCCGTTGAGTTTCACGCTCGTCAGTGTAGCGCTCGACATGGTGTGCGCCCGCACGCCGTTCACGTTGGAGGTGCCAGCGTGGTATCCGACGAAAACCGCCGCCGCGAAGGACGCGTCGATCCCTTCCATCATCATCAGTGGTCGCGGCCAGGAACGGATCAGGGTCACGTCAGCCGGGAACTGGTCGATGAGGAGGTTCTGGCCGTTGCCGTGCGAGTCGCTGACGATGATCTCGGTTGCACCGGCTTCCCGGGCTCCCTGAATCGCGGCCAGCGCCTCGTCGGTCATCCACTGCCGTGCGCGCGCGTACTCGAATCCGGTGGGGCCGAGCTGCTCACTGGTCACCACGCCGCCGACTCCCTCCATGTCCACGGAGATGTAGACCTTGACGGGGCGCTGGGCAAACGCGGGAAGCGCCAGAGCGCCGATGGCGAGAGCGCAGCCGACAATGACACGCGGGAGGGACATGGGCAGCTCCGGAGGGGTGGGGCGTATCGTCGCACGGGAAGCCTGATTGCACAACCACGCGGCGGAGCCCTCGCCCGTTTGCGCCTTGAAACAGTAGTGCGATCGAGGGCGGTGCCACCTTTGGGCCCTTGTCATCCTGCTTGCCGTCCCCGATCAGTTCAGTCGTCGACTACTCCGTGGTCGTTGGATCGCGATCCCGGGCGGGCACAGCGCCCGATGCTCCTTCCGCAGCCAGCGCAAGACCTCGGCGCGCAACGCCACCGCCACTTGGTAGAACTCGTCGGCCTCCGCTGCCGAAGTCGTGCCGGCACGTTCATAGTTGATCTGGTTGCGCTTGCGGCGGACCGCGTCGATCAGATCTACAGTCCTGGCGGCAGTGCCGAGCGTGAACCTGAGCGACAGAATAGCACGCTCGTGCGCGCGTTCGCGACCCGGACGGTACCCCTCGGCGGCAAGCGCCAGCGTCGCGAGCTGCAGGGCGGCATTGTACGCAATCCCCAGTCGCCAATCCTCGCTGAGTCGCGGCACCGCCGCATCCTCCAGATCGCGATCGATCACCGCGAAGAGTTCCGTCATCTCCTCGACGCTCGGTTCGTGCGCGACGATCCAGCGATTAGCGAGCCAGTCGGTCAAGCTCACTTTCGTCTCCGGCCACGAACAGCTTCGGTCCCTTCAGGATGCGTGTCAGGAACACAGCTCCGTTCTTCACCTTCTTCCTGAACTCTGTCGCTGGGTAGACAGAGACGTTCACTTCACGCCGCAACCTCGCCTCCGCATGCCTCAGCGCCGGCACCAGGTCGGCAAGTGATATATCCCCCACAACCAGCAGGTCGATGTCACTCTTCGACGACTGCTTGCCGGCGGCGACGGACCCGTAGATCAGCGCCAGTTCGATTCGTCCCTTGCTCACGAAGGTCGCGAGCGCGCTTCGAAGCCCGTCCGCAGCACCGGCGGTCTTCTGGATGATCGCCTGCAGCTCAGGGAAGATCTGGGCTTCGCGGTTCGCCGAGAAATAGACCTGGTTACCGTCCGCCTCGCGGAGCACCAGTCCAGCGTCCACCAACTGTTTGAGCTCCCTCTGAACCGCGCCCGAACCGCCACCGACCGCGCGTAGCAACTCACGAAAATAGAACCGCTCGTCCGGGTGACTCAACAGCAGAGCCAGCACTTCGCGCCGGACCGACCCGAAAAGAAGGCGAGCGACACTATCAGCTGAGGCAGATGTGCCCATTATGGGTATGAGTGTACCCAGTATGGTCACACGAGTCAAGCAATTCTTGCGGATTCACAGCCGATTCAAAAGACGTCAGAGCGTCAACCAGGAGCACGGTGCGTAATGCGGAGCGGACGAAGGCGACATCGCCTGCGACGCGGGTCAGGTTCCGTCCGAACCTCATGACGACGTTCGCGATGATCTTCCGGGAACCATCGCACCCAGTCTCCGCGGAGTTGCTGCGTGATGGAGTCAAGCGCGTTCCGGCCCAAACCCCGAGCCGCCCGCCGGCCGCAATGACGTCGAGCGGGGAGGTCGTCATGATCTTGCGCGGCATCAGGACTTGCGCTTCATGCCGCATCCGTTGAGCATCACGGTGCGCGCTCGATGAGCGACCCGCAGGAGAACGCCGTGCGCTGGCCCGGATGGAGGGGACAATGAGGAGAGCAATGCGCTGGTTCGTGATCGCGCTGTCGCTGCTGGCGGCATGCGGCCAGCGGTCGACTGTCCAGCCGGTCACTTCGGCGCCCGACCTCGGCAAGCGACTCGTAGCGCCGAATGGGATGGTGAGCGCGGCACATCCGCAGGCGAGTGAAGCGGGTGTCGAGATGCTCCGCCGCGGAGGGAACGCCGTGGACGCGGCGGTGGCGACGGCGTTTACCCTGGGCGTCGGCGAGCCCCAGATGTCCGGCCTCGGCGGGGGCGGTGGAATGCTGATCTGGCTGCAGCGCGAGGGCCGGGCAGAGTACATCGACTTCTACAGCGCGCAACGTGTCGAGACGTGGCGGGGCATCGGCGCGCTCGACTCGACCGTGGCGAACCTCAGGATCGTGGGAATCCCGGGCGAGGTGGCGGGCCTCCTGGAGGCGCACGAACGCTACGGCAAGCTGTCGCGGGCCGAAGTCCTCGCGCCGGCCATCCGCCTGGCGGAAGACGGGTTTCCGGTCAACCAGATCCTGGCGGACATGATCGTCGGCGCACGCCAGAAACTCAGCCGCTTTCCCCCGTCGGTGCGCCTCTTCCTGCCTAACGACAAGCCGCTCGATCCGGGCGACATCCTGCGGAATACCGAGCTTGCCGCTGCGCTGCGTCGCATTGCCGCGGACGGGCCACAAGGTTTCTATCGGAGCGAGACGGCGCAGGCAGTCGTCGAGGTGCTCAATCGGGGCGGGCATCCCGCGACGCTCGCCGACTTCGCGGCGTACCGGCCGCAGTGGAAGCGTCCGCTCTGCGCCGAGTACCGCGGCTATGTCGTTCTCTCGGCGCCCCCGCCGCAGACCGGGCTCCAGCTCCTGCACACGCTCAATCTCCTCGAGCCGCACGACCTCCGGGCGATGGGCTACCCGACGCAGTCGGCCGAGGCGTTCGATGTCCTGGCCTCGGCGATCCGGGTAGCGAACACCGACAATCGAGTCAACAGCGACCCGAACTGGGCGACCGTGCCTGCCACGTGGGTGGTCTCGAAGAGCTTTGCAGCCGAGCGCAGTGCTCTGGTGGGAACCGGTCGCGCGGTCGCACAGATTCCCCGCGTCGATAGTCTGATTCGATTCAACACCGCACCACCATCGCCTCGCTGCGCACCGCTGCAACCCTACGGCCACGCCGGCCAGACAGCGACGGGCGCGTTCACCGGGCCGGAGCCGGACAGGCCTGCGACCGCCGACGCCGGTGAAACTACGCACCTGTCCGTGGTGGATGCCGAGGGGAACGCAGTGGCCCTCTCGAGAACCAACAGCTCGACGTTCGGTTCTGGTGCGACGGCGTCCGGCTTCATTCTGAATGACTCTGGAATCGACTTGAGCAGAGGCGGCACCGACGCTACAGGACGTAACCCGTGGCGCATCCGGAACTCCACCGTCGCACCGACAATCGTTCTCAGGGATGGCCGGGTACAGCTGGTGGTCGGCGCGCCCGGCGGCGGCCGGATCCAGGCTGCTATTCTGCAGACGACGGTTTACATCCTCGACTACGACCTCGATCCGCTCGAGGCGGTACGAATGCCCAGGATCTACCCTTCCGCGGCGCAGACTCGAGTCGAGACCGAAAACGGGTTCAACGCTGCGGTGCTCGGTCGTGTGCGCGCCATGGGTTACCTGCCCACACCCGATGCAACAGGGTATGCCCGCGTCTACGTGATCGCCCGCCGGGGCAACCGCTGGGTTGGCGCCGCGGATCCTCGCCACAACGGAGAAGTGCGCGGCTATTGAGGATCATGGTGACGTCGGCCTACTCGGTCGCATGACCGCCGGTGCGGCCTGGCGATCAGGCCGCAACCGTCCGGTGTGCCGTCCCGGACTCGGTGCCCGCGCCGTAGACCGATCCGAGGACCGCTCCATAGATCAGGTGCCCGATCAGGCTGCCCATTGCCATGGGCACGGATCCCGAGAACAGCGGCATCCCCATCATCGGCATCACCACAACCTGAGCCATCAGGAATGGCGCCAATGAGTACAGCGCTCCTCGAAGCGCGAAGGGCCCGGGAATGCGTGACGAGAGGGCCGCGTAGATCACCGCGAGGACGGAGCCGATCATCAGATGGCCCGCCCAACCCAGGGCAAGGTTGCCTCCCATCTGACCCGCGAGCATTTCCGCGGGATTCATCCGCGGGATTCCCATCATGGGGGCCATCCAGAGTCCGACGGCTGTCATGACGAGGGTACCGATGATACCAGCAGCGACGGCCTTTCCGAAGTTGATTCGCATGGTGTCTCCTGAGCAGCTTCGTTGACATAGCGCCGTCCCGTGCGGGGGCGCAGCGACCCGACGCTCGGCAACGCACCGGGGGTCGCTGAAGTTCCCGATTCAGGGAACTCCCCGGCGGTACCGCGCCTTGCCCACCGGCAGAGGACGCTCTCCGCGTGCCTCCGCCCGACCTCCTCGAGGGAGCGCTCCATGGCTGGCGTTTCTGTTCCGGCTGCCGCCGCGGCCGGCGTCGTTTCATTCCTGTCGCCCTGCGTGCTTCCGCTCGTGCCTGGCTACCTCGCCTTCATCTCGGCGTCCAACGACTTTGGACCAGATGGAGCGCCGCGGGTGCCGGTGCCCCAGCTGGCGTACCGTGCCATTGCGTTCATCGGCGGGTTCAGCTTCGTGTTCATCCTTCTCGGCGCGTCGGCCACGCGGCTCGGGCAGTACGTGAACGCGCAAGGTCCCCTTTTTGCGCGTCTGGCTGGCGTCCTGATCATCGCGTTCGGGCTGCACATGATGGGTGTCGTGCGGATCCCGATCCTGTACCGAGAGAAGCGCTTCTCGTCGTCGAACCCGCCGAAGTCGTTCGGAGGCGCGGCCGCCGTCGGCGCCGCATTCGGATTTGGCTGGACGCCCTGCATCGGTCCCATCCTGGGCGGGATCCTTGCCCTCGCCGCCGTGCAGGACAGTGTCTGGCAGGGAGTCAGGCTGCTGTCGGCGTACTCGCTTGGCCTGGGGCTGCCGTTCCTGCTGGCGGCGCTCTTTGCCGGGTACCTGATGCGATTCCTGCTCCGATTCCGGCGGTTCTACCGCAGCGTCGAGCTGGCCGGGGGCGCGCTGCTGATCGGCGTCGGTCTGCTCATCATGACTGGACGCCTGACGTGGCTGGCCGGACAATTCTCCTGGCTTCAGCGATTCGCGCTCTGACGACACTCCAGGCGCATTAGACTCGGTGCCCAGCATGCCACCCGACTCTTCCCACCGCGACGTTCGAGCGTCAGTTACGACCGCCTTCGGCCACCCTCGCAGTGCGTATCGCCTGAACGCTCGCGTGTGTCGACACGAGGTATGGAACGATCATGGTCAACCCGATCCGGAGGACAATGCCCTGATCAACGTCGCCCTGCCAGAGGGTGCTGCCGTGGTTGATGACGATGAGCACCGGTCCCACCACGAGTGCACTGGCGAGGGCCCGCTGAACCACCTCTCCTGCTCTCGCAAGGCGAAGCCACTCACGGAAGCGCAAGTCTTACCGCTCCCGTAGAAGCAGTGAGTCCACCAGCGCCAGATTGGCAGCGGAGTACCAGTCCTCGGCATAGCGGGTTGCCCTGATTGCACCGTCACGGGAAATGAGAAACGTCTGGGGCACGCCACGGACGGGATACTGGCGCATGATCGCGCCCTTCGGATCGTGCAGCACGATGAACGTCAGGCCATGCTCGCTGACGAACTCGTTGATGAGATCAACCTGCCCGCCGTCGTCGATGCTGATGGCGACCACGAGCAGGCCGCGATCACGGTACTCGCGATACAGGCGCTCGAGGCTGGGCATTTCCTCGCGGCACGGGTCGCACCAGGTCGCCCACACATTCACCAGCAGCGGTGCACCCGCGTAGTCGTCCAGGGACCGCGCCTCAGCCGGCGTCGAGAGTGTCTGCGCCACGAACCGGGGCGCGAGATTCGCGCCGGGCGCCATCTCGGCACGACGCAGAAGGAAGGTGCCTGTCGCCACCAGGGCGATCGCGGGCGGAAGCCAACGACGCCAACTTACCGTCACGGCTCCTTCCTTGTTACACGGTCCAGCGCCTCGAGGATCATCGCATTCGTCGGTCGGATCCTGTAATTGACTTCGGTGAACTTCCAGCGGACCACACCCGTTCGGTCAATGACGTAGGTCGTGGGATGCGGCCAGCCCTGTCCGGCCGGATTCAGGAGACCGTAACGGTCGATCACCTTGTGTTCCGCGTCGGACAGAAACAGGAAGTCTGCCTTCCTGCCGTCCTTTTCTATCTTGTCCGCCATGGTCTGCAGCAGATCGCGCGAATCCACCGACAGGGCGATGAGTTCGGTGTCGCCCCGCTGGCTATCGTCCAACAGGCTCTTCAGCTCGCCGAGCTGACGGGTGCAGTAGGGTCACCAATGGCCCCGGTAGAACACGAGCACGACGTCTCGCTTGCCACGGAACTGTGACAGCGTGACGATGCCGCCGTCCTTTTCTTCGAGAGTGAAATCCGGAGCCACAGTGCCGATGGAGACGCGGCCCGTATCCTGGGGCGGGAGGCTGGTCCCGTCCGCCGGACCGAGGCGCGGTCGCCCCTGGGCGCCAGCGGCGACGGAAACCAGACACAGTGCGGCGGCTCCAAGCACCGTCTTTCGCAACACCCACGATATCATTGAATGGTCCCCGGTCATGCGGCTCGACCTTGATCGCCGAGTCGGCGAGGTCAGTGGTGAACGTGCGTGGATGCCGGTGCGGTGCGTCGCAGCTCGTCGATGATCGCGTTCCGGACGTCCGACACCTGTGACGGGCCCGCGTATCCGATCCACTTCCTGACGACACGTCCCTCGGCGTCAACCAGCAGTGTGTAGGGCAACCCGGGATAGTGCAGCTTGTCCTTCGCACGTCCCCCACCGAGGAGTACGGGAAACCGGAATCCGAACTCGGTCAGAAAGCGGCGTGCGCTCTCTACTCGTACATCCTCATTCACTGTCAGGAAGCGAAAACGCGACTCGGTGTCCATTTCGCGCTGCAGTGAATCCAGGGCCGGCATCTCATCGCGACAGGGAACGCACCAGCTTGCCCACACGTTGACGAGTGTCAGGCGCGTCGCATCGTGGACGGTGGCGCTCCCCCCGCCAAGGAGCGGCAGGGCGACCGCGGCCAACTGCTCCGTGGCGCGGTGCGGGGCCCTCTCGAGCAGACGCTCTCCGTCGATGAAAAACACCCGTCCGCGTGCGGAAACCGCCAGGGTGGGCAGGGCGGTCGGAAACTCGACGGAGCGAAGCAGCACCCCGGATTCCGGATCCAGGACGTCGAGTCTCGAGCGGGTCGTGGTGAAGCCGGGCGTGCTCAGGACGTAGATGTTGCCGTCGGGACCGACGGCAACGCCGAGATTCACAGGGTGGTAGTTCACCACCGCCCGTCCATCCTGGAGCTCGAACCGTGGGTCCGCTGTGCTCTGCGGCAGAGCGCGCGACGCGATCCAGATCGTGTCGCCGGTCTCAGTCATGGCGACGATCTCGTCGCGAATGAAAGGCGTGTAGTAGATCACCTGATCGCCCACCGCGATGTGACCCGCGTTGGCGAGATCCATGAGCAGGCTGTGCTCCGGGACGCGCGCCCGGCCGACAGCAACCGGATCCGGGAGACTCGTCAGCCGCGCCAGGAGCGGGGCGCCCGAGTCCAGGTGGTACGCGAAGCGGGCCGTCGAGCGAACGAGCCATGCGTCCCGGCCGGTCGGCGAGCTGCCCACGCTGGGATAGCCTAACGTACCGGCCTGGATGCTGCGTTCCACACGGCCGGCTGGAGTCACGGACACCACTTCACCGCTCAGCGTGGTGACCCAGAGCCGCCCTCCGAGCGCGGAGGCGACCGACACGACGTCACGTCCTTCCAGGGACACTTCGCGCCTGCGGGGACGAAGACGCCGGTCGATCTCCAGGATTCCCCCGTTGCTGTCCAGGACGATGCTGCCGTTCTTCGTCGGTTGCGCAGAGCGCCCGTTCAGCCAGAGAAGGCGCACCGGCTCGGACGGTTGTGACGTGTCCGGCACCAGCGTGGCCGGTGCCGAGGCGGACACCACGTGACGCACGCCGCCAACGACGCGGACATCGGGTGCCGCGGCGGCGTCATTGACGATCCACGCGGGAGAGGCATGAACACCGCTCAGGCGTGTCAGGCCGAACACGACGGCAACTGCCGCCACGACCAGCGCGAGCAGGTGTGTGGACCGACCCGCTGGCCGGTCCACTGTGCAGTAGCACATCCCGTTACGGGGCCGCCGCCACCGACGCGATCTGAATCGCGGTGGCGCCGCCTGCCTCGAAGGCCTTGCCCTTCACCGTCACCTTGCGCTCGGCATACTCCTTGAGCCGATTGTTCTGGGCGTCGCCGGGCATCGCCGCCGAAACCGGGATGTACAGCTTGCCGTCGGCAGTGAGAATCGCCAGCGGAATCGCACGGTCACTGCACACCTGTGCGCACATCCGGTGATCCTCACCGGACAGCCCCTGACCGAACTTGCAAGAGACATCGATCACCGTTCCGGTCACCGTGACCTCCCGGCTCTGTGGTGCTTTCATCTGCTGCGCACCGGCGGACGCGGCGGTGGCAATCACTGCTGCTATTGCCCCCGCGAGCGCCTTGGCCATTCGACTGGGCATCCTGACCTCCCGCTACTGGTTGTGTCGGCGCGTCGACTCCCGGAGTGGGAACGACGCTGGTGCCTGGCGCGCTGGTCGCGGCGCGACCCCTTCGTTCAGAGCCGCCAGGCGCCGGGGCAAGTCACGAGGGCGCCATTCGGTTCCCGGTTGTGAGCGGAGTGTCCCTGCCGGGCTCGGGAACTTCCCGGGTCGGCGGTGACTTGCCGCCCCATGGGAACCGGGATCCGATCAGCACCTCCGACCACAGGCCCCACTGCGGGAAATCGTGGCCATGGGGCCGATGAAGCGCCATTTGGCGCGAGCGTTCGGTGAACGAGCCGGCGCGGCAGCAGAAGAATCGCGCCTTCGAGGCGGAGGCGCTGCGCTGGCTGCCCGACGTGACCCGCTTTGCCCTTTCGCTCACTCGGGACGAGGCGGATGCCGACGACCTGGTGCAGGAGACGTTCCTGCGGGCCTACTCGTCGTGGGACAGCTTCGCACCCGGGACGGAATGTCGGGGGTGGTTGTTCGTCATCTGCCGCAACGCGTTTCGCCGGAGCCGCGTGCGCGAAGCGCGGTATGTCGATGCCGAAGATGCCGAGCTGGAAGCGCTGGCCGCTGCAGCCCTGCATGCCTCCGCCGTACAGTCCGGATTCGGAGGGCTGTTCGCAACCGTCGATCTGTCCGATGCGGTAGCAAAAGCCCTTGAACGACTGCCCGAACCCTTCCGGGAGGCCGTCACCCTGGTCGACCTGAACGATCAGTCGTACGAAGAAGCCGCGCGTGTCCTGGACGTGCCCGTCGGGACGGTGCGTTCGCGGCTCTATCGCGCCCGACGGCTGATGCAGGAATCGCTCATCGATCACGCCAGGGATGCCGGTCTTGTTCCACATACTCCACCGCATGCTCGCCCTGAGGGGCGGGAGAAGACATGAGATTTTTCAACCGCCTGTTCCGACGTACTCATGCACCCATGATGGATTGTGACAGCGTCATGCGGCAGCTCTGGGACTACCTCGATGGTGAACTCACGCCGGAGCGCACAGAGGCCATCCGTCGGCACGTCGAGATGTGCTCGCGGTGCAAGCCGCAAACGGAATTCGAGTTGGCCTTCCTTGCGGCGGTCAAGCGCACACGGCGTGAGCATACCCAACCCGAGCGCCTGCGCGGCGCGCTCCTCGACGCGCTCGCGGAACAGGGCTTCGCATCCAGTTAGATCACAGCCTGCCATCAGGACACCAAATGCCGACCAGTCCCGTTAGAGCCGATCGCACGTCGTCGTTCGCAGTGGCCCAGGGCTTTCAGGAGTTCCTGGAAACCGTCACCGAGAACGAGCCGCTGTGGAACGCCCTGGCGCGACGCGCCACCGTGCCGGCTGAGCTGGTCGATCGTGTTCGTGCCGTTCCCGGCTCGTGGCACCTGCTGGTTCTGCTGGAGGACTGGTGCGGAGATGCCGTCAACACAGTGCCGATCCTGGCGCGGCTCGCCGAGCTGTCACCGAACCTGTCAATGAAGGTGTTGCGGCGCGACGAGCATCCTGCGCTGATGGACGCTCACCTGACAAAGGGGAAGCGCGCCATTCCTGTCGTCATGGTACTTGACCAATACTTCCGTGAGGTTGGGTGGTGGGGACCCCGACCACGTGAGCTGCAGGACTGGGCCGCGTCACTTGGCGTGGCGCTGGCCAAGCCTGATCGCTACCGGGAAATACGTCGCTGGTATGCCCGGGATCGCGGTCGGGCCACGGTGGATGAGGTAGTCGACTTCGTGTGTGGCGCGGCGGGGCGGCCAGAGGGGTGCCGCGCGGCATGACCTCACCCCGCCGGGAACTGGTCGCGTGCCTCGTGCGTTGTCAGGGTGATCGATCGGTCAAACTCCAGGAGCCTGCCGAGGACTCGAATGTTCCATCGACGCTTTGCCACCTTCGTCCTGGCCGGCTTCTCCGCTTGCGGCGGATCCACGGCACCTGACGGTCCGACGGCCGCCACGCAAGTCGATGTGCGCGACAACCTGTTCGCCCCGTCTGTCATCACGGCCGGGACTGCGGAAACGGTCACGTGGACGTGGCGTGGCGCGGCGGGACATAACGTGACCTTCGAGGACGGGCAGGGATCGTCCGCCACTCAGGTGTCCGGTACCCACGCCCGCGCCTTCGCAGCCGCCGGAACGTATCGCTATCGATGCACCATTCACTCGACCAGTTTCAGCGACGGCATGGTCGGGTCCGTCACCGCCAACTGATCTTGCATGCTCACCTGGCTCTTCGCAGCGAACCGGGACCCTGTTCCTGACGCTGGTGCGATTCTCGGGGAACACCCGGTTCTGGTGATCTTCAAGCACAGCCCGCTCTGCATTGTATCCGCGTTCGCCCGGGAGCAGGTGGAGCGCTTCGGCCGCACCGCCCCGTCGTTGCCGATTACCGTGGTTGACGTGATGCGCCAGCGCCCGCTGTCGGAGGGCATCGCACAACAGACGGGGGTGCGGCACGAGTCTCCCCAGGTCCTGCTCGTATCCAATGGCAGGGTGCGATGGCACACGTCGCACGCCGGTATCACGACCGCAGCGCTATCCGATGCCGTGGCTACGCATGCCGCAGGCACGCTGGACGAACGCGGTGCCGGCTGAGCGATGCGCGGTCACTGACTCATATAGTCCACTTCGACACCCAGCACACCCAGCACACCCAGACGGTCACTTCCGTTCTCATCGTGAGCCAGTGCAGTTCCCAGCGATCACGGCCTTGCAGGCTGGCACTACACGTGCATCAAGTGGCGCGCTGTTCTGCGGGATGGTGCGTTAGCAGCCGGAGGCCTGGAGGTCTGCGCCAACAAAGTTATGAAGGCCCGGCGCCGCGGGGCCGATCGAGCTTCCCGTCGCTATGTGAATGTTGTTGTGGAACTGGTTGAACGCGCGCTGGAGGTTCGGGTTGTCACACACGCGAGGCCCGACCTCGACGATGCCCGCCGGTGTGTTTACAAAATGACGATGTGCTGGAACGTTGGTGAGGTTCGGGTCCGCCCGGCTTGTTGCCACGGCGATCAGGATCGCTGCCATGCCGGTCACGATACCAACAGCCAGTCTCAGTTTCATTTGCGGCCTCCCTGGAGTTGCCGTACGTGAGTAAGTACGGGCGCCAAAGTACCGCAAGAACCGGGACTCTCGCCAGCCTTGGCGCACCGCTGGCTCCCCCGACTGTTCCCGGTGGAACATGACATCTGTCAACCGGTGTTGCCGCCGCGCACCCGAGCTCGGCGAGAGTGATCCGGGCGTGACGCACCGGCGTTCGGCGTTCGCGGAGCAGCGAACTCTGCGGTTGTTCGTCGGACGCCAGTCCCGGCGTTAATGAACGGTGGAAGGCGAGCGGCCAGTCAATCCGGCCCCCCCCCCGTGCTGAACGAGCCATACGACGCACTATCTGAACACCCGCGTCCCACGTCTCAAACCGGCGCCGCTGGTTGTGGCAATCAACCCGAACGCCACTGCGATCAGCACGTTCCAGATGGCGAATGACGCCATGCCGGCCGCTGTGAACAGCGCACTCGCAGCTTCGGGCCGGCCACGGCATGGCACGATGCGCTGAAGAGGACGAACCCGCCGAGCAGCAGATAGCCCAGGACATACGGAAGAGCCTGGACTGGATGGTAGTGGTCGATGAACGTGTCAACGCCGTCCCAGGAGGGCTGCGGTGCCACCAGCTGCACGATGGCCATGGCGGCGGGACCCGACAGGACGGCACCCGCGAGCACCAGCGCCGCAGACTGTCGCAGGGTCCCGGCGTCGGTGCTCCCGTCCGGCACGTTCAATTCCTCGCTGGCTTCTGCCTGGGCCGGCGGACCGTCGCTCGTGCGACGTTCGATTTCGTCCGGATGTACTCCTCGACACTCCCTGGGATCGGCCGGCACCCGCAGTGCCTGGCGTGTGCGAGATGCCACCGCGTCCGCTGAGCGAGATCTGCTCGCCGTGGCATGGGATGCCTGAAATGCCAGTCCGCGTTGATGGCCATACGATGAACTCCCGAGCCTCTGGGGCGTTGGCAGGTGGGCGCGCCGCGTGGCGGCTTTTCTGACACTCTACCTCAAACCGGTCGCGCAGGCACCGGGATTCGTTCCGACAACGCGTGCGGGATTCGCCGACTCCCTGTGGTGGGACGGCCCGGTCAGGACACGAGATTCGTCCGTCAGGATGGCCATGGGCGCGCCACCCTGGACAGCGCCAGCTAGCGTCCCTCGCTGCGCAACGTGGTCCAGATACGGGGATCTTCCGTACCGAGCAGCCAGACCGAATAGCCGCGCAGGCCGTACGTGCGTACCAGCTCGAGCTTGGTCATGAATGCGCGCACGTCCTCCAGCCAGGCATGCCGGAAGACGCCGTTCGACTCCCACATCGCGAACTGTGCCTTCTGGACATCGTCCCATACGGGCGTCACGCGGGCGCTGTCCAGGATCTGCATCGCTCGCTGGTATGAGATGTCGCTCCCACGGAGCCGCGATCCGTTGGTGTCGTCGTAGACCGGATACCACCAGTCCGAGTACGAGGCGAGGCCGAGCGAGATCTTCGACGGTGGGACACCGAGTGAGAGGAGGTACTCGAGACAGGCCTTCACCCAGGGGAATCCCGCCACGGGTCCTGGCGGCGAGCCACCGGTGTGCTGAGCGTACGTCATGTACGAGATGAAATCCACCGTGTCAGCGAGCGCCTTGTAGTCGAATGCCGCACGCCAGTTCTCGTGGATCCAGCGGTCATAGCTGTTCGTGCCCGGCTCCTCGGTGAAACGCGGCACCGCGGCCACGGAGAGCTGGCAGCCGGCGCGGTGCAGTGAGTCGACCGCCTCACGGGTGAACGCGGTATACGCGTCCTTGTCGCGCACATGAAAGTTCTCGAAGTCGAACTGGATGCCGTCGAACCCGTTGTCGCGACAGAGCGCCGTGAGAGACCGCAGGGCCTGCGCCCTCGCCGTGACGTCATTGAGCACCCGATGGATGGCAGGCTGGTCGAATCCGGGGTTCAACACCAGCGGCATGACCTTGACGCCCTTCGCACGCGCGGTCGTCATGACGCGCGGATCCACGCGGCCACGGATCAACCCGGCGGAGTCCATCTGAAAAACCTGTGGCGCGACGATGGTGACCTGGTCGGCATGCGCCAGAAACGACTGGATGCTCTCCTCGCCACGCAGGTACCAGAGGGCCTCGAGTCGCTGCGCGCCGGCCGGAAAGGCAGAGAGGAACGCAACCGCCAGAGACAGGGCGACTCGCCAGGCAACCGGACGCGAGATCATCCGGCAAGATAACACCGGGCTTGAAGGCCGTTGCATCGTTGCCTTCCGCGATGCTGAGACCGCGGCCGCTCCCCATATTCCTGACTCATCCTGCGAGGTCACCATGGCGAGTTTCGAGACTCCGGAACCGGTGGGCGTGGTGGACGGCCACAGCGGAATACTCACGATTCGGGGCGGTGGAGCACAGCGCGGCTGGAACGGAATCCGGTACCAGGCCGGCCTGTCAGGGAAGAACGTTGGAGCGAAGCACCTGTCCATGAACCTCGCCACAATTCCGCCCGGCGGCGTTGCCTACGCGCACATCCATGTCGACTTCGAGGTCATGCTCTACATACTGGCAGGCCGCGTGCGGCACGAGTACGGACCGGACCTGGCCCTGTCACTCGAGAACGGACCGGGTGATTTCATTTTCATCGAACCGGGCGTTCCCCACGAGGTGTTCAACCTCAGCGAGACCGAGCCGGTGTTGGCCGTCGTGGCACGATCCGACGCCTCGGAGTGGGAACACATTGTTCCCTACCAGCGACCCACGTCACGTTGAGTGACCAGCCGCCTTGCGAGCCGGGTGAGTCGAGTGGCGCGACCGTGCGGTGCGCATCGCTCAGAAAACGTGGCCGTGGCCGCGCCGGGTGACCCGGGCCCGCTCCGCAATCAGTCTGCGGACAGCGGGCTCCAGTGACGCCGGGGCCAGTGGGCCAACGACCCGGTGCCGCACACGCCCCGTGCGGTCGATCAGGAACGACGTGGGGATGCCACGTACGCCGCCGAAGGCCACCTCCAGATCGCTCCCGGCGATCGCCACGGGGTACGTGATTCCGCGATCGACAAGGAACCTCACGATCCCGTCCGCCCCGGTACGGTCCACGGAGAGTCCCAGCAGGACGAAGCCGTCGTCCCGATGGCGTTTCCACATGCGTTCCAGCAACGGCATCTCCGCGCGGCAGGGAATGCACCACGTCGCCCAGAAGTTCACCAGCACCACCTTCCCGTGCAGTCCGCTCGAGGAATACGCGCTGCCATCGAGCGACGTCAAACTGTAAGTGGGGACCACATCTGCGCCGCTTCGCACGCCGACGAGGGCCCCGAGGTGAGGCGCCAGACGCACGAGCACGAAGATCCAGAGCGCAGTGAAGAGCACGCTCCAGACCGTGATCCGCTTCCGCACCCGAAGAGGTATGGAAAACGCCATGCCGAAAGATGGCATGGGAGGCGGAGCGGCGGGTTCCCTGGAGCAGGCATCAGAGTAGCTGGAAGCGCCTGACCACCGGATCGCGCGCTGCCCGTCACTGCCCCAGGTGAAAAGTCGATTTTCACGAGGCTCTGGAGAAGCCGGACTCGATCACCCGGGCGGCGGGGATTGCCACAGGACCTGGGTGATCATCCAGCGCCCTTCAAACCTCCCCAGCAGCAGGTAGTCCGTTCCCCACCAGGCCGTCACCTTCACCGCCGCCGTCTGGTCCAGCACGTCCAGCAGCTCGACCACCTTCGGCGCCGTCGCAGGAGTCGGACGGTTGGACGCCTTCACGCTCCTGGCGTACTCCAGAAACTGCGGCCACGTCATCTGCTGCTGCGGGCGATACTCTGTCGCGTTCCCCGACCGCGGAAACCCGATCTTGTACACGTCCGGACGCACACTGCGGACCAGCTTCGCCGTATCCCCCTCGTAGAACCCCTCGATGTAGTCCAGCGCCGCCCGGCGCACGGCGGTGCTGTCCGGCGCCTGACGAGTGATTGAGGCGCTCCCCCCTGAACCGCCGACCAACTCGGCACCAGCGACCTGACACGACAGGCTGGGCGTAGCCTCCGAAGCCGAGGCGGATCGCGGCGTGACTGGAAGCGCGACCAGCGCAGCCAGGACAAGCGAGGGCAGGGTGCAAGGCGTGCACGTGCCGGCACGCAACGCGTACGCACGATCGAAACCGAAGGTCATCGGTGGCTCCGGGGAGGGCAGGGCTGCCCTGCAGTCTCCCCAGCTCCTGCCGAACCGGTCAACCGGATTTCGACGAACCGGTGTCGAGGCTCGGCGAGCCGGTGCCGCGCGGTGTCAGAGGGTCGCGCCCAGTCGCACGGCGACCGCGGACCGGTACGTGCGGCTCAGCTTGAGACGCGCGCCGGTCGTCAGGCGGATGGAGTAGTCGCCGTTGGTCAGCGGCTCCAGTTCCTGGATGCGTTCCAGGTTCACGATGGCGGTCCGGTGCACGCGTGCGAACTGGCGCGCGGGCAGCGTGGCCGCGATGGACGTGAGCGTCGCATGATGCAGGTAGGTGCAGACGCCCGCATGGATGCGCACGTAGTCTCCATCGCTGCGCACCCAGTCGATGGACGACGGCTCCAGCGCAATGGCGCGACCGCGGTCGCGCACGATCAGGCGCTCAACGGACGGCGTACCCCCGCGCTGCGACAGTCGCTCGACGATCCGATCCAGCGTCCGGTCGAAGCGCGCATCGTCGATCGGCTTGAGGACGTAGTCGAATGCCTCGCAGTCGAAGGCCTGAAGGGCACGGTCGTCGTGAGCCGTCACGAAGATCACGAGCGGACGATCATCCGGCGGCAGGGAGTCGAGGAGCGCGAACCCGTCGGCACCTGGCATCTCGATGTCGAGGAACACGGCCTGTGGTCGGTGGCGGCCGATCTCCCGTGCCCCCGCCTCCGCGTCGCTGGCCTCGGCGACCAGTTCGAACTCCACACGACGCGACAGTCGCACGCGGATACCGCGTCGCGCCAGCGGTTCGTCGTCCACGACGAGCACCCGGATCGGCGCCGTCATGAAGGCACTGTCCTGGTCGCCGTGCTGAGGGGCAGGGCGATCCGCACTCGGTACCGGCCACCGTCCACCCAGCCGGCGCTGAAGTCGTGGTTGGAACCGTGGATCATCGACAGGCGCTCTCGCACGTTGGCCAGCCCCACGCCATTCCCATTCGTCTCGCCTCCCGGTCTCTCTACGGACACGGCGGGCGCGGAGTTTTCGATGACGATGGAGAGCCAGCGCTGTGCGCCCCGGTCCTCTACGCGCGCGATCAGGGACACGTCTCCACCCTCGCGTGCCGCCGCGATGCCGTGCCGGATCGCGTTCTCCACCAGCGGCTGGAGCAGGAGCAGCGGCACCGCCGCGTCATATGCGTCCTCGGCTACGTCGAGCCGGACACGCAGTCGCTCCGCGAACCGTACTCGCTCGATCTCCAGGTACCGCTGGACGAGCTCGAGCTCCTCGGCCAGGCTGACGGTCGCGGCGCCCTCGCGTGCGAACGTGGATCTCAGCAGGTCGCCCAGGCGGGCAATCATCGCGGACGCGTCATCGTTCCGGCGCTCGGCCACCAGCGTCGAGATAGCGTTCAGCGCGTTGAAGAAGAAGTGCGGGTTGAGCTGGGACTGCAGCGCGCGGAGCCTCGCTTCAGTCGCCAGCGTTTCGGCGCGCAGGGCATCCTCCCGGGCCGACTGCCAGGCACGATAGTGACGGATCCCGATGTACAGGAAGCCCCAGGCGGTCAGCGCGAACGCGTGATACACAGTGCCGCCGAACAGCGCGCCGATGGAGTCGATCGTCCAGTCGGCCCCCAGCATCGCGTTGCCGATCGGGGCGCTGATCAGGTTGAACAGCGCTGTCCAGATCGCAGTGAGCACGTACGAGCTGGCGACACATGTCGTGACGACTACGGGGAGTGATGCCTGACGCTGGAGCAGCGGACGGAGAATGGCGCGGAGGGAGAGCGAGGCCAGGACACCGAGCAGCGTCAGCGGCAGCTTGTCGACGAGCATGAAGGTGAGCGGGAATCTCCCAACACGCGAGAAGGACATCGCGACGTAGAACGCCGACCAGCCGGCGAGCTGGAGGGTCCAGAACGGGGAGAGTCCGGGCACGCGCATGGTTCGGGAATGTAGCCCGGCCTTTGGCGCGTGCGCAGCGCGGTCCTGCCTGGTTGCCGGCGTCCCGCTTCGCAGACCACCGCCGCTGGACGTTGCGATCGACAGGTAAGCCACGCGACACCACGATCATCGCAAGTGGGCCCGAGAGCAGAGCCCCGCCGCCAAGGAGCGATCTCATTCGAGGATCTCGGCGGCAATGAATTGGCCGTCTGGAGCGAGCGTTAGCCGCGATTCGCATCCGGCGCCAAGGCGGGAACGAGAATTTCCTGCAGATCGCGAGCGCGTCGGAACGAGCCCCTGCCGGGCCAGGCCCAGCAGGGTGAACCGGGCTCTCGATTTGTTGTCGGGGGCGCACAATCGCCACGGCCCAGCTAGATTGCATACCAATGCGGCGCGCCCTTGCAGTCCTCAGCCTGCTGACCCTCGCGAACCTCACTGTGGTGCAGGTCGGTCTCGCCTGTGAGTCGCTGCCGGACGGGAGCCGGTTCACCGGGTCGGCGGCGGTCCATGGGGCGCATCACGGCGCGAGCCCGTCGGCGACGGCCGGTACCGACGCGGTTTCGACGGCACCGGACGACCGCAGTTCCACCTCGCCCTGCCTGGCGATGGCGCATTGCGCGGTGACGCTCGCCGTGGCGGATGAGTGCCCCGGTGCCGCATCCGGGGTGAGCAGTTCCGGGGTGGTCGCCACATCGGACTCCCGGCCCGTGTCGCCCAGCGCGGCGCCGGCACTTCCCCCTCCGAGGGGCTGAGCGGCTCAACCCGACTCGCGGCGGCGCCCGTGCCGCCGCGCCGACCGCTCCTGCGCGGGCGTGCCGTGGTGCGTGACGTCGCGCCAACTGCCCACCGGAAACCAGAACCTTCATGTCGATTCATATTTTCGCGCGCGCGTACTGCGTCGCGAGCCACTGCCTTCTGGCGGCCGCGCTGCTGGCCCCCACGGCAGCCGTGGCACAAACGGACTACTTCAACACCGACCGGGGGCGGCCGCTGCAGACGCAGGACGCGCTCGCCATCGAACGGTATGCTCTGGAATTGCAGGCAGCGCCGCTGCGCTGGTCACGAGCCGCCGGTCCGCACGTGGTGTGGGCCGTGGAACCGGAGCTGGCGTACGGCATTCTGCCTCGCACGCAGCTGGAGATCGGCTTGCCGTTCTATTTCACCGACGGCTTCGACGCCGGATCGCGGGGAGGAATCGGCGCGGTGCACCTCTCCGTGATGCACGTGCTCAACGTGGAGACGCTCGGGTTTCCTGCAATGGCCCTCGAGGCGGGGGTCGCCATACCCGCGGGCCGGTTCGGTGCGTCCGACCTCTACACGACGCTGGGCGCCATTGCGACACGCACCATGGCAGTCGGCCGGGTTCACGTGAACGCCGAGTTCACCCAGGGCAATGGAATCGCCGCGACCGACCGTCGATGGGAGGAGTCCCGTAGTGCGGGGCTCGAGGAGCTGTCGCGGTGGAAGGCCGGCGTAGCGGTGGACCGTGCCCTGCCGCTGAGGTCGATGCTCCTGGGCGCCGAGCTCGTCGCCAGCCGTTCCATGCGGGACGGAGCTGACGTTGACTGGAACACCGCAGCGGGCGTGCGTTGGCAGCTCGCCCCGCAATGGGCTGTCGATGGCGGCATCGGCCGGTCATTCGGCGATTCACGCGAGTGGTCGCTCACGGTTGGCGCGGCGTGGTCGTTCGGACTGATTCACCTCATTCCGCTCAACCGATGAACGCATTCCCTGGAGGGCGGGCCGCCGCAGCGATCACGCTGGCCCTGACTGCGGCCCTGCCCGCAGCCGCTCAGTGGTCGACCGTCTCGGAACAGTTCTATCTGCCGGCATCGCACAACTGGGTCTTCCGTGCCGAGCATCCTGCAGCCGACAGGCTGTTCAACGCATTCGACTACGGACACGCGATCCTGTACGAAGAGCTGTGGGCGCGGCCCCGGGGGCCGAAGGAGGTCCTGGAGCGCGATCACTACGCGTTCATCACGCGCAAGCTCCTGGTGAATCCGCCGCGGCTGCCGCTCGAGGAGGCGGCCATCGCGCCGCAGTACAGCCGCCTGGCGCCCGAGGCCAAGGTGATGTTCGAGTGGGCGCATCTCCTCCACCGTCAGCTCTATGACATCCTGGCGGACAACCGCCTGAGTGAATCGCAGCGGGACGAGCAGGTGGCGCGCGTGGTGGCCTACTACCGGTCGCGGCCCGATCTCGCTTTCAGTGCCAGGCCGAAGAGCATGAACCTGATGGAGGGGCAACCGTATTCCCTCGCCTTCCGGAAGGCATACCCGAAGTTCAACGGGCTGATCTGGGCGTATCACTGGCTTCAGGTCGGCCTGTACGACGCGTTGCTGGCCGGCAGCACGCCTGACGAGCGCTCCGCGCTGGTGAACGGCGCCGTGGCACGGTTCCGGGCCATGCTCATCGATCCGCCGCGATCCATGCCATACATCATGCCCATGACCGCAGCCGTCGCTCCGGAGTTCACCCGCCGATATCCGGATGCCGCGGCCATCTTCGACAACCTGCACAGCATGCACGACGTGATCTCGGACATCCTGGCGACAGAGGACGTGCCGCGGAGCCGCAAACGTGCCGAGATACTGCTCGCCGCGCAGCAGTACCGCGACGATACGACCGAGGTCCTGACGCGGGAGGCCTGGATCGGGATGGCGATCGGGATGGGGATCGAAAACCAGGGTGGTCCGGTTGTCGGCTCGCTGGCGGTGCCCCCGACGCCGACGGTCGAACTGGGCGCGGTCATGCGGCATGATGCGTCGGCGGTCGACCCGCACGCGGGGCACGCCATGCCGATGCCGGCCACGGACTCCGTCACGAGGCTGGCCGACTCATTGACGCGGGCGGGCTCCGATCAGGCGGCGCGCGAACCGTTTGTGAATGCCCTGTTCCGACTGCTGGAGGACCCGGCGGTACTCCAGCGGGTTGTCGTCGATTCATCGC
The DNA here is from genome assembly GCA_036393555.1 of Gemmatimonadaceae bacterium. Lineage (GTDB taxonomy): Bacteria > Gemmatimonadota > Gemmatimonadetes > Gemmatimonadales > Gemmatimonadaceae > JABWBJ01. The sequence continues at coordinate 21,420 of DASWGU010000125.1, forward strand.
TGCGACGGGTCCTGCTCGATCTGGCGCCGCTGATGCCGCCGGAGCATCGCGGTCACTACGAGGCAATGCTGCGCCCGCCGCCGGCTCGGCCTGAGAGGAGGAGCACGCCATGAAGGCGGTTGCCTGCGCCCGATCGAACTATCGAGTCGTGGCGATCGTGGCCGTGCTGCTCGCATCGGTCACGGGCATCCTGTGGGCTCACGTCGCGCTCCTTCGATCGGAGCCGGCGAAGGATGCCAGGCTCGCGGCGCCGCCGACCAGGCTCCACCTGGTGTTCAGCGAGGCGGTAGAGCCGTCCACGTCACGGATCGAGTTGGTATCACCCCTGGACGAGCGTTTCACGCTGCGGCCAGCCCGGCCGGCGTCCGACAGCGTGCAGCATCTCGAGGCGGCTGTGCCCGCGCTCTCGGTCGGTGGAACATATCGAGTCGAGTGGCGGCTCATCGGGGCCGACGGACACCCGGTGACCGGAAGCTACTCGTTCGCGATCGACTCCATCACGCCGCCACCAGCGCCGGACACCGTGCCGGCGATCCCCGCGCCATCCATCGACCGGAACGATCCCACAGCCGGCTCCACTGACGCGGCGGCGCCCCTGGCCGTCATCGTACGCTTCATCGGCCTGCTGGCAATGATCATCGTGATGGGCTCGGCCGCGCTGGCGCTGGTGGTGCTGCCGCGTACGGTGACGTCACCCGGCGGTCCCGGTGATGTGTCCACGCCGGGAGTCCATGCCGAGCTGGCCGCCCTGGTTCGCGCGGCGGCCTGGACGCTTCTGGGCGTCTCCGCCGTCCGCCTCGTTATGCAGAGCCGAGCGCTGGCCGGTTCGCTGGGAGAGGTTACCCTCGGCGATCTCTCCGCCGTCATGGGGTCGGGGCGGTGGGGGACAGGCTGGACGCTGCAGGTCATCGGGACCGTGATCCTGCTCGTGGCGCTCCGCGGTGGCCCCCACACTGTCGCAGCGCGCCCCCGTCGCTGGCGCGTGATCGGCGTGATTGCAGCGCTCCTCGCACTGGGGGCCTCCGCCATGGGTCACCCGGCGGCCGTTCCCGAGGCGCCGCTGGTCGCGATGGGCCTGGATGCTCTGCACGCGTTAGGTGCGGGTGGCTGGGTCGGCGCGCTCGTCGGCATGACCTTCGTAGTCCTGCCCGGCGCCATATCGCGGCCAGAGGCGCTTCGTGCTGATGCCGTTCGACGAGCGCTTCGGGCCTTCACGCCGGTTGCCCTTGTGGCGGCCGCGCTGCTGGCCGTCACCGGGTTCATTGGAGGTTGGTGGCAACTGCGTGGCGATCTCATGGCTCTTGTCGAAACGACATACGGGCGGCTGCTCATCGCGAAGGTCAGCGCCGTGCTGGTCGTCGCACTGCTCGGAGCATACCACTGGAGGGTAGTGCAGCCGGCGGCGGGCGACGAGCGGTCGCTCGTGAGGCTGCGCCGCTCGGTGCGGGGGGAGCTGTTGGTGATGATGATCGTGATCCTCTTCACGGCGGTCCTGACCGGCACCGCGCCTGCCGGTCGACTGCCGTAGTACCGTGTCCCGACGGAACGCGAACGAGCCAACCGAACATCACGAATCCTCAGGGAGGAACCATGCTGAGACATCGAGTCCTGACTGCCGCAATCGCCGCGGCCATCGTCCTGGTGCCGGATCAGGGGCGTGCGCAGCACGAAGGGCACCATCCGGGTGCCGCGAGTGATTCGGCAGCTGTGGTTGCCGTGGTTGGGAAGTACCATGCCGCGCTGGCCGCGGGTGACAGCACTGCGGCGCTCGCCCTGCTATCGCCCGACGCGGTGATCCTCGAGACCGGGGGCATCGAGACGCACGACGAGTACCGTTCCCATCACCTGCCTGGCGACATCCGATTCGCCATGGCGGTGCGAAGCGAGCGGGGCCCCGTTCGCGTCCGAGTGAACGGCGACGTAGCCTGGGCCTCCTCCACCAGCGTGACGCAGGGTGAAATGAACGGACAGGCGATCAACTCCGCCGGTGCCGAGCTAATGGTCCTGGTTCGAGCGGGGCAGGAGTGGAAGATCACGGCCATCCACTGGTCATCGCGTCAGCGGCGTGCGGGTTGAGGCGCAAGCCATCGCTGACCATCCGCGTGAAACGGGAGGGACGACGCGGAACCCATCGCCCGGATCGACCCACCGAAAGCAGCAGGTGGCCCGGCGCGCAGAGGTAAACCCGCACGCCAGCGCGGTACATGCCCGACTTTGAGACTCAGCAGCACCGGCCAGCCTCCCTTGGCGGGCAGTTTCGCGGTCAGACCGAATCAAGAACCGTTGGCGAACGTGGCCGCGGGCACCCTCCGGAGGTTTGGGTATGACGTACCGCATGGCAGTGACGGGAGCGATTACCGGTACGATAATCGCGCTAGGCTGCTCAGCCGAGCCCAGCGCGCCGGAGACGACACCGACGGTACTGGCCGTAGTCCCGGCCAGCGGGACAACCAATGTCGATCCGACACTGCCCCTCACCGTCACGTTCAGTCATTCGATGGCCTCCGGGATGGAGGTCAACGTCGTCCTGCACGAAGGAACCGTGAGCGGTGTGCAGGTGTCGGGCACGGCTGTCTGGTCCAGCGATCGGCGGACACTGACGTTCACGCCCTCCCAGGCACTGCGTTCGGGAACGGTTTACGCGCTTCATCTGGCCGGCAACATGCGGAGTTCCGGCGGACAGATGGTGAACCACGCGATGTGCGAGGGCCTGGGCGGGCAGCGCGTAACGGCTGGGATGATGGGCGGTGGACAAAGGCCCGGGATGATGGGACCGGGATGGCAGGGCAGCGACGGCGCTTACGGGATGGTGTTCACGTTCACGACGGCTTGATCGTCTCCTGGCGCGTCGTTGCCGATCACGCGCTCGGCGGCCTTCGGTCGGGCCCGTGGCGTTCGTCGGAGCGCAAGCCCCCCGTGGTACCGCTGGTGATCCACCAGGAGCAGTCGCCCCGAGTCGAGAGCTGGATTGCCGAAGACCCGGAAATGGCGTTGTGGATCCTCACGCCAGTCGAGGTCACGTCGGCGCTCTGGCGTCTCGTTCGCGAGGGTGCGCTCACGGAGCCCGATGCTCGCACCGCGGAGGAGGGCGCTCAGCTGCTTGCAGGTGCAAGCCACACGGTGACCGACATCGAGGGGGTCAAGCGAACTGCGGAGCGACTGCTTCGGGTGCACGCGCTTCGGGCTGCGGATACGCTCCAACTTGCCGCGGCTATCCGGTGGAGCGCGGGCGCTGCGGCCGCTGCAACGCTGCACACGCTGGACGAACGTCTTGCCACCGCGGCAAGGCGCGAGGGGTTCAACGTGCCCTGAGCGGGACGCGCGGAGTTCGCGGCGGACGCGGAGGCAGCCAGCCTCTACGTCGATCGAGGACGTGAGCGATCAGCTTCGCGTGGTGACGGACGCAACGCGTCGGTATTCCGAGCTCCGGCGGGCGTGGTCGTGCGTTTCTTCAGTGTGACACCGGAAGCCTGGCTTCACTTCCTCTTTCGAGGACTGCTCACAGTGGTTCTGCCGCCGGCAATACTCGCCAATTGCGATTGGAGACGCCGCCGCTCGTCGCGGACCGCGTCTCGCGGCGTTCGTCCGCCGGCAATGGCGTTAGGCGATGCTTGCCAGCGGGCGTGCTTCTCCAGAAGTGCCCTCAGGACCGCGTCACGGTCCGTGGTTCCCGCTCGAATGAGTTCATCCCGCCACACGAGCCACCGGCGCTGAAGCACTTCCAGCAGATCCGATTCCAGCGTGCCCGCGAGACCCGTACCATTGTCCGTGTCCGGGTCGATGGGCTCCGGCACCAGCACATGCGCCTGAAGCACGTCAGTGAGTTCCGAGCGCCACACCTGGACCGACGTGTCAAAAATGAACCCGCCGGGGAAAGTCTCCAGCCGCTGCCGAAACAGGGCCCGGTCGGCCAACAGTGGCTGTGCCCACGGGCAGCGGATTCCATTCGGCAGCCGTGTCTCCAGGTACTGGAAGAAACGCTGCAGGGAAGGCAGCACAGTGAACGCGAGATCGTCCGGCATCACGACCTTTCGGTGAACCCAGTCGTGGAGAAACACGCGGAGGTCAAACTCGGAGACGGAGCGAAGAGGGATGCCGTGATGGTTCACGAGGAACTCGATGAACAATCTGGCGTTTTCCACGTCGCCGCGCATCCGATTGGCGAGCGTGACGCCGCTCGTGCCGTCTCCACGGTCCACGTTCGCGGCTGACGTTTCCTGGAGCCATAGCTCGAAATCCTCGAGCTGGGCCAGCTCGGCATCCATGGTCGTGTCGAGATCACTGGTATCCACGCTGGCCAGTGGGTCCGCACCGGGTCCCTCGGCGCAGGCCGTAGATAGCGTGGCCGGTATCCGCCCGGCCGCGTGGAGGCGTAAGGCGGCCGGATCGAAGATGAAGTTCACACCCGAGACCAGGTCACTCCAGAAACCGGCTTCGCCAAGGCCTGCATCGCCCGCTTCCAGAGCCCTCGCGAAGTTCGCCGTGCCCTGGAGCACGGCCGTGAGGTCCGCGATCTGGCGGCGCGTGACACCGCCGGCTGGGGTGTTGACTGCATGCAGCATCGGAAGCATGCCGCCGCCGGGAACGGGCCACCTGTTGCGCCTGACGTCCTCGCGAACGGTGCGTGGTAACTCGCGCTCTCGCGCGAACAGGAGGGCGAGCGACATGCTGTGCATGGCAGTCAGACCGCTCCGACGGCGCGATTCGGTGGAGCCGAGCAGTCGCGGAATGTCCGCGCTGCTCTCCAGCAGCGCAACGCCGTATGGTCCCGCGGCGTCGCCGACGACCAGCAGATTCCATCCGGAGACGCCGGGAATCACGACGCTCACCGCCTCATCCCCGGGAATGGAGCGCCATGGTTCCGCGTTCCTGAAGTCGACGGCGGCACGGAAGAGCCGCGCAATCTCGGCCGAAGGGATGCCCCAACTGCTCCACGTGCCAGTCGATACCGCGACCAGATCGGGATCTTCGAGCTTGAGAACGTCGATCGCGAAGCGCTGGCGCACGTGATCCAGCCAGGGGAGCTTCCGCGCGGTCTTCACCAGCGTTCCGCGCCTCGATAATACCGGGGCCAGGCCGGCGCGCACCGCCGGTTGGCGTACGCGGACCAGCGTCGGCCGCAGTCCGACCTTCTTCACCGTGGCTTCGATCAGTTCGGCGACGGCATTCACGACGTCGGTCGTCTCGTTTGGAGCCGCCTTCAGGAGATCGCCCGAGAGCACGAAACCGGATGAGTCCACGACCAGACCCATGACCAACCGGATGTGAGCGTCCCACAGCGGCGGCATCGCAACCAGATCGACCTGCCACTCACTCGCCTGCCCACCCGGGGACGTCGAGCCGGCATCAGATTGCGGCTGCGGCTGCGACCGTGCGGCCATTGGCTCGAGGCTCAGCGATGGTGCCGCGCCTGGGTGGTCACGAACGAGTGACAGTCGGCGACCCTCCTCCAGATCGGCGCGCATGCAGCAGCGCTTGTACTTGCGGCCGGAACCGCAGGGACAGAGAGCGTTTCGGGAAACGGGCATTTGCGAAAATACGGGGTGCGACGCCAGATCAGCAACGAAGAGATCGACCGAGTCGCGTACGGCGACCAGGCTCTTCGTCGAGACATCCGGCTGGTACGCGCTCATCGATCGCCGGGACGCATGGCATGCCAACGCCGCGCAGCAGGTCGCGACGCTGCTCGACGCACGCGGCCGACTGGTTACCACCGATTACGTCGTCGACGAGAGCTGCACACTCGCAAGGGCGCGTGCCGGTTGCGTGGCGGCAAACAGACTGCTCGACGTGTCGAAGCAGACTGGTGCCCTGGACTGGGGGTGGATCGGCGCGGAGCGCTTCGCCCGAGCCGAGGTCTGCTTTCGCAAGCACAGCGATCATGGGTATTCGTTCACCGACTGCACATCGTTTGTGGTCATGCGGGAGCTGAAGCTGGCGCGGGTGCTGGCCAATGATGCGCATTTCACACAGGCTGGCTTCGAGCCGACCTTGAGTTAGAACTGCGCTGGCGACCGGTGTTGTCGACGCGGTGATGGGAAACTACCGCTGCTCCGAGCGGCAAGGGCGACATGGAGTGACCGCAGGTCCATCGCATTCGCACACTCACTGCGCGGTCACGGGTCTGCTCGCATCACGCCGCACCTTGTCGTGCAGCGTCGCCGCCCACTCGGGCCAGCGCGCTTCCAGCCACTCGTACACTACCGGCAGCACGATCAGAGTGAGCAGGGTTGAGGATACCAGACCGCCGATTACCACCGATGCAAGCGGCCGCTGCACCTCCGACCCGGGGCTGGTGGACAGCGCCATCGGAATGAACCCGACGCTCGCGACGAGCGCGGTCATCAACACGGGACGCAGTCGCAGTTCCGCGCCTTCGCGCACCGCATCGGGCAGCCTCCGTCCAGCGTCGCGCAGCTGATTGATGCTGGTCACCAGCACAACTCCATTGAGCACGGCCACGCCGAACAACGCGATAAATCCCACCGATGCGCTGAGGCTGAGGTTCAGTCCGCGAATCCAGAGCGCGGCGACGCCGCCCACTAGCGCGAACGGGACGTTCAGCATCACCAGAAACGCCTGACGAGCGTTCCCGAAGCTGGCATACAGCAGGCCCGCGATCAGCAGCAACACGAGCGGCACGATCAGCCTCAGACGGCTCATGGCGCGTTGCTGGTTCTCGAACTGACCGCCGTAGGTGACGAAGTACCCCGTCGGGAGCGCCACCCGCCGGCTCACTTCGCGCTGCACCTCGGCGGCGAAGCCACCGAGATCTCTCCCCCGCACGTTGCTCAATACGGTGATGAGCCGTTCGCCGCCCTCATGATTGATGAGCTCCGGTCCCTCCACCGTGCGCACTTCCGCCACCTGATCGAGTGTGAGACGGGCCCCCGAAGGTGCCGTGAACAGCAGGCGACCGATCGCCTCAGGCGTGCTGCGGTACGCTTCGGCCAGCCGCAGCACGACGGGGAAGCGTCGCCGGCCGTCAATCACCTCGGTCGCCTCGACGCCCCCGACCCCGGCTTCGACAGCATGACGAACATCAGCCACGTTCAATCCATGGCGCGCCAACGCCGGCCGGTCGAGCGCGAGTTCGATCTGCATCGCGCCGGCGCTCACGTCAACCGACACGTCCGCGGCGCCAGGGATCTGCGCGACGACGCCCTGGATCTCCTCCGCCTTCGCTCGCAGCACCTCCAGGCTGTCGCCGAAGACCTTCACCCCCAGTTGTGTTCGCACGCCGGATATCGCCTCGTCGAGTCGCATGGCCATCGGAGCCGTGAACTTGAACTCGACACCCGGCACGTTCTGCAAGGCCGAGTCCATCCGTGAAATGAGCTCGTCGACCGACCCCGCGATCCACCGCGCTCGTGGCGCGAAGAGAACGTATACGTCGCCATCGTAGAGGCCCATGGTTTCGGTCGCCAGCTCGGGCCGGCCGACCTTCGTCACCACGCTCTGGACTTCGGGAAACCGCAACAGCGTTCGCTCGATGTCGCGCGCGATCGACATTCCCTGCGGAAGCGACACGCTCGGCAGCCGGCGCGTTTCTATCAACAGCGATCCTTCATCCAGCGACGGCATGAACTCGGTACCCAGCAGCGGCATCGAGCCGAGCGCGGCCGCGAATAACGCCGCTGCACCAGCCATCACCCGGCCGGGGTGCGCGAGCGAGTACGCGAGATCCTTCCGGTAGCGCGCGCGGAGCCACTCGAACCAACGGGGTGGGCGTTCCGCTGCGCGCCGGATCAGGATGGTCGCTGCCGCCGGTACGTACGTCAGCGCGAGGAGCAACGAGCCGAGGACGGCGACGCAGACCGTGAAGGCCATCGGCGCGAACATGCGACGCTCGAGTCCCTCCAGCGACAGGACGGGTATGTAGACCGCGATAATGATGAACACGCCGAAGACGATGGGTCGGCCGACCTCGAACGCCGCCTGGCGCATCAGGTCGCGTCGCTGGTCCGCGGCCAGGCCACCCGGCCCGAGCCTTCGAACGAAGTTCTCGATCATCACGACCGAGGCATCCACGATGAGTCCGAAGTCCAGCGCCCCCAGGCTCATGAGATTCGCGGAGACCCCGAAGCGGCGCATGAGCACGAACGCGAACAGCAGCGAGAGCGGGATCAACGACGCAGTGAGCAGCGAGGCGCGCACGTTTCGAAGAAACAGGAACAGAATGAAGGTGACCAGCAGCGCCCCTTCGACAAGATTCGTGAATACCGTGCGCGTCGTACGGTCGATGACGTCACCCTGATTGTAGAACGGTCTGATGGTGACTCCCGGCGGCAGCAATGGCTCGATCTCCTTCAGCCGCGCGGTCACGCGCGTGACCACGTCCCTGCCGTTGGCTCCCTTGAGCATCACGATCATTCCCGACACGCTCTCGCCGCGATCGTCCCGGGATACGGCGCCTTCCCGTGGCATCGCGCCGACTGTGACGTCAGCCACGTCGCTCACGTACACCGGGACGCCGCCACGCGTCGCGACAACGACGCGCCCGATGTCGGCGGAATCCGCCAGCCGCCCAAGGCCCCTTACCGTGTAGCGTTCGGCTCGCGTCTCGATGAACCCGGCGCCGAAGTTGCCGTTGTTGGCGGCGAGTGCCTCCTCGATGTCTGACAGCGTGAGCTGATACGCGGACAGGCGTTGGGGATCGGTGAGCACGTGGAACTGTCGCACCAACCCGCCCCACGAGTTCACCTCGGCCACACCGGGCAGCGTCCGCAGCAGGGGTTTGATGGTGTATTCCTGCAGTGTCTTGAGATCGGTCAGCGACAGGCTGTCCGATTCGACGAGGTACTGGAATACCTCGCCCATGGGTGTCGCGGGCGGGCCCAGTCGCGCCTCGCTGCCGGCCGGCAGCGCGCCGACGGCGTCCTGCATCCGTTGCTGGACCTGAGCCCGCGCGAAATACAGGTCCACGTCGTCCTCGAACGACACGGTGACCACCGACAGCCCGGCCTTCGACAACGAGCGCACGCTCTCCGTGCGTGGCAACCCCATCATCACCGTCTCCATCGGATAGCTCACCAGGTTCTCCACCTCGCCGGGCGACAAGGCCGGGGCCGTGGTTATCACCTGGACCTGATTGGGAGTGAGATCGGGGAAGGCGTCGACTGTGATGGTTGACAGGGACCATCCACCCAGGCCGATCAGCAAAAGCACGCCGGCAATGACTGCGACGCGGAACCGCAGCGCCGCGTCGATCAGACGCTCGATCATCAGTCGCCCTCCTGGGCCATCCGGGCTCGCAGGAGTTCCGACTTCACGAGAAAGGCCCCGTCGACCACGACGGTGTCATCAGGGGCAAGCCCATTCAACACCGACCGCATGCTGCCATCCCCCCCACCGAGCTCGACGAAGCGGCGCTCAAACCGCGCGCCGCCGGTTCCGTCCGGATGGACGACGAAGACAACGGGTCGCAGCTCGACAAGCTGGATCGCGCGATCCGGAACGACCACGATCTCCCGGCGTTCGCCAAGATCCAGCCAGGCCGTGGCGAACATCGCCGCTCGCAGCCTTCGACTGCTGTTGTTCACGATCGCTCGCACCGGCACCGTTCGGGTCGTGGTGTCCAGCGCTCCGGCCACGGAGCGCACGCGCGCCGACATCGTATCGGTGGGGAATCCGCCGACGGTGAAACGGACCACGGCGCCGGTACGTATCGTCGATGCCGCGCGCTCCGGGACCGCCGCCTCAAGCCACAGGGTGCCCGGATCGCTCACCGTGACGAGCATGATTCCGCCACCCACCATCATACCCGGCTGGGCATCGCGGCTGAGCACGACGCCATCCATTGGCGATCGAATCACGATCAGGCCGGGAGTGGAATCAACCCCCAATTGAGTCATTAGCGCTCGAGCCCGCGCCAGCTCCGTCTCAGCCTGCGACAGACTGGCGCGAGCCAGTTCCTCGTCGGCTTGCGCTCGTTCCGCGTCCTGGCGTGGCAGGACCTTTGCCGCTAGCAGGCGCTCGGCTCGCTCCCTCGCGGTTCGCGCATACGTGGCCGCGGCCCGGCGTGAAGACAGCTCGGCGACGGCTTTGTCGTAGTCTGCCTGTGCGGAGCTGGCCTCCGGGCTCTGCAACGTGACCAGCGCGGTGCCGCGCGACACGCGATCGCCCGGCTGCGCGTGCACCGCCATGATGCGACCCGACGCGGGTGCGCCAAGGCGCGCGGTCCGGTCGGCGTCCGGTACGAGCTGAGCGGGCACTTCCAGTCTCGTGGACTCCATGCGCGCTTCCACCGGCGCCCACGCGACTCCGCCGGTCTGGATCTGTGCCGCGGTGAGCACCACGGATCCGCTGCTCGAGTCGGCGGGCGCGTCGGCGTCCGCTCCGTCCTGCGTCGCGGAGCACGCCATCGACCAGCCTGACACAGCGGCGGTCATGGCCCAGCTCAGGCGCTTGAACAAGCGCGACGTCCCGCGCGTTCGCTGCGCACTCATGGTCGGCCTCCATCCCGCGATGTGAAGGTGAGTGAAGGGGAGTCGCCGCCGGTACCGGGCGCCGGCGGTGCAAGCGGGTCGGCTCCGGCCAGCACGTTGAGCTCCAGCAGGCTCACGCGGAACGCGAATACCGTGCGGTAGTACGTAAGCCTCGCCTCGGTTCGCGAGCGCGCCGCGTCGATGACATTCAGCAGGGGTGTAGCACCATCCTGATAGGCGGCGAGCGCCACCCGGTGCGAGGTTTCGGCGCGCTCGAGGAATGAAGCGTCGAGAGACTGGACCTGGGCGCCCAGGATTCGCGCGACCTCGTGAGCGGCAGCCAGCTCGGCGACTACTCGACGATCGACCCACTCCGCGTCGAACTCGGCAGCATCGTGGTTGGCGACGGCGCGTCGTATCCCTCCTCGATTCCGGTCGAACAGTGGAAGGGGAGCGCTGATTCCGGCCAGCAGCGTCCGCGTTCCTCCGACGTCCTTGACGCCCACGCTGGCGCCGATCTGCGGGATGGTCAGCGCGCGCTGGTACGCTGCTTCCGAGCCCGCGGCGACGGCACGGGCCCGCGCACTCAACAGCTCCGGCCGCAGGCGTCTCGCTCGCTCGATGTAGAGATCGAGATCGCCGATCGACGGCACCGGCGCTTGTTCTTCGACTGCAACCACGAGGGATTCGCCGGCGACGGCCGCCGATGACCGCCCCAGAAAGGCAGCGAGCTCCGCCCGGGCACGGAGGAGTTCCACCCGCTCGAGCGTGGCCGTTGCAGCGGCTCGATCCCGCTCCACCTGCAAGCGGATCAGATCGCCCTCGGCGGTGACGCCCTCAGCGACCCGGGGCCGATTGTATTCGACGAGTTGCTGCAGGCCATCGCGCCACTCCAACGCGCCGGCGAGGGAGAGCTGAGCCAGCGCGGCGCGGTACCAGGCCCGGGCCGCGTCCAGTGCAACGCGGCGAGTGTCTGCGACAAGATCAGCATCAGCGGCACGGACCTCGGCGTCGGCGCGTCCAACGCGTGACCAGCGCTGGAAGATTGGCTCCAGCGGGAGTGTTGCGAAGATTGACGTCTCGCGATCAAGCCCGAGGATCGCTGACGACCCCGGAAAGCGCGCGTTCTCCACCTGATACGTGAGGACCGGGTCGGGGAAGGTTCCCGCCGTCGTGCGGTCGCCGCGAGAGGCGCGCGCGCGAGCTTGCGCGGCACCGACCAGCGGGTGCTGTTGCCGAGCGGCGCGCAGTACATCGCTCAGTGTGAGTGCCGGCCCCGGCGTGACCGTTTGAGCGTTCCCGAATCCTGAAAACAGGGCGACGGCAGCCACGCCGGCAGTGAGATGTCGACCAGTTCCGCGCGCGCGCAGACCGGCGAACGTGTGCAGGTTCATTCGTCTCGTTGTCAGGGATGAGGACCGGCATCGTGGAAGGACGCAGTGCGCCGTGCAGGACACATAACGCCGCGATGGTACGCGACGCCTGACGGGCGTGCCGGGATGGGGGGATGCGGACGGCGCGACGGCCGCCGCCAAACTCAGGCCTTCGGCGGTGCTCTCGCAGCTTCAGGACGCGGGCCGGGCCGGAGAACCGGCGTATCGTTTGACACCACTTCGGCCGGTCCGTTTCTGATCGCGAAGTGCACGGGGACCGCCGGTGGTGACAACAGGGGCAGGGGGCCGTCCGGAGCGATCGTCTGCCGTTTCGCTATCGCGGAGAAGTGGAGCGCCGCGTGCTCGCTGTCGGTATCCGCTGCCTCAACCGTCGGCATGTAATGACCGGCGTGCGTCTGCTCCGGCACATGATCGTGAGCCTCTGCGCTGCGGTGCGCCATTCCGTGCGCCACGGCCGCGACTGAATTGACCACGGTGAGGGCCAGTAGCAGTGCTGCCGTGGAGACTCGGGTCGCGGCGTGCGGCGGGCGCATCGGGTGAACCTATCCCGCCAGGCCTCGTTCGCCAAGGCGATGGGCAACGGTCACCTGGAGTCGCTCGAGTGGAATGGGTGGCGGCATCGGTCAGGACGGGCGCGTGAGACCGAACACGAAGCAGGCACAAACGACGGTGCCCGACACGAGAGCGAGCAGGCCGGCAATCCGTTTCTTCCCAAGCCGGTACCAAAGGTACAGACCGCTGGCGACCAGCGCGAGCAGGCCGATGGCCACCCCGTCCATGGCGATGGCCCAGATCGTCGTGAGGGCCCAGTCCCGCTGCTGGCTCGCGTCGTCCATTCGCACGCCGGTGAACTTGTGGAGCACGTCGATAATGCCGATGGTGTTCACCGTGGTCTCCACGATCTTCGCGTCGTGATGCACCAGGTCCGCCTCCACCCGGTGGATCCGTCCCGGACGGTTCACCTGCACGATCAGCAGGTTGTCCGCTGGCCGCCGCTCGACCTGTGTGATCTCACCTGCGATGCCCAGCTCGACGATGAGGGACCGCGCGATCGCGATGTCACCGCGTACGGGCGTGGGCGCAATGGTCCGGCGCGAGATCACCTCCTGGCGTCGCGGCCAGTACCGGGTGAACTCCCATTCGGGATGGTTGAGCAGCAGGCCCGAGACCGCAAAGAGCCAGACGAACAGAAGCAGGTAAAGGCCCAGCCAGAAATGGAGGCGTCGAGTCCAGACCTTGAGGGTACGAGCGACGGTTCGCGAGTCGTCAGGCGGGCGCGGGAACGGGGTCATCCGACAACCATGACAACGACGACTACGAAGCTGATCGCTCCGGCGGCCAGCATCAGCGCGCCCCGGCGAAGCTCTCCCTTGAGCATGAGCCACAGGTAGATGCCGGAGGCGGTCAGAAAGAGGAGCAGCGCGACCGTGGCGTCCGCGAGCCATCCCCAGATCCGTGTGAAGATCCAGTTGCCTCGCACTGCGACGTTGTGCGGCCCGGGCATCTTGTGCAGCCACACCGCTGCGTCCCATGCCCCTCGGTCACGCCGCTCCAGTCGGACCTGACCCGTCGCCAGATCGACACGTACCAGCGTCCGCGTACCGGGCCTGGTGATCGGAAAGTTGATCGTGTTGCGGCGAAGGTTCCGGGTGATGAAGTCGATTTCGCCATTGATACCAATCCGCTGCCGGATCGCGCCGGCAAGAGCCAGGTTGTCGTCCAGCGCGGGCAGCGGCGACGGGAGCGTAAGCGTCTCGACGATCGGATCCGGTGGCGGGCCGGATGGCAACCGGCCCCGCGTCAGCAGGATCACGCTGATGGCGAACATTACCACGAACGGACTGATGAAAAGCCCGATGTAGAGATGCAGGTCCCGCGTCCAGCGGTAGATCGGTCCGGGGCGCCGCCGCATCCGGCTACAATAGCGGCGGACCAGGTGTGCGCCACCCTTCGATTGCACAGTGCTCGATCAAGGACAACGATATCGGGCTGCTGGGCGACGGCGCGCCGCTGAGTGCCAGTTCGCTCCAGCGGCGCAAGGCCGAGTGGCAGGCGCAGTACGCGGCCGGGCGGTCGCGCGATCTCCGGTCGCTCAAGCTGGTATATCTGCTGTGGGCCGACGGCTTGTACGTGAAGGCGGTCTGGAGAACACGAAGGCGGCCTTGCTGGTGCTGGTGGGCTCGCTCGCCGATGGCCAGAAGGTGATACTCGCCGTCGAGAGTGGCCAGCGCGAGTCGACGGAATCCTGGGCGTGCGTGCTGCGAGATCTGAAGGCCCGCGGTTTGAGCGCCCCCAAGCTCACCATTGGCGATGGGCCGGGTTAGGCGCAGTGCAAGCGGTTCATTGACGTGGCGTCAAGCGCCGACGTTCGCCGGCACGGGAACGAACTCGAGCACCGGGAGGGCCCGGTCTGGCGCGCCAGGCATGGGTGCCGGCCGTGCACCGATCCGTCGTGCGCCAAGCTTCCGATAGAACGGCTCGGCGTTCGGGTCGGAAACCACCTCGACCCGCATGTGCCGCACGAGCCACGCCGTGGCCAGTGCATGGGCCACCAGCCCACGGCCGATGCCCAATCCCTGGGCATCGGGGCTGACCCAGACGTGCTCGAGGCTCCAATGGTCGCCGTGCTCCTCCAGGACCAGTACGCCGACCACCCTGCCGTCCAGGCTCGCCACGAACGTCCGGTGTGCCTCGACGTACTCGGGCGTGAGGGTGAGGTCGCTTTCCCAGGCTGCCAGCCACTCGCTGGGGTAGCCCCAGCTCGCCTTCGCGAGGCTGGCGAGGCGGGACAGCGCCGGCGCCTCGGCGGGCCCGGCGCGTCGGATCGTCAATTCGTTTGTCATGGGCAGGACGCGAAGCCTAATCGCGCACATGCGACCCTTGCCACGGGATCGGATGTCAAATACTCTGTCGGCGTATTTACCCCCCGTTTCACCAAGCCATGAGCACTCTCGAGTTCCACGTCCTCCTCGCCCTTGTCGCTCGGCCACTCTACGGCTACGCGATCAAGGACGCGATCGCCGACGAATCAGCTGGAACGCTCGTGCCGCGGGCCGGCTCGCTCTACCGGGTCATTGCCCGGATGATCACGGCTGGCCTCGTCGTCGAAGCCGAGCCTGACGACGACCCGCCACCGCATCCCGGTCATGCGCGGCGGTACTACACGCTCACGACGATTGGGCGTCGTGCCCTGACCGCCGAGGCGCGTCGGTTGAAGGGCGCGGCGGCCATCGCGGAAAGGCGGCTTGGCTTTGGCCAAGGGCGTCCGTGAAGCGCGTCCTGATCTTCCTCGTACGCTGCTTTCCGCGCGCCTTCAGGGACCAGTTCGGCAACGGAATCACCGAACAGGTGGCCACCGATCATGACCGTGCCCGAACACGGGGCACCGGTGCTCTCAATTGGTACCGATCCTATCCGGACCTGTCACTCAACGCAGCGCCGCAGCTCGGTCTGGTTCCGGCGTTGTTGCTGCGCATCGCCGGGATTCACGACCGCCGCGGCGAGCGGGCGGAGGCGCGCGCGGTGCGTGAGCAATTCCTGGCTATGTGGCGCAACGCCGATGCGGAGCTCCAGGCGATCGTGGAGCAGGTCAAGGAGAAGATCGGGGGGAGGAGCGAATAGCGAGGGGGAGGGGGAGATCCTGCGCCCCCGCATTGAGAACTGCCGCGCGACACTCTAACGTGAAGGCTATGCTCCCCACGCCAGTCAACCTGCGGCCGCTCGCGGCCGAAGGCGCAACGCTCCCGGAACTGGTGGATCGCGCGACAGCGTTGATTCGCGAGTTCCCGGAGTGCTTCTGGTACTGGCGGCCAGACGCCAGGTTGCGCTCTCTGGACGACGTACGCCTCGTGGTGCGACAGCTGCGCCGGCATGGTGATCGCCGCGCGTGGATCGCTGCGCAGGAACTGAACCAGTGCCTCTCACAGACTTCCAGATAGACATCCTGGCGGTTCTGGCAGCGAATCGGTCGGAGGAAAGTCACTTCGCCGGCGGCGTGATCATCAACGCTTCCACCGACTCGGCGCGGTTCTCGCGTGACTTCGACATCTTTCACGAGGTCGCCGCAGAAGTGTCGCGGGCAAGTGAGCACGACGTCGCAGCACTTCGTAACGCCGGGTTTCGCGCCGAGCGTGTGATGCGAACGGACGAATGGGATCGGGAGGCAACGTTCCGCCGCGCGACGGTGACATCGTCGACGGGCGAGGTCGTCGAGATCGACTGGGCGGCGGACTCCGCGTTCCGGTTCTTTCCGATCGAGCGCGATGCGCGGCTGGGGTGGCGCCTGCACCTCTTCGATGCGGCGACCAACAAGGCCCTGACTCTCGCGTCCCGAACGGAAACGCGCGACTACATCGACATCCTCGAGCTCAGCCGCCGGTATCCGCTCGCCGCTATGTGCTGGGCCGCGTGCGGCAAGGATCCCGGGTTCACCCCGCTTTCGCTGCTCGCAATGATGCGCCGTTTTGCGCGCGTCGATCCGGCTGAGCTGGACAAGATTCGCGCGCGCGATCTCGATCCAACGGAGTTGAAGGCGGAATGGGTGTCTGTCAGTGACGCCGCCGAAACGGCGATGACTGCGCTCGCAGACGCACGCCCGGAAGTACCAATTGGCGTGGCGTTCGTGGACTCAGCTGGTCAGCCGGGTTGGGTCGGAGACAATCCCGGGCTGCAGCTCCACGAACCGTCGATTCGGGGCTGCTGGCCGACGGTTCGCGAGCGCCCGTAGCGCTTGCCCGCCTAACTCAGCTCGCATTCGGTGGACGCCGGGCCCGGCGTTGGCCTGCGTTTCTTCGACTTCGGATCCGGAAGCTGTTGCGCCGTGCGCCGCACCAGCTCGCTGAGCCAGTCGCCGTCGTCGATCCTGTCCTCGATCAGAAAGCTCGGCTTCGCCCCGTGGCTGTACACGGCAAACTCGCCGAACATCTTCCTGTAGGTCGCACCGCAGTCAGGAGCGAGCTGG
Source organism: Gemmatimonadaceae bacterium (assembly GCA_036393555.1). Taxonomy (GTDB): domain Bacteria; phylum Gemmatimonadota; class Gemmatimonadetes; order Gemmatimonadales; family Gemmatimonadaceae; genus JABWBJ01. Next base: position 38,201 of record DASWGU010000125.1, read on the forward strand.
TCGACGACGTACTCGACGAATGACGGCGCGGCGCACGCGCCGCCTTATCCTCGGCGCTCCCGTGCTTCGGAGCGCGTCCTGTGTCCGCCGCCGCGGCCTGCGTGCCGGCGGCGGGTGTGTACAAGCCGCGCCGGCCGCATGCTTCGCCCCTCTTTCGCCTCGTCAGCGATCACTTCGGCGCGTTTCACGACGCGTACGAGGACCGCTTCGCCGCCACGTACGGCGACTGGCGGCCCGTCATCCGTGAAGTCGCCGAGAAGTTCCTCGACTGCGGCGTACTCGCGCACGGCTTCGCCCGCGTGCGCTGTGGCGCGTGCACCCACGCGTGCACGCTGGGCTTCAGAGCGCCTGACGCCGCTGACCGCTATCCCTCGCTGACTCCAGACCCACCGCACCCGTTCGCGGGCACCGTGGGGACTTCTGGGCTGCGCGTGAACGCCGACACCCGCACTCATCCCGGCCTCACGTGCCCAACGCGCGACGGCACGCAGGCACCGCCGACCCGCCGCGCCACACTCGGTCGTCCCCGCACGCTTCCACCACCACCCGGCCGCGCCGAGCTTGCGCAACGGGCGCCGCAACGGGCGCAATTCAATTTCCTCCCCTCCTATCCCCCAATCCGATTTCCTGTCCCCCTGACCCCGATCGTTGGAAACCACACAACCCTTCGGACCGTACTACCCTCTAAGACAGAGGGGTAGGGCAACGGACCCGACGCGAATCCACTGATCATGCTCGATCCAGACGGCGGTCTCGTTCGCGGCACGCTCGACGTGCTCATCATGAAGGCCCTCTCCTGGGGACCGCGCCACGGCTACGCTGTCGCGGAGTGGATCAAAGCCGTGACGGACGAGGAGCTCCTCGTCGTGGAGGGACCGCTCTACACCGCGCTCCACCGGCTCGAGAGGAAGGGGTGGCTCACGTCGGAGTGGGGTTACTCCGACAACAACCGGAAGGCGCGGTTCTACCAGCTGAGCCGATCCGGACGCCAGCAACTGCGCGCCGAGGTGAGCAGCTGGGAGCGCTACGTCGCCGCCGTGACGAAGGCGCTCACGGCGGCCAGCCCGACACCCGCCTGATCCACGACCATGCGACCCGTCATCCGCACCCGGTTCGGCGTGCGCGGGGTGCCGCGCGAGGTGGACGAGGAACTCGCCTTCCACCTCGAGATGCGCACGCGCCAGCTCATCGCCTCGGGCCTGACGCCTGACGAGGCGCGGGAACGCGCCCGCCGCAGTTCGGCAGCCTGGACGAGGTCCGCGAAACCTGCATCACCTACGACACCGAGAGGATCCGAGCCATGGATCGCGCCAACCTGCTGCAGGACCTTCGCCAGGACCTCAACTACGCCGCCCGCATGCTGCGACGCACGCCGGTCGTGACGCTCGTCGTCGTGCTGACGCTGGCCCTCGGGATCGGCGCGAACACGGCCATGTTCACCCTCGTCGACGCCGTGCTGTTGCGGACCCTCCCGGTTGCCTCGCCTGACGAGTTGATCGTGCTGGGCAACCCGGCCGCCGTCGGCAGCATGTCGTACAGCGACCTGCCCGACGACCGTCTGTTCAGCGTCCTCACCTGGCGCCGGCTCCAGGCGGATCGCGCGCTGGTCTCCGGCCTCGCGGCGACGGGCCGCCCCGAGCGGATCGAGCTGCGACCCGACGGTGCAAGCGGCGTCGAGCGCCCGCGCGGGCGCGTCGTCTCCGGGAACTACTTTCAGGTGCTTGGCGTCCCCGCGTTCCTGGGTCGCACGTTCCTGCCTGGTGATGACGACATGGTCGGGGGCGCTCCAGTGGTGACCATCAGCCACGGATACTGGCTACGTCGATTCGCCGGCGACTCCTCCGTCGTCGGGCGCGACGTCCTCATCAATGACGCGCGCTTCACGATCGTCGGTATCACGCCGCCCGGATTCCACGGGGAGATCGTCGGACAGCAGACGGAGATCTGGCTCCCGCTGGCGATGCACCCGGTGCTCTGGCCCAACGTGCCGCTGATGGAGGACTCGCAGGCGTTCTGGCTGCTCCTCGTCGCGCGGCTGCAGCCCGGCGTCTCCGTCGAGCAGGCCCGATCCGGATTCAACACGACCATCAAGGGAATTCTCGCCTCACAGGTCACCGACCCGGGAATCCTCGAGGCGGTCGATGACCTGAGCATCCCGGTTTCGTCCGGCGCGCGCGGCCTCTCACGTGTCCGCGAATCGTACCGGACGCCGCTGCTCATCCTCATGACGGGCGTCGGGCTCCTGCTGCTCATCATCTGCGCCAACGTCGGCAACATCCTCATGGCGCGCGCGCTCGCGCGCTCGCGCGAGATGAGCGTGCGGCTCGCGATCGGCGCTGGACGTGGGCGGCTCGTCAGGCAGCTCCTGACCGAGGGCGTCCTCCTCGCCGCCATGGGCGCGGCCGGCGGACTCCTGCTCGCGCAATGGGGGAGCCACCTGCTCATCGCCCTCGCTGCCGACGGCGGCACCACGATCCCGCTCGACACCGGTCTCGGTCCCGTCCCACTGGGCTTCACCGTTGCACTCTCGTGCGTGGCGGTTCTCGTCTTCGGGCTGACGCCTGCGATGCGAGCCTCGGGCGTGGACCTCGCGTCGGCACTGCGGTCGAGCACCCGGGCGCTCGCCAGCGGCATGGGTCAGCGCAACCCCCTCGGCAGGGTCATGATCGCGGGGCAGGTGGCACTCTCCGTGGTGCTGCTCGTTGGCGCGGGACTCCTGGTCCGCAGCCTTCAGCACCTCCAGACCGCGGACACGGGGGTCGTGCGCGACGCGCTCCTTGTGGTCGACCTGGATGCCGTATCACGAGGATATGAAGGGGAGCGTTGGCACGAGCTGCGCGCGAACCTCGCCGAGCGATTCCGTGCGGTTCCCGGTGTCGACGCGGTGACGACCACGGAGAACGGCCTGTTCCTCGGGACGGAGTCGGCGACATCGGTCGCGGTGCCGGGGTTCGAGTCCGCGACCAGCCGCGATTCCGTGTCGTACTACGACGTGGTCGGTCCCCGGTTCGCGTCGACCGTCGGCGCCACGATCCTCCGGGGTCGCGACGTCACCGAGCAGGATCGCGCCGGGACGAGCCCGGTCCTGCTCGTGAACGAGACCTTCGCCCGGTTCTACTTCGGCGAGTCCGACCCGGTCGGCCGCATCATCCGCGTGGACGACACGATCGACGCCGAGATCGTGGGGGTCGTGCGCGACGTGCGCGACCGGAGCCTCACCGATCCGTCGCGACGACGGTTCTACGCGGCAGTGGCGCAACGGGTGCTGGGAGATGGGTCGGCGATGCGTTACGTCATCCGGGCCGCGGGCGACCGCGACCCCGCGAGCCTGGTCGCGCCGGTGCGGCAGGCCGTGGCCGCCATGGATCCGGACCTGCCGATCGATGAGGTCGTGCCGCTGGCGCGGCTGATGCGGCAGTCGGTGCGCGAGGAGCGGCTCCTGGCGCGCCTCGCGGCGGTCTTCGGCGGCGCGGCGCTGCTGCTTTCGGCCATCGGGTTGTACGGCGTCATGAATTATGCGGTGACGCGGCGGTCGAACGAGATCGGGCTGCGGGTCGCGTTAGGCGCCCAGCGCGGGATGGTCGTGGGCATGGTGCTGCGTGACGCGTTGGTGCTGGTAGGGATCGGCATCCTGGTGGGCGTCCCGCTGACGCTGGCCGCCAGCCGGGTCATCCGGAACCAGCTCCATGGCATCGCCGCGACCGACCCGACGGCATTCGGCGCGGCGCTGGTCGTGCTGGGGATCGGAGCGCTCGCGGCCGCGCTGCTGCCGGCGCTGCGTGCCTCACGAGTGGAACCGCTCGTGGCGTTGCGATCGGAGTAGCAGGTTCAGACGATCAGGTCGTAGCCAGACGATGGGAGCATCAGCGGGCGGTGATTGCGCAGCATGCGGGCGACGCGCCTCATGGGCTCGAGCCTGGAGCGCATCGTGCGGCTGCACCAGCGGTCGAGGAACTTACCGGCCCACGCAGGAGAGACACACTGCCAGAAGAACTGGAAGTCCTCCTTGAGCAGGTAGGCGTGAGCACGGGCTCGTAGCCGGCGGCCTTGAGGCTCTTGGCCTCCTTGGCGCGGACCTCGTCGATGGCCTTGCTCACGTAGGTCATGATGTGGAAGCGGTCGAGCACCTGGATGGCGCCCGAAGCCTTGCGGGCGATCACCTTCACGTACGGCTGCCACATGTCGGTGCAGATGAAGTGGAGCCTGGCGCTGCGTTCTGGGCCCAACCGGCGGAAGAACCGGAGCAGGGTCTTCGCCTTGCGGTCCTGGCCGACCCAGAGCAATCGCCGCACGCCCGAGTCGATCTGGTAGACGACCGTGAGGAACTTGTAGCCTTTCTGCCCCAGCACTTCGTCGATGCCGATGGAGCGCACCCTTCGAGATCGCAATGCGCCAACCCCCACGTCACGGCCATCTCGACCGAACGGAACACGCGCTCCCACGTGGTCTGGGATGATACGGTCCAGGCCCGACCTGCAACGCGGGCTCGAGCGAGAAGCGCTGCGATGCATCGATCCAGCTCCGGACATACTCGAACGTCGCGCGCTCGATTGATCCTCGAGCGTGTACCCACAATCGGACTGTGAGGTGGAAGCCACCCGTCGTAGAGGCCATCCGCGTCGTCCACCTCGGGCGTTACGACCACGGCGTTGCACGGATGGACGAGCTGTTCGCTGCGTCGCGCGCCGTATTCAGCCCTTCTGCCGATGGCGGCGTGTTCGCGATTGCGGCGCTCGCGCTGACGCTGACCGCTGTTGATGCGGTGAGCCTGCACGAGACGTGGAGGGATTCGCCGGCAACGGCCGCCGACGACCGCCCCAGAAAGGCAGCGAGCTCCGCCCGGGCGCGGAGGAGTTCCACCCGCTCGAGCGTGGCCGTGGTAGCGGCTCGATCCCGCTCCACCTGAACGCGGATCAGATCGCCCTCGGCGGTGACGCCCTCAGCGACCCGGGGCCGATTGTATTCGACGAGTTGCTGCAGACCATCGCGCCACTCCAACGCGCCGACGAGGGAGAGCTGAGCCAGCGCGGCGCGGTACCAGGCCCGGGCCGCGTCCAGTGCAACGCGGCGAGTGTCTGCGACAAAATCAGCATCAGCGGCACGGACCTCGGCGTCGGCGCGTCCAACGCGTGACCGGCGCTGGACGATTGGCTCCAGCGGGAGTGTTGCGAAGATTGACGTCTCGCGATCAAGCCCGAGGATCGCTGACGACCCCGGAAACCGCGCGTTCTCCACCTGATACGTGAGGACCGGGTCGGGGAAGGTTCCCGCCGTCGTGCGGTCGCCGCGAGAGGCGCGCGCGCGCTTGCGCGGCACCGACCAGCGGGTGCTGCTGTTGGGCTGCGTGCAGGACTTCGGCCAGCGAGAGTGGCCGACTCGATGTGGGCGTCTGTTGGGCGCGCCCTGTGCTGGCAAGCAGGGCCATGCCAGCGAGGCCCGCGATGCCACACCGTCGATGGCCGCGCGGGCGATGCCGAGCGAACAGGAGCAATGGCATTCGACTCGTGATGTGGGGACAGGTTTGGCCTGGCGCTGCGGAGTTGCAGGGCGCCACCCAGGAATCGGAACACGCCGCGACATCCGGCGTCGATGGCCTACCGGGACGTTCTCAACGCGGCTGAGCTGCCCAGCGCGAAGGTGAGCTCACATCGACCAGGGATCGGCCAGAACGGCTGCCGCTGTCTCAGGCCGCCGGGGGTGCTCTCGCGACTCTGGGGCCTGGGTCGGACCTGGGAACCGGGGAATCGACTGGCGCCGCTTCGGTTCGCGCACGCCCCGTCGCGGAGTACAGAGAGACCGGGCTTGGTGTCACAAACGGCAGCAGGCCGTCCGAGTCGACGAGTTGTCGCTTTGCGATGGCCCGGTAGTGGAGGACCGCATGGCCGGCGCCGATATCCGCGGCGTCCACCGCCGGAAGGAGCGGTGCACCGTGAATCCGCGCGGGAGCGTGATCGCCGGCGTCGTGGTGTGCAACCCCATGCGCCACCGCCGTCGCCTGATTAACCAGGCTGAAGACCAGAAGCGCGACAGCTGCGGCGACGCGCGTGGCGGCAAGCGGCGGGTGTATCGGTTGAACTTATGGATCGAGCCCCGGTCCGCCAAGCCACCTGAGGAGGGGTCGGTCTCATCAACGCTGGGGGCTCACCCCTTGACCCTCCACCTTGGTGGAGGGTTTAGACTGACTGAGAATGAGAGGCCACGCGAGTGAACTGATGATCGGTCAAGTCGCCGCGGCGGGCGGCGTTGCCGTCGGGACCATCCGGTATTACGAGCGCCGGGGACTCCTGCCGTCCGCCGGTCGTTCGCCGTCGGGTTACCGGAAGTACTCCGCGGACGCCGTCAAACGCCTGCGGTTCATCAGGCACGCTCAGGATCTGGGCTTCTCGCTCGACGAAATTCACGAGCTCCTCGCTCTGCGCGTCAAGGACGGCGCTTCGTGCAACGCCGTGGCGCTGCGGACGCGAAGGAAGATGGAGTTGGTGGAACAACGCATCCGCGACCTGAAGCGACTGCATCGAACGCTCAAAGGTCTGGAAGCGGCGTGCGCAGCCCGGCGGACCACGGAACCCTGTCCCATTCTCGCAGCGCTGGAGGACCATGCTGTCGCCAGCGAGTAAGGCCGTCCTGGCGGCGACCGGTGGAATCGCCGGGGCCGTCGGGTCCGCGATCTGCTGCGCCGGTCCGCTTGTCGCAGTTGCGCTCGGTGTGAGCGGCGCCGGCCTGGCGACCACATTCGAGCCGGGGCGCCCCTGGTTCGCCGGCGGGACCGTGCTCTCCCTCGGGATCGGATTCCTGACTCTGCGCCGCGAGGAGGCGAAGGCATGCGAGCCGGGAACGCTCTGTGCGTCGCCGGTCGCCCGTCGCCGCATGAAATGGTCGCTGTGGATCGCGACGGTTGTCGCCGTCCCGCTGCTGACCTTCCCCTGGTGGTCACCACTCGTCATCAAATAGGAGATGTCCAGATGCTCAGAATGAGGACTCTCATTGCGGCTTCCGTTGGTCTCGCCGGGGCCTCGGTTGTCTGTCCATTCTGCGAGAGCGCCGGGTCGAGCGCGGCGGCGCAGAATACCACGGCAGCGGCTCAGGCAGTCGATACCACGATCGTCCGGATGCGCATCTCGGGAATGACCTGTGCGACGTGCCCGGTGACGGCGCGCGTGGCGTTGAAGAAACTGGACGGGGTTTACGATGCGACCGTGACGTACGACGACAGCCTCGGCGTGGTGCGGTATGACGCCAGGCGCGTGAATCCGGCGCAAATCGCGTCGCATCTCACCAGACTCACGGGATACAAGGCGACCGTCCTGCCCGACTCCGCAAAGGGTGCACACAAGCCGGGACTCCGGTGACCAGACCCATGGCCGGAATCGGGGCGATGTCACACGCAAGCGAACTGAAATTCGATGTGGCGATTCTGGGCGGAGGCTCGGCCGGGTTCGCCGCAGCCATCCGGGCGGCCGAGCTGGGCGCCCGGGTGGCGCTCCTCGAAGGCGGCACGCTTGGGGGAACGTGTGTGAACGTGGGCTGCGTGCCGTCGAAGACGCTCATCCGCGCGGCCGAGACCAGGCATCGCCGCACGCAACACCCATTCGACGGCATTCCGAAGAATGATGGGGCACCCGACTGGGCGGCCGTCCGCGCCCAGAAGGATCTGCTCGTTTCCTCGCTCCGCCAGAGCAAGTACGCGAACGTGCTTCGGGCCTACGATTCGGTGTCGCTGATCGAGCAGCGAGCGGCGATCGTGGCGCGCGGCACGTTGCATCTGGCGGACGGGCGTACCGTCTCGGCGGGGAAGCTCATCGTAACGACGGGGGCGGCATCGTGGGCCCCTCCCATTCCCGGGCTCGCGGAGGCTAGCGCGCTCGACAGCACGTCGGCTATGGCGCTCGATCGCTTGCCGGTATCACTGATCGTGATTGGCGGAAGCGCCGTTGGTGTGGAGCTGGCGCAGATGTTCGCGCGGCTCGGCGTCCCAGTTACGATCCTCGAAGCGCTCCCCCGGCTGGTGCCCGCCGAAGACCCCGACCTCGGGGATGCGCTCGCGGACTATCTGAGAGCCGAGGGTCTCGGCATCCACACAGGCGTGTCGATCACGCAGGTCGCGTCCAACCAGGACGGTCGCTCGGTGACGTACGTCGATCAGAACGGAGCCCCTCACAGCGCGCGAGCCGAGCAGATCCTCGTGGCCACGGGTCGCCGGGCAAATGCGTCGGGTCTCGGGCTGGAGGCGCTCGGCGTGCAGTTGGGCGGGAAGGGCGAGATCGTCGTTGACGAATTCCTGGCGACTGCGGACCCGGACGTGTACGCGGCCGGTGATGTCATCGGCGGCCCGATGTTCGTGTATGTGGCGGCATACGCCGGAGGAGTTGCAGCTGAGAACGCGCTGACAGGGCACGCCAACCGGTACGACCTGGCGGCGGTACCTAACGTGACGTTCAGCGATCCCGGCGTGGCGTCCGTGGGGTTGACCGAGGAGCGGGCCCGGCAACTCGGCATCGCGCCGCTGGTGTCGAAGCTGGCGCTCGAGCACGTTCCGCGTGCGCTCGCGGCGCGCGATACGCGAGGCTTCGTGAAGCTCGTCGCCGACGCCGGGAGCCGTAAGATCATTGGCGCGCACATTCTCGCGGCCGAGGCAGGCGAGATGATCATGGAGCCGGCATTGGCTATCAGACACGGTTTGACGATCGAGAATCTGACCTCGGCGTTTCATCCGTATCTGACTCTCTCGGAGGGACTGAAGCTCGCGGCGCAGACGTTCAGCAGGGATGTGAGCACGCTCTCCTGCTGCGCGGCGTGATTTCGATGCGGTGCAGCTGGTCGGGAGCCGGTTTCCCGAGGTCCCGGACGAGGCACGTCGGATTCCCTTTCGCTCGAAGCAGAGGATGCCAATGATGCCTGATCCGCAACCAACGGGCTCCAGCGCCGCGGCACAGGAGGTACCCGGAATCAGGTCCGAACCACGACCGGCGCCACCGCTGGGGCGCATCCTGCGCGTTGCGATAGGTTTGCTGCTGGTGGCCAATGTAGTCCCCATCTACTTCCGCCTGGACGCTCGCGTCACGGTTGTGAGCATCCTGCTCGTTCTGGGCCTGATCGGTGCCTTTGCTGCCGCTGCGGCCCTAATCCTGCGCTACAACATCACAGCGCGTCCCGTCGTGGGAGCGGCCGCGGCGCTTGCCATTGTGGTCGCGCTGTATGCCGCGGGCGGACCGGGAGGATCGGTGTTCGGCGGCGGGGAGGGAGAACTTGCCGCGCTCACGTTCCTGGCCGTGTCGCTGCTGGTGGCGGGTTATCGAGCGGACCCGGGCTGCGAAGTCACCTCGATTCCCGCTGCGTTGCTCGGGCGACGGTTCCAGCTCGCGTGTCTCGTCTTCTCACCGCTCGACCGACTCGAACGCAGACTGCGCGACCGGCGGGGATCCACCAGGCAGCGGACATAATGTAAAGCAGTCGGTGCTGCCGCTGGTGCGGGTCATCGTTGAGCGCGGTGTGACGTCAGAAGAGGCGAGCCCGCCAAGCAGCGAACGTCCACAGAGGGCCCT
>DASWGU010000126.1:0-4330 GCA_036393555.1 Gemmatimonadaceae bacterium
CCGGTCCACGTAGCTGGAGTCTTCCATGTCGATCCAGAGCTGGCTCCCCGTTTCCACGGCCTTTCGGGCCAGTACCTCCAGATGGTCACGGCAGGAGTCCGCCGAATGATCGAGCCCGAGCTGCGTCGGCTTGATGGAGACGACCGTGGGCAGGCCGCGGGCGCGGATGTCGTCGAACGCGGCCAGGTAGTGGTCGCGTACAGCGTCGCCCTGCGATTCGCCGGTCAGCGTTTCACCCAGGCGCGTCACGATGGAACCGATGTGGGCAGGGGCCAGAGCCTCGGCAGCCGCCAGGGCGTCCGCCAGTTCCTCACCGGGCATGAAGCGTTTGACGGCGCGGCGCGCGAACGGCCGGCGCATGAAACGCTCGGCCAGCCAGCTGTTCCGCGATGCGGCAAGCAGGGTACTACGAGCGATTGACATGGTGCGGAATATTGTGAACGGCGGTGACGGAGGTCAGAGGTAAAGGACGGAAGTCAGGTCAGACCTGCTAGCTGCTAGCCGGCCTGAGTCGTGAGTGCTGGATGCTCGACCTGCTTCCTGTTCCTGGAGCTGGTGCTGAGCCAAACCCAGCGCCAGCAAGTGTCACCCGGTTCGAGCACCCAGTACTGAGCACTCAGCGATCCGGCCTGAGTGGTGAGTGCTGGATTCTCGACCCTGCTTGCTGGTCATGGAGCTGACGCTGAGCCATACCCCAGCGCCAGCACGTGTCGCCCGGTTCGAGCACCCAGTACTGCGCACTCAGCGATCTGGCCTGAGTGGTACGTGGACGCGTCACTGTCTTTCCTTCCCCATCCATCTCGTGCCCCGAGTTTCAGGATGGACACCAGACTACCCGATCATGGCGAGTTTTCCGCGCATCTGATCGACGCTGGTGCACAGGATACACACCCGCGGGATGGTCTCGTACTCCTCCAGCTCGATGTCGGGTGTGAGGTAACCCGGCCGGACCGGTTCGTTTCTCAGCAGGTCGGTGGTCAGATACTTCTTGTTGCTGTCCGCAAAAATCGTCGCCACGGCCGCGTCACCCCCGAGTTCATCCTGCACGCTGACCGCGCCGAGAAAGTTCGCTCCCGACGAAATACCCACGGCGAGTCCCAGGGTGGATGCGAGCTTCTGCGCCATCAGGATGGAATCGCCGTCGCCCACCGCGACGATCCGATCCAGAGTCGCGAGGTCTACCACCGGGGGAATGAACTCGTCGGAAATGCCCTGGATACGATGGTGCCCGACCTTGTGCCCGGTCGACATGGTCGGCGACTCGGCAGGTTCCAGCGGGTGCACGCGAACGTCCGGTTTCCGTGCGCGAAGGAACCGGCCGACGCCCATGACCGTCCCGCCCGTGCCGACTCCCGCGACGAACGCGTCCGGATGCCGACCAGCGAGCTGGAGCTGCTCCCAGATTTCCGGTCCCGTAGTCTCCACGTGCGCCAGAACGTTGTCATCGTTGGCGAACTGGCGCGGAAGGAAGACCGCCGGATCGCGCGCCGCCAGTTCTTCCGTCATCCGGATCGAGCCGACGAATCCCCCCTCTTCGCGCGAGACCGGCCGGATCCCGGCGCCGAACGCGCTGATCAGATCCACTCGCTCCCGGCTCATCCAGTCGGGCATGTAGATCGTGACGGGGTGCCCCAGCGCCCGGCCGACTGCGGCGAACGAGATACCCGTGTTGCCACTGGTGGCCTCCACGATGCGCTGACCCGGCTCGATCTCGCCGCGTTCATAGGCCGCTCGCAGGATGTGGTACGCCATCCTGTCCTTGATGCTGCCGGTGAGATTGAAGTGCTCCGCCTTGGCGTAGATGACAAGGGGGCGCCCACGGAATCGGAGCCGGATCGCCAGCATCGGCGTGTTACTCACCAGGTGCCGGAGGGCGGTGAATCGCTTCGGTAGGATCATCGGATCAGGGCGGCGGTTGGCTTTCGAAACCTCGTGCCCCGACTACCCTAGTCGGCGAACCGGCCGGCGCTTGTCAGGCAGTCCCCGACCAAAACGCGGGCACACGGGCGTCGGGCCGTTCGATCAGAGGTACCGGGCCACGGCCATCAAGGCAACGGAAGCGACCAACATCGCGAAGATGACCCTCGCTGCGGCGCTGATTCGCCCGCGGAGTCGCTCCATTTCCGTCGTGCGTTCCTTCCGAGCTGTCTCTTCGGTCAGGCCGGGGAGTTGGCGGGCGATGGCCCAGAGGCGGAGCGCCGCGGGCCGCATGACCATCACGCCGAGGATGAAGGCGATGCTCGCGAGCAGGCCGCCGGTGCTGAGCGCCATGCCGACCGTGGATCCCATCCAGGCACTGTCGAATCCGGCGGACAGGAGCCAGAGCAGCCAGAAGCCCGAGACAACGGTCAGTCCGGCGGCGATAGGCAGCACGGTCAGGTAACCGCGCTCGAAGAGCTTCATCATCACCTTGCCGCCGTCGGGACCGAGGCTCTTCACCACGGGCTCGAGGAAAGTCGCGAAGAAGAAGATGCTGCCGGCCCAGTAGACTCCGAGAACGACGTGAACCAGCCGCAATGCCACCGTCAAAGCGTCCATTTCGCTGACTCCTCTGGGCGAAGACCGGTGGAAACTGGGTCGCTGTCGGTGTCTGGCAAGGGCGCCGGCCAGGCCCGAGGCAATCGCCCAGAACTGGGTCACAAATTTGCGTTTTCCACTGGCGAGGCCGGGGAAAAGCCACGAAGTTTGCGACCCAGTGACTGGCCGGTCGTCTTACTCTCGTCAAACGGCTTCTCTCCAATCGTTTGCGGCACACGTGAACTCACTCATCACGCTCGGCTCGCTCCATCTCTCCGGTGACAATGGGCCGCTCCTGCCGGGGCGACGGAAGATCCTGGCGTTACTGGCATTCGTGCTGCGCCGCGGCCAAACGGTGCCGCGTGCTGAGCTCGCGCGGCTGCTCTGGTCCGACCGATCGGACAACCATGCCAAGCAGTCAGTGCGCCAGGCCTTGGCGGAGTTACGCGCCGTCTTTGGCGACTCGCTGGAAGCAGATTCGGAATTCGTGCGCCTGGCCCCGGGGTCGTGTGCGCTCGACGTGACGGCGTTCGAAGAGTCGGTTCGTCTCGAACGCTGGGACGATGCCGCCACGGCATGGGGAGGAGAGTTCCTCAACGGACTCGAATCGGTAGGTGGCGAGGCCTGGTCCGGGTGGTTGGCAATGGAGCGGACGGCGCTGCGCCGGGAAGCGGCGGAGGTCTTCGAGAACCTGTTGGCGATCGCGGAACGTCGCGACGAGCGCAGAATGGCGGCTGAGTGGGCGCACAAGTGGTGCGACGTCGCGCCGCTGGACGAACGAGCCTGCACGGCGCGCATCCGCGCTCTGGTGAAAGTGGGTCGGCCGGTGGATGCGGCCGTCTGCTACGAGAGCTTCGTCCGGCGGGTGCATGCCGAGGCGCATACGACGCCGTCGGCGGAGTTCGAGTCGCTGCGTGAGCTGTTTGCCGCCAACCGGAAGGCGCCGATGGACAAGGTCGTGGTCCGCGGAACCGTCACGCTGTCCGGACTCGCCCAGCTCACACTCGATGCCCGGTTGGTAGCGGAGGCCGCCGCGGTGGCAGCCGGCGCGATTGACAGCGACACGCTGCAGGCCGTGTCAGGGATCACGTCGTTCTCGTTCCGCGCAGCGATCGCCGAACTCACCGAGCATGGGATCCTGCGTCCCACGAGTGACGCCGAGGGGAAATGGGAATTCGCCACCGAGGAGAACCGGGAGTGTGTCTTCCGCGTCGTCTCTTCCCATCGCCGTGCGTCGCTGGAGCGCACGCTCGCGGCGAGGTTGGGAGTCGCGGTGCCGGCACCGACCGCCACCGCGCCCAGGCGTCCGCCCAGGCCTGAGCGCGTCCGGCGTGCCGTGCCGTTCCGACCCGCGGCCCTTCTTGCCGGAGGCGCTGCGCTGATTGCGCTGGTTGCCGGAGTGAACTGGGCCGCTCGAGTCGCCACCGCCAGCTCGATGGAACTGGACGCCGGCAGCCGGATTCTCCTCGCCGATTTCCGCGACGACGCCGATCCCGCGCTGGCCGGAGCGCTGAATACGGCGGCGACGCTGGGCCTCCGGCAATCGCGGCATGTCGACCTCTACACGCCGCAGAAGCGCGCGGGGGACACCGCGCGCGGTGTGTCGGGGACGACTCCGGAGCGGCTGCAGGATCTGGCGCGGCGAGAGGGCATCGCAAGGATCATCGCGCTGGATATTCGTCGAACCGACAGCGTACTCCAGGTAGCAGCCCGGTTGATCGACGGGTCATCCGGCGCGGTGCTGGGTGAGGAGACCGTGGACACGCATCGGGCCCAACTGGTCGATGACCTGGACCGCCTGTTGCGACGGGTG
>DASWGU010000127.1:0-23546 GCA_036393555.1 Gemmatimonadaceae bacterium
CGTGCGAATGGCATCCTCCAACCGACCCTGCCGCACCGCGATCAGTCCCAGGTGGAACTCGGCAACGACTTCGCCGGGATGCAGGTCCAGGACCCGCTTGAATTCGCGGATTGCTTCGTCGAGCATGCCCGTCCGGTAGAACGCGACCCCGAGGTTCTGGTGCTCGATGGTGCGCGATTCGGCGCCAGCCTCTTCCCTTGGCAGGCTGCGGCCCAGCCGGTGGAGGAAGCCCGCGGTGGCCAGTCCGAACAGCGCCTTCCCCACCTCAAACTCGTCGAGGCCGGACTCCTCCACGATATCCGTCACGTCGCGACGGCCGTCGATGAGCGGGATCAGCAACTCCTGCTCGGGCGTCACCTCGACGTTGGAGTCTGACAGGTGTTCCCGATCCAGGGCGAAGATGAGATCGAAGCTGGGGATCTTCTTCTCGATGAGACTCCACTCGTCCACGCGACGGGCGCCCTCGAGCAACAGTGACTCGGGCCCGATCGACACCAGGTGATCCTGATGGTCGGGCCGGACGTCGGGCTCGAAGGTGAACGTTCCCTCCGACCAGGTGAAGAGAAAGTAGACCGCTTCCTCGATCTGGTGCTTCAGGTACTCATGAAGCTGTTCGCGCCGGATCTGGCCGGTGGCGACGAGCAGGTCACCGATCCGCCGCTCGGGCTGGCCGGCTTGCGCGGCAATGGCCCCCTCGAGCGCCGCCGGAGTGACCAGCCCGTGCTTGACGAGGATGTCGCCCAGCCGGTCGCGCCGATTCACGATCGCGGCGTGGCTGATGCGACCTCGCTCGAAGTAGATGGTCCCGAACTGCTGGCGGTGCGTGACGGACAGACACCCGGTCTTTTTCCCCATTGCCAGGAGCTGCAGGACGTCGGGGAGACTCGCCTCGCGCAGGCTGCCGCGAATAGCCATCAGCGCGGTTCCTCCACGAGGCGGCCGTCGATCGAGGGCCACTCCGTGATCACCTTCTCCGGGTCGAGAAAGAACGAGTCCCCCGTCGCGGTGGGTTCGATGTACGACGCCGCCTCGCGAGAGTCGTCCACCGCCTCATCGAACCAGGCGTCGATCGTGGGAGCCGCCGCCTCGGCGCCATCCGGCACCGGCGTGTGTCGGGCCACCGCTTCGGCGTCGGAGACGAGGCCGATTTCCACCACCAGGCCGGACTCGAATCGGGACACCAGCCTGGGCGCCACGGCGCGGAGTCGCGCCGGCGGCACACCGGCCGTGAGCACGATCTGGCGACCCGACTCGCGCAACGCGTCGAAGAGATAGAAGACCTCGTCCTGCGACCGGTCGTTTCCCGCGAGCCGGTCGACGTTGTCGATGACCAGCGCGTCCACCGCGCGATACCGCAGCCGCCAGCGTTCGAGCGCGCCGGCGCGGAGGGCGTCGATGAGGTCTTCGCTGAACGCGGAGCAGTCGAGACACGCGATCGTCCACGACGCGCCATCGCGAGCCGCGAGGGCGTTGGCGATGGCGTGGGCGAGATGCGTCTTGCCGGCGCCGGATGGTCCGTGCAGGTACAGCGGGTTGTACCGCGTGGCCGGGAGAGCGATCACCTCGCCGGCCGCGCGCAGGGCGAGCTGGTTCCGCACCCCGGGCGCCAGGTTCTCGATGGTGAAATGCGGGCTGGCTGCGGGCGGGGGATCGTACGCTGCGAGGGCGCGTTGCAGGATGGTCTCGGCCTCATCGACGCGCTCGGGGTCGCGGAAGGCCGAGACGCCGGCAACACGAGGGTCAAGGCGGGCCGCCTCGCGCTCCAGGTCGCGCAAGCGGTTCACCGTGGACGCGAAGCGGGCCTCCAGCGCATCGAGGTCCGGCGCGTCAGGAGCGTCGAGGTGGCGATCCAGGAGCCCGGTGCGAAATCCCTCACCGGCCCAGCGGGCCACGGTCGCCGCCAGCCGGACGCGCCATTGCTCCACGGACGACGACACGACCGCGGCGACCTCGCTGACGAACGCCTCGAACTCGTCAGGCGGGGCGGCGCGTTCCTCGCGCGCCCGGGCGACTACGGCACGCGCGACGCCATCGGGCTGCGCCTCACGCGACAGGCTGTGCTGGGCCAGGAGGCGATTGAACAACCCATGCAGCTCGCGCACGTTGGCAATCGGCGCCCGGGCGAGCTCCTCCAGTGCCGCCTCACCCACGGCGACGCCGCGATCGGCCTCCAGTGCGCGGAGGATGCCGGCACGCGTCTCGAACTCGGGTGGGGCAATGTCGACAATGAGCCCGCCCGACATGCGAGTCAGCAGCCGCTGGTCCAGCCCATCGAGTTCCGCGGGCGGCCGATCGGACGCCATGACGACCTGCCGTCCCGCAACCTGCAGCGTGTTGATCAGCCGGAGGAGTTCGGACTGCGTGTCGGTCCGGTTGGCGAGGAACTGGACGTCATCGAGCAGGAGGAGCCGGACATCTTCCCACTGGCGCCGAAACGCGGCCGCGTCTCCGGCGTCCACCGCGGCCTGCCACTGCTCGACGTATTCGTCGGCGGAGCGGTACTCCACGGTCAGCGCCGGATCGACCGTCGCCGCGGCGAGGCCGATGGCCGACAGCAGGTGCGTCTTGCCAAGGCCGGATTCGCCGTAGACGAAGAGCGGGTTGTAGACCTTGCCGGGAGCCTCCGCCACGGCCCGTGCAGCCGATACGGCCAGGCGGTTGGAGGGCCCGACGACGAATGTCTCGAACCGGAAGCGGCTGTCCGGCATACCTAACGACCCGCCGGTACGGGCGCCGACAGGCGCCGCAGGACCAGCTCGGAGACCCGCCGCAACGTCTCGAACACGCCGACCCCGCCGAGCGCGTCCGCCGGGTAACTGGGCACGCCGCGGAAGTTGAGCTGCGCGTCGAGTTCGGGCGTGCCGAGAATGAGATCCGCCGGCAGGTCCTGCTTGTTGTACTGGAGTACGAGCGGCACCGCGCGCGCGTCGATCCCCTGATCGGCCAACGCCTCGTGCAGGTCCCGAAGACTCTCGATATTCTCGTCCATCTGCCGGCGCTGGCTGTCCGCCACGAAGACCACGCCGTCCGCGCCCTGCAGGACGAGGCGGCGGGTGGAACGATAGTACACCTGCCCGGGCACCGTGTAGAGCTGGAACCGCGTCGTGAACCCCGATATGGACCCGAGATCGAGCGGCAGAAAATCGAAGAACAGCGTCCGGTCACCCTGGGTTGCCAGCGACATCATGTTACCGCGGCGCGCCACCGGCACGCGGCGATGGATATACTGGAGGTTGGACGTCTTGCCGGATCGCCCTGGCCCGTAGTACACGATCTTGCAGGTGATCTCACGCGACGCGTAGTTGACGACCGGCATCGGCTCAGGCCCTCCCGAACAGCACGGCGAGGTTGCGGCCGAGTTCACGCTCGAAATCGCCGGCCACGGGCTCGACGCGGGCCTCCTCCGCGCTCACGTCCAGCACCGCGCGTGCGAAGGCCGCGTGAAAATGCCTGACGATGCCCAGAGACGTCCGATCGTCGAAGACGGCGAGCAGCAGCACGGTGCCGGTACGAGTCCGAGCCGGTGCGATGAACACCTGCCGCCCCACTCCGCCGTGGTGCAACGGTCCGAACGCCGCCCCGTTGAGTTGCCGTCCGAGTTCCGACCCCGACGCGTGAATCGCGGAGACGAGCGAGCAGATTGCCATCACGTCCAGCGAGCGCGTGAATCCGTGCTGCGCGAGCACGCGTCCGGACGGCTCGAGTGCAACGGCCAGGCTTACCCGCGCCTCGCGCACGAATGCGCCGAGGGGAGCGGTGAGCCACGGCGCCACCGTCGCCGTCATCGTACCGCCCGCGCCGCGCGCTGCATCGCCATGCGGACCATGCCGGCTCCGGTCTCGCGCTCCGCCAGAACCACCAGGACCAGGTCTCCGCATCCGGTGACCAGCATCCGTCCACCGGTTGCGTCGAGGACGATCTGCCGCGTGGCGCCGTAGCCGGCCGCTTCGCTCGCCAGGCGGGCCCGCCGATACAGCGCCGTCCCGAACGCTGCCAGCGCGTCACCGTCCACGCCGAAGGCCGCCATCGCATTGAGCGCGAGACCTTCGCGCTCGCTCGCCAGGAGCACCGCGCGGACTCCCGGTACGGCGGCCACCTCGGTCAGTGCCGACTCGAAGGAAGCGTTCATGCGGCGGACTCCAGCCACGAGGCTGCCTGCCGCGACGCGCGGGCCAGCAGCCGTCGCACGAATCCCACCTGGCTGTCGCGTGCTGCCGCCACCAGCACGATCGATCCTTCGCGCGAGGGACCCATCGCTACCGTCGCATGCTGCGTCTCCACCAGCAGCGACTCCCACGCGCCCAGGCCCAGGTACGTCAGCGCGCGCCCGGCTTCGTCCGCCAGACCCGCGAGCTGGGCGCCGATTTCCTCCGCGACCTCCACTCCACTGGCATCGACGTAGGTGCCGGCGAGCACCAGCCCGTCGCTGTCGAGGAGCAGTGCGGTGCGATCGCCATCACCCAGCAGGCTCGCGAACAAGGTCCGCGGATCGTGAACTCCGCCGGGCCGATCCTGCGGTGCGCTACCCGGGGCGCGTGCGGCTACGGGGTCGCGCGGCGGCGGTGCCGGAGTGGCACGGCGTGCAGGAGGAAGTGCTGTCCCAAGCTGGGCGCGTACCTGCTCGGCGGCCGTCACCAGTCCCTGATCGGAAGGGTCCAGCTCGGCTGCCTGCGTGAGGAGCCGGTGGGCCGTGGGCAGATCGCCGCGGTGGTACGCCAGCAGACCCAGCCCCTTGAGCGCTCCGGCATGCGTCGGTTCGAGACGCAGGGCCATCTCCCATTCGTCGCGGGCGCTGACCTCGTCACCACCGTCCACCATGATACGGGCCAGCACATCGTGGCCGTCCGCGAGGTACGGGTGCCGCTCGAGTCCGGCAAATGCCACATGGCGGGCTTCGTGGGAACGCCCGCTGCGACGCAGGAGGTCAGCCAGTCGAACGAATGCGAGGCTGTGCGGATCGCGCGCCATTTCGTCGGCCAGGTCGTACACGAGGTCATCGTTCATCGCCCACCCCCGCCACCTCGCCAAGACGGTCCGCGTGCCGCAACGCCTCGCCGGCATGGATGGCATCTGGAGAGTGTGGCGCAACCTCCGTCACCTCGCGCCAGCGCTTCCTGGCGTGCGCCAGGTCGCCGTTCCGGATGGCGATGCGGGCCGCCGTCATCAGCCATGTGGTATTGGTGCCGTCCAGTGCCAACGCGCGCCGGAATGCTGCGTCGGCAGCCTCGACTCGATCGAGTCCGGCCAGTGCCTCTCCGGCGAGTGCATGCGCTTCGGCGATCGCGGGCGCCAGGGCCATGGCACGTTCGGCAGCGGCCAGCGCGTCGGCATGACGGCCGTCGCGCACGGCCTCGCGGGCATCACTCACCAGGACCAGCGCGTCCTCAGAAGTGGCCACCGTGGGCGCAGCCGCGGCCGCGACCAGCCGCACGACGCCGGTCGCCAGCAGACCGTAGACGATGCGCGCGGCATCGAACTCGCTTACCCCGGCGACCATGGCAATGGTGCTCACGTCGGATACACCGTCGATGGCGACCAGCACCTGCCACTCGCGCGGGCGCAGGTCGAGTGCCGCGGAGTGGCCGGCGTCGGCCGCAGCGAACGCGGGCACCACGTGCGGTCCCGGGATCCGATCGGCGATGCGCGTCCATTCGTCGATGCGCCGTGCCGCTTCCATCAGGAGCGACTCCGTTGACAGTCCGGCGCCGCCTTCCTCCGCCGCACCGTCCGACTCCCCTTCCTCGAAGGAGAAGAAACCCTCGCTCCAGGACATCAGCTCGAAAACCACCTCTTCGATCTGCCGTCTCACCTGGCGTTCCATTTCCCGCTGCGACACCGTGCCCATGGCGACGAGGATCTCGCCCAGGCGACGCGGCTCACCCGCCTGTTGCCTGATGGCTTCGGCGCGCTCCAGTTCCGCCGGGGTCACCCGACCGGACCGGAGGAGCATCTGGCCAATCTGGTGCGGGTTGTCACGAATGGTCGCCGCCACCACGAGCCCGCGCGCGAACTCGACGGTCCCTTCGTTGCCGCGCAATGCGGATGTCACGCGCAGCCGTCCGGACTTGCGGCTCAGATCCAGGAGCTGGAAGACGTCGTGGACGCCGAGTTCCCGCAGCGGCCCTTCGATCGCCATCAGGCGGCCCCCCGTCGCGGCTGCGGCTGTCCGCCGCCGGCGCGCGCGAAGATCCGCTGCAGATCGAGCGCCGTCCGGGTATCCCGGCGCGCGCGGCGGGCGAAGTCTCCGGCCGGTTCCAGTGCGATGACCTCTGACCAGCGGTCCAGCGCCTCCTCGTAGCGCCGTTGCTCCGCCAGCAACACGCCGTCGAAGTACAGGGCGCCGACATGGTCGGGATCGAAGCGCAGCACGCGCGCAAACGCGAGGCTCGCGTCGGTACGGCGCTGGCAGAGGAAAAGGGATTCACCCAGCGACGCCAGGGCGTCGAGGTTCCAGGGATCGCGCTGCAGAACGGCTACGAGGAGATCGAGCGTTTCCGCGGCGCGCCGCTGTCCGCGCCGCAGCACCGCCAGGTGGAGCGCCGCCTCGACGCAGGTCGGCAGCGACGCCAGCGCGGCAACCAGTTCCCGCTCGGCTTCCTCGAGCCCGCCGTTTGCGGCGTAGACCGTCGCGAGGTCGAGCCGCGCGGCCGCAAAGTCGGTGTCCAGCGCGATGGCGTGCCGGTAGGCGTCGATCGCGCGCGACGGGTCGCCCATCACGCGGGCCACGTCGCCAACCTGCTTGAGGACGTCGGCGCGCGCCGGCGCAAGGCGGCGCGCCGCATCCAGCGCTTCCAGCGCGCGATCGGGCGCTCCCGCGTCGGCGCGGGCGCGCGCCACCAGGAGTAGTGCGTCCACGTCGTCAGGCGCCACCACTGCCAGTGCCTCAGCCAGTTCCGCAGCCTGTCCGCCGCGACCCAGCAGGACGAACGCCTTCACCTCGCCTGCCAGCGCCGGCCTCGCCGTGGCGTCGATCAGGCGCGCCTGGCGGAACCGGTCCAGCGCCTCACCATAAGCACCCTTTCTGAGGAAACCGTCCCCCAGCAGCGCCAGGCCCTCCACCCGAGACGCACCGGCGTCCATGGCACGCTGGACCTCGGCCATCGCCTGGTCAACGTTGCCGGCGGCCAGGAGCGCGCTCGCGGCGGAATATGCCGGTTCCGCCGCGCCGGACGCCGTTCCGGCTGTGGCCGGCGCCAGCTCTTCGAAGAGGGTCTCCAACTGGCTGACGTCGAGCGTGAACTCGGGGACCGCGGTCTGGCGGTTATCGCCACCCAGATCCGGTGAGATCGCCATTCGGGGATTCTCGAACTCCAGATCGATCGCCAGCTCGAATTTCTGCGGAACGTAGAAGGAATCAAGTTCGAGCGCCCGCTTGGTCTCTCGCAGCGCTCCATCGAAGTCGCCGAGGTTGGAGAGCGTGAAGCTGAGGTTGTAGTGTGCCTCGGCGTAATCCGGCCTGGCATCGATGGCCCGACCGAACGCATTCCGTGCGTCCTCGAACCGGCGCATCTCGGCCAGGACCAGCCCGACTCCGTTCCAGGCGACCGGGTGCTCCGCTTCCAGCTTGAGGACCTGTCGGTAGGCTTGGAGGCAGAGCGGGAGTTCTTTCCGCTTCAGCAACAGCAGAGCGAGGTTCAGGCGTGCCTTCACGAAGTGCGGCTGGCTGGCAAGGGCACGCCGGAACGCGTCGATGGCCAGAGCATGGCGGCCGGAATGGAACTGGGCCACGCCGAGGTTGCTGAGCGCCAACGCATAACGAGCGTCCAGCCGAATGGCCGCCTCGTAGCTCCGCAGCGCCTCCTCAATCCGACCGGTCTGGTGCAGTGCCACGCCGTGTTCGTTCCAGAGCTTCGGGCTGCTGCGCTCCTCGGCCAGGAGCTGGTCGTACAGCGCCGCGGCAGACGCTCCGTCCTGCTGCAACAGGCGCACCTCGGCCATCGCCTGCGTCACCAGCGCCCGGTCCTCGCCGCGATCGAGCGCCATGGCGTACTCGCGCAGTGCCTGTGCGTGATAGCCTTTCTGACGGAAGGCCAAGCCGAGATTGAAGTGCGCCAGGGCGCCGCCCTGAACCGGCGTGGGCTCGCGCTCGCCGTCGACGCCGTGGACCACCGACTCGGCGCGACGCTCCAGGGAGAGGTTGGCCTCCGCCCGACCGAGCGACGGATTGAGTCGCAGCGCCCGGCGCGTCGCCTCGGCCGCCTCGTCGTGATGCCCCAGGTCGCCCAGGACGAAGCCGAGCAGATAGTGGGCGTCGGCGTGGTCCGGCCGGCGCTCGACGACATCACGCAGTGCGGCCAGCGCCTCGTCCGATAGTCCGCGGTGATACGTGACTTCCGCCAGCACGAAGCGCAGCGACGTGTCCCCGGGCCGCAGTTCCAGCGCCCGACGCAGCCAGGCATGCGCCGCGTCCAGATCACCGCGTCGCTGAAATGCCCGTGCGAGCTGGGCGGTCGCATGGCCGTCGTCTGGTCGGTCCGCTACCAGTCGATCGAACTCCGGAATCGCCCGATCCACCTCGCCGGCCAGGAGCAGCGCATCCGCGAGGGCGCGGCGCGCAGTGTGATCGGAAGGCTCGGCTGCCAGCGTCGCGGAAAGGCCGTCGACCGTGCGTTCGAACAACCCGGTATCGCACCAGGCGATCCGGAGGTTCCGGTCCGCAATCGCCATACGCGGATCCAGGAACAGCGCGCGCGTGAACTCCGCCACGGCCTCCTGGTGCATCCCCTTGTTGAAATAGAACACGCCGAGGTTGTTGTGCGCGCCCGCATCCCCTGGATCAATGCGCGCGGCAAAACCCCGCAAAACTTCGCGGTCACGCTCGGATGGCTGGCCGGATGGCTGGCGCGTGCTCACGTCGGCGCCTCGCGGTGGTGCACGGCGCGACTCGCGTCAGGCGAGCCGCACCGCCCGAAGGATGGCCTTGAGCGACGGACCGTCCGGCAGCAGGAGGAAGAACCCGCGGACGCGCTCGTCTTCATCGTCGCGCATGTAGAACTCGGTCTCCACGCAGAAGACGTAGTTGGGGTCGTCGCTGAACTGCAGATAGGCCGTCGTCAGGACGGCGCGCGACATATCGATGACCAGACTGGGCGGCGAGGGGAGGAGCATGATCCCCATGAAGTCGCTCAGCGCGTTCATGTGCGCTCCGCTCAGGATATTCCCTGCCTCCTTGATCGCCGACTGTTCCAGTTCGCCGAGTTCCGTGCAGCTCCCCGTCGGCCGGTTGAGCATCATCTCGGCGAGTCGCATCGCCGTCGGCCGGGGGAAGACCAGCAGCGTCCGGCCGGTCAGGTCTCCCAGCATGTTCATGAGCACCGCGGCCACCGGTTCCTCCGGCGGCCCGATGTGCGGCGGAACGTCCTCGATGGGCGTGACGGACAGTCGGGGCACGCTGATCATGATGCGCCGCGACGTCATCTGCGAGAGGGCGGTCGCGGCATGTCCTGCGCCAATGTTGGCCACCTCACGCAGGGCGTCCAACTGCATCGGTTTCAGGCTCATCAAGTGGTTCATTGCGCTTCCCTCAGAAGAGACTGGTGGCCTCGAGAATCAGCGCGGGGATCCCATCACCAAGAATCGTCGCGCCGCTGAAGCACGACGCCGCCCCGCGGGCCCCATCGATCGTCTTGACGACGATTTCCTGTTGCCCGCGGAGCTGGTCGACCACCAGGCCCGCCCGCCGGTCTGCCACCTCCAATACGACGACTTGGCTCCCCTCCGCGTCGCGGACCGGAAGGTCGACGATGCGGCGCAGGCTGAGCAGGGGAAGTACCTCGTCGCGCAGGACCAGGACGTCGCTCCCCCGCACCTGCCGGAGCGCCTCCGGCGTGAGCCGCAGTGTCTCCTTGACGTGGGTAAGCGGCAGGGCATACGTCTCATCCTCCACGCGCGCCAGGAGGGCCTGGATGATGGCCAGCGTGACTGGGAGACGGAGGGTCAGGCTGGTCCCTTCGCCCGGCGTGCTGCGCAGGTCGACCGAACCCCCCATGGCGCGCACCCGACTCACTACGGCGTCCACGCCGACCCCGCGTCCCGACAGTTCGGTGACGCTTTCCGCGGTGGTGAAGCCCGGGCGCGCAATGATGCGCAGCAGTTCCTCGTCGGACAGCCCGTCCTTGCCGGGTTCGAAGAATCCCTCCACCAGCGCCCGGTCGAGCATGCGTTGCCGGTCGATGCCCTTGCCGTCATCCGTGACGCGGATCACAACCGCGGCGCGCTCGCGCGCCGCCGTCAGAGTCAGGCGCCCCGCTCGGCTCTTGCCGGCCCGCTCCCGCTGGTCGGGTGTCTCGATGCCGTGATCCACGGCGTTCCTGAGCAGGTGAACGAGCGGGTCGCCGATCTGTTCGAGGAGCCCGCGGTCCAGCTCGATCTGCCGTCCCTCGACCACGAAGTCGATCTCCTTCCCGAGCGACCGCGCCGCATCGCGCACGACCCGGGGGAAGCGGTCGAAGACCTGCCAGACGGGGACCATCCGGCTGGACAGGATGCCGGCCTGCATGTCGACAATGAGCCGGCCGACGGCACCGGCCGCCTCGGTCAGCACGGGATCCGACTGGGGCACGACCGCCTGTTCCAGTCGTCCACGCGCGATGACGAGTTCTCCCATGAGGTTCATGAGAGAATCGAGTCGGCGAAGGTCGATCCGCACGAACCGCTGCAGTGGCGCCTTGAGCGTTCCCGTCTGCCACGCAACATCGGCCCGATCCCGCGCGGCAGCGCCGGGATCCGCGGCGTGCGCCTCCCGCTGGACCCGCACCTCCTCGACGTACCCCGCTGTTCTGAGGGCGGCGGTGATCTCCTCCGACCCGCTCTCGGTCCGGATGCGCATGGCGAACGTGCCGGCGAAACGCCCGTCATGCAGGTGCTCCTCGTCAGGCGACACGGCGGTGACCTCGCCCAGCGCCCGGGCGCGTTGAATCACCAGCGCCGCGCGCGCGCCCGGAAGGGGAGCGTCCCGGACCAGCCGGACCACGATCGCCATACCCTCCCCGGGCGGCAGGTCGACGGAATCCAGGGCTGGTTGGTCCCCGGGAGTCTCTTCGCCACCGGAGGTTCCGCGCAGCCGGGCACACATGGCCGTGACGTCCACCGAGGCGCCACCGGTGGCGACGGACGCTTCGATCGCCAATTCGAGCGCGTCGGTCGCGTCGATGAGGAGCGCGGGGTCGCTGGTACGAAGACCGCGACCGTTGGACCGCGCCTTGGCAAGCAGCGCCTCCATGTCGTGGGCGAGGTCGGCGACGGCGGCGTAGCCCATTACCCCCGCCATCCCCTTCACGGTGTGGACCGCTCGGAAGACGGCGTCGATGGCCTCGCGGTCGCGCGGATCGCGTTCCAGCCGGAGCAGCGCCTCGTTCACCGCGACTATATTGTCGCGGCTTTCCATCAGGAAGAGCTCAGCGTAGCGGGCGGTGTCCATTCCGAAAGCCCGGAGCCGGAAGGTCAGAGGTCATGCGGATGCCTCGATCTCCGGCCTCCGATCCCGGAGCCGCTATCCCAGGACCCGCTGCACCGCCTCGAGCACTCGACTGGGCTGGAAGGGCTTGACGACGAAGTCCTTCGCTCCGGCCTGGATGGCCTCCACGACCAGGGCCTGCTGGCCCATCGCGGAACACATCAGGACCTTGGCCAGCGGGTCGAGCTTCGTAATCTCGCGCACCGCGTCGATGCCCCCCATGTCGGGCATGACGATGTCCATGGTGACGAGATCGGGACGAAGTTCCCGGTATTTCTCCACCGCCTGCGATCCGGTCTCCGCTTCGCCCACGACGTCAAAACCTGCCTGCTGCAGGATGTCGCCGAGCATCGTGCGCATGAAGATGGCGTCGTCGCAGATCAGAACCGTGTGGCTCACCGTGTCGTCTCCTGAAACGGTGCCCGCTGATCACGCCAGGGTCTGCCGGACCAGCTCGGGCACGTCGATTACAAGGACGACTTCGTCATCCAAACGTCCCAGCCCGGCGACCAGACCGGCGGCGTCCGCCACGGAAGCCTGGTCCGACGGAACGACGTCAATCAGCGTCACGTCCCGGACGTCGTTGACGAGCACCCCGAGCAGCCGCTCTTCGGCCTGGACCACCAGCGTGGAACCGTCGGGGTTGGTCATTGGCTCTCCAGCCAGGCGCTGTCGGAGATCCACCACGGTCAGCAGTTGGCCGCGCAGGTTGACCACCCCTTTCACGTGCGGCGGCGCCCCGGGCAGCCGTGTCACGGGGAGCAGTCCGACGATCTCCCGGACGTGCTCTGCGTCCAGTCCACACAGCGTCCCACCCAACTCAACGAGCAGGAGGCGGGAAGGCGGCCGCTCCGTCCGCGTCCTGCCGGTTTCAGACCGGGGATCCGTAGAATCCGAAGGCATGGAGCGGGTCGGGTTGCGTGAGCAGGGTTTCGTCGCGCGCGATCTGGGCCAGCGCCGTGCGGAGATCGTCCGGGAGCGGCGACCGGAGGTCCAGTTCCAGTCCCGTGACGGGGTGTCGAAAGCGAAGCCAGGCCGCGTGCAGGAAGTGGCGACGCGTTGGCAACGCTACGACCTTCCGCCCTCCGCCGCCACCATAGACATCGTCGCCAATGACGGGGTGCCCCAACGACGCGAGATGAACCCGGATCTGGTGAGTGCGGCCGGTATGCAGGTGGGCCCGAAGCAGGTCGACCGAGTCGAAGCGTGCCAGGCGCGTGAGCGTGGTACGCGCCGGCTTCCCCGACGCTGCCACCGCCATCCGGCGCCGGTCCCGGGGATCGCGCGCCAGGGGCTGGTCGACGGTAATCTCGTCGCGGTCGAGGTGCCCCCAGGCCACCGCCGCATAACGACGAAGAACCTTCCGCTCCGCGATCGCGGCACCGAGGATCCGGTGGGCACGCTCGGTGCGCGCCACGATCAGCAGGCCCGACGTCTCCTTGTCGAGCCGGTGGACGATGCCGGCGCGCTCCACGCCGCCCACCGCCGAGAGGTCACCACCCCGGCCCAGCAGTGCGTTGACGAGCGTGCCGCTCCAGTTCCCGGGAGCTGGGTGCACGACCATGCCGGCGGGCTTGTCCACCACGACGAGATGCTCATCCTCATGTACGATCTGCAGCGGAATGTCCTCAGCCAGCACCTCGCGCGATTCCGCACGGGGCGTCACGACGGTGATCCGCTCGCCCGAGCGCGGCCGGTAACTGGCTCGTTCGTGCCGCGGCGGATCGGTACCGGCGCTGAGGGTGACCTGGTCCGACGCGATCAGCGTCGCCGCCTGGGTGCGCGACAGTCCGAGACGCGTGGCCACGAGCAAATCGAGGCGGACATCGCTGTCCGCCTCGCTGATGAATTCCTGCACGGTTCCGGACGGATCGCCGCTCACGATGATTCCTGGGCGCCAGCGACTCGCGCCCCGTCCGCCCCGCGGGCACGGTCTTCCCCCCAGAGCACCCAGGCCAGCAGAATCGCACCCGTGCTCACCGCCATGTCCGCGACATTGAACGTCGGCCACCGCAGGTCGCCAAAGCCGATGTCGAGGAAGTCCACGACACCCTGGGGCCCCCGCACCCGATCGATCAGGTTGCCCAGCGCGCCACCCGAGACGAGCGCGATCGCCAGCGTCCTCATCACATCGCGAACCGGCGTCGCCCGGTACAGCTGCCAGAGGATGACGAGAGCGCCGACAGTGAGCGCCAGGAAGATCCACCGCGAGTACGATCCGAGGTGGAGACCGAACGCGGCGCCACGATTGTACACCAGCGTCAGCCGCACCACATCGCCCAGCACTTCACGCGGCACGCCGCGGGGATACAGCTCGCCCACCGCGATCCACTTCGTCAGCAGATCGGACACAAGCACGACCGCGACCACGGGCCAGAACAGCCGCCCGCGCGCGTGATTACTGCTTTCCATCTTCCTCGCGCTGCTTGCAGCGAATGCAGTACCGTGCGTGGGGGAGCGCATCGAGTCGCTCGAAGGCGATGTCCTCTCCGCAATTGTGGCACTTGCCGAAGTTCTCGGGCTGCTTGTACAGGCGACGCAGTGCCTGATCGATGTGCCAGAGGAACCGGCCCTCCTGACTGGCGAACAGGAACGCTTTCTCCCGCTCCATGGCGTCCGTCCCCTGATCGGCCATGTGGAACGAGTAAGAGCTGAGGTCGCCATCGGCAGACTGGGGCGTCGCACCGAACACGTCCTCGTAATGGCCGAGTTCCTTCAGCGCGCGCCGCCGCTCGTCCAGCAGGCGTTTTTCGAAATGCTGGAGGTTCTTCTTGGTCATCGGCTTGGACTTCTTTGCGCCGCTTGAACTTGGCATCTCACTCCACCGTGGTCAGGGCAAGGCGTAAACAGCAAGCTTTGAATTTCGACGGTTGGCCGGCCGGATTCAACGGCTTGCGTATGAGGCGGTTCACCCTTCTTGTCACGCCCGCAAGGCACGGCTACGTTTCCCGCGACGGCGGTGTCTGCTGGCCCGGACAGCCGTCGTGTCGTAGGCAGCGATCCGGATATCACCGGGGAGCCGGCCGGAAGAACGGGTCGACAGACCCCAGTAGACCCGGCGCGGGTGTGGCCCGGAACAGCCACGTCAACGAGCGGTCCGCGTGGGTCTTGCGCGGGCAAGCGGGGTGGTACCGCGAGCACGCGATCGGTTGTGCGTCTCGTCCCCGTGTAGGACCGTCAGCATCGAGATTGGTCCGCTACACGCGCAATCAAGGACGAGCCCGTGCCCTACCCAAGAGCTGTCGTCAGCGGGTCTCCTGAACCCGATGCGATCCCATCGCACCCGCGCTTCCCCGAACTCGAACGCGCGGTGCTGGCGTGGTGGTCCGCCGATGGCACCTTTGCGGCCAGCGTGGAGCAGCGGCCGGCCGGACAGGACGGCTCGAACGAGTTCGTCTTCTATGACGGCCCTCCGTTCGCCAACGGACTCCCGCACTACGGCCACCTGCTCACCGGCTACGTGAAGGACGTCGTCCCGCGCTACCAGACGATGCGCGGACGCCGGGTGGAGCGGCGATTCGGCTGGGACTGCCACGGCCTCCCTGCCGAGTTCGAAGCCGAAAAACAACTCGGCATCCAGCACAAGAACGAAATCGAAGCGATGGGCATCGCGCAGTTCAATGATGCCTGCCGCGTGTCCGTCCTGCGTTATACCACCGATTGGGAAGAGTACGTCACCCGGCAGGCGCGCTGGGTGGACTTCGCGAACGACTACAAGACGCTCGACCTCCCGTACATGGAAAGCGTCATGTGGGCCTTCAAGTCGCTCCATGACAAGGGGCTGGTCTACGAGGGCTTCCGCGTCCTGTGGTACTGCTGGCGGTGCGAGACGCCCCTTTCCAACACGGAAGTGAAGATGGACGACGTCTACCGCGACCGCGAAGATCCGGCGGTCACGGTCGGCCTGCGGTTGATCTCGGAACGGCCGGAGCTGGATGGCGCCCAGGCGCTGATCTGGACGACGACGCCATGGACACTGCCATCCAACCTGGCGATCGCCGTACACCCCGACGTG
The DNA here is from genome assembly GCA_036393555.1 of Gemmatimonadaceae bacterium. Taxonomy (GTDB): domain Bacteria; phylum Gemmatimonadota; class Gemmatimonadetes; order Gemmatimonadales; family Gemmatimonadaceae; genus JABWBJ01. The sequence goes on from DASWGU010000127.1 coordinate 15,471, forward strand.
GACTACGTCGTCGTCAGCGCCAACGGCAAGCGGTATCTGCTCGCCGAAGCGCGGCTCGCCTCTTATGCCCGCGAACTTGGCGAGACACCGGCCGTCCTGGCGCGACTGACCGGCCGGGCGCTCGTCGACACACGTTATGCGCCGGTGTTCGACTTCTTCGCCGGCCGACCAGGCGCGCACCGGTTCCTGCCAGCGGACTACGTCACGACCGACGACGGGACCGGGATTGTCCACATCGCACCGGCATACGGCGAAGACGACAAGGTGGTGACCGATGCCGCCGGCATCGAGCCGGTCACGCCTGTCAACTCGCGCGGCGAGTTCGATGGGACGGTGCCGCAGTATCAGGGCATGCACATCTTCGATGCCAACAAGGTCATCATCCGCGACCTGAAAGCCGCCGGTGCCCTGCTCCGCCACGAGACGCATCATCACCCGTATCCACACTGCTGGCGCTGTGACAGCCCGCTCATTCAGCGTGCGGTCAGCTCCTGGTTCGTCGCCGTGCCGCGATTCAGGGACCGGATGGTCGAGCTCAACCGGCAGATCACGTGGGTGCCGGACCACATCCGCAGCGGGCAGTTCGGGAAGTGGCTCGAGAATGCCCGTGACTGGTCAGTCTCGCGGAACCGGTACTGGGGCTCGCCCATTCCCGTCTGGGTGTCGGACAACCCGGAGTATCCGCGCGTGGACGTATATGGGTCGCTGGACGAACTGGAGCGCGACTTCGGTGTCCGGCCCACGGATCTGCACCGCCCCGCTATCGACCGGCTGACGCGTCCCAACCCGGACGATCCGAACGGAACGTCCACGATGCGTCGCGTGCCCGAGGTGCTGGATTGCTGGTTCGAGTCCGGCTCGATGCCCTTCGCGCAGGTGCACTATCCGTTCGAGAACGCCGCATGGTTCGAGCACCACTACCCGGGCGACTTCATCGTCGAGTACAACGGGCAGACGCGCGGATGGTTTTATACGCTGCACGTCCTCGCCACGGCGCTGTTCGATCGCCCCGCGTTCCGGACGTGCGTCGCCCACGGCATCGTGCTGGGCGACGACGGCCAGAAGATGTCCAAGTCGCGGAAGAACTACCCTGACGTCAACGCCGTTTTCGATCGCGACGGATCGGACGCCATGCGCTGGTTCCTGATGGACAGTCCGATCCTGCGCGGTGGCGACCTGGTCGTCACCGAACGCGGCATCCAGGAAGCCGTGCGCCAGGCGCTGCTCCCCCTGTGGAACTCGTACTACTTCCTTGCGCTGTACGCCAACGCGGACGCCATCGACGGCCGGCACCGCACCGATTCGACCCACCTGCTGGACCGGTACATCCTCGCCAAGACCCAGTCGCTGGTCACGGATGTCGAGTCGCAGATGGATCGGTATGACATCGTGGGCGCCTGCGCGACCATCCGGGAGTTCCTCGACGCGCTCACCAACTGGTACGTGCGCCGCTCGCGCGACCGGTTCTGGGCCGGAGATCGCGATGCGGTGGATACGCTGCACACGGTCCTGGAGGTGACCTGCCGGGTCGCTTCACCACTGCTGCCGCTGACCACCGAGGTCATCTGGCGCGGCCTCACGGGCGGCCGGTCCGTGCACCTGAGCGAGTGGCCCCTTGTCGACGAACTCCCGGGCGATGCCGCGCTGGTCGACGTGATGGATCGGGTCCGGGAGGTCTGCTCGACGGCCCTGGGCCTGCGCATGGCCGGCAAGCTCCGGGTGCGATTGCCGCTGCAGCAATTGCGCGTCGTGGCGCACGACGTCGGCCGACTGAAGGAATTCGTCGACATCATCGGCGACGAGGTCAACGTCAGGCAGGTCGAACTCACCAGTGACGTCGCCGCGCACGGTCGTGCCGAGATCGTGGTGAACGCTCGGGCGGCGGGGCCACGACTTGGCAGACGCGTGCAGGACGTGATCCGGGCGGTCAAGGCAGGTGAGTGGACGACGACCGCGGAGGGTCGCGTGCACGCCGCGGGCGTGGACCTCCTCGATGGAGAGTTCGAGCGCCGGATGGTCTCACGTGATGCCGGCGCCGCGGCGGAACTCCCCGGTGGCTCCGGCTTCGTTCTGCTGGATACCACCGTCACCCCCGAACTGGCCGCGGAGGGTCTCGCGCGCGATGTCATTCGTGCGGTGCAGCAGGCGCGCCGGGAAGCCGGTCTGGCGGTGTCCGACCGGATTCGCCTGACGATCGAAGGACGGGACGAAGTCGTCGCCGCCACACGGGCGCACGAGACGCTGATGGCGGCGGAAACGCTGGCGCTCGACGTACGCTACGGTCCGGTCTCCGCTGGCTTCTCCTGCAGAGTGGGAGAGGGCAGCGAGGTCTCGGTGAAGGTCGAGCTTGTGAAGGGTTAAGGGTGAAGGGTTAAGGTCAAGGGTGACGGGTCGGCGCCTGACGACAACGCGTCAAGCCGCGAGTCGCTCCAGCACGCCCGCTATCAGCTCGGTCAAGCGTGGCTCGGCGCTGGCCGCTACGGCGAGGATTTTCTCCAGGCTTGCCGGTTGCAGGGTGTCCGGCAGACACAGGTCGGTGATGAGTGAGATGCCCAGAACGCGCATGCCCTCGTGTCGCGCTACGATGACTTCGGGCACAGTGGACATGCCCACCACGTCCGCCCCCATCGCCCGGAGCATGCGGTACTCGGCGCGGGTCTCCAGGTTCGGGCCCGCCACGGCGACGTACGTTCCCTCGCGCAGCACAGTGCCCTGCGCCGCAGCCACCTGCCGTGCCAGCGCGGCGAGCGCCGGGTCGTACGGTTCCGACAGGTCGGGGAAACGGGGCCCCAGCCGGTCGTCGTTAGGACCGGTGAGGGGATTGTCGCCCAGGAGATTGATGTGGTCGGCCAGCAGCATGAGGTCACCCGCATGCCAGTCGGGGTGCATGCCGCCGCAGGCGTTGGAGACCACGAGGACGCTCGCGCCCAGTGCGTGCATCACGCGCACCGGAAGGGTCACCTGTTGCAGGGACCACCCTTCATAGCGGTGGAACCGACCCTGCATGGCGACCACCGTCCGGCCCGACAGTCTTCCGGCCAGGAGACGGCCGGCGTGCGATTCCACCGTGGACAGCGGGAAATCCGCGATGTCGGCGTAGGCGACCTCCACGCGCGATTCGATCCTGGCGGCCAGGCCACCCAGGCCGGTGCCCAGGATGATCGCCACCGCCGGCCGGACGCCGATCCGGCGGCGAATGGCCGCGGCGGCGGCTTCCACCCGCTCATGGGTGGACAGGCCTATTCCTTCACCAGATCCGTAATCCAGGGTGCCGCCTCCGCTCCTTCGCCGGGTTCGGTGCCGGCGTTGTCGGCGTCCAATTGTGTGTTGGTTGCCCGTTCAGCCGCCATGAGTTCGGCGAGCTGTCGCTCCACCGCAATCCGCATGTGCGTGATGAACGCCTGCCGGCGGCGCGCCAGGGATTCGCGTTCCGCGTCGAGTTTCCGAACGTCGGCGCGGGCGCTGTCGATCAGACGATCGGCCTCGACGCGCGCTTCCCGGATCACCAGCTGTGCTTCGCGCTCGGCCTGTTCGCGAACCTCGGCGCGGAGCTGCTGCGCGGAGACCAGCGCTTCGTTCAGCGCCTTGTCGCGTTCCCGAAAGGCACGCAGCTGCTCGTGGAACCCGCGAGCCTTGCCCTCGAGTTCCGTCACCTGCTTCATCAGGTATTCCACCTCCGCCGCGACCTGCTCACGGAATTCGTCTACGCGGGACTTGTCGTATCCGCGCAGCGCGCTGCCGAAGTCGAATCGCCGGATGTCCAGCGGCGTCAGGTGAAAGGCCTCGTCCTTCATTGCGTCCTCGCTCCGAACAGGATCGTTCCCAGCCGCACCAGCGTGGCCCCCTCTTCCACCGCCACTTCGTAATCGGCCGACATGCCCATCGAAAGCTCCGACGCGTCGAAGCCGGCATCCCGCAACACCTCACGCGCCTGACGACAGCCGCCGAACGTCGAACGCAGCACGCGCTCACCGGCGTCCAGCGGAGCCATCGTCATGGCGCCCCGCACTTCGAGCTCTCCACCCTCGCGGAGCCGACGAGCCACCGCGGGCAGGGAGTCCAACGTGAACCCTCCCTTGGACGCCTCACCCGAGCAATTCACCTGAACGAGTACCGGCGTCCGACGGCCCGACGTCTGCTCCCGATCCGCAATCGCGTCAGCCAGCCGTTCGCTGTCGAGTGCGTGAAACAACGCGAACCGGTCGAGGTGTCTGACCTTGTTCCGCTGCAGGTGTCCGATCAAGTGCCAGGCGACCGGCTCCGGGACCAGCGGGATCTTGTCGAGCGCTTCCTGAACCTTGTTTTCGCCGACGGCCCGGATGCCCGCGTGCCAGGCAGCGGACACTGCGTCCGGACCGTGGGTCTTGGTTACGGCGATGATCTGGACCTGCTGTTGATGCCCTCCCCTCGCGACCGCCTCGGAGATTCGCTGACCCACATCCTGCAGGCGCCCGACGAGTTCGGGGAATTGCATAACGCACCATACTACCTGGAGTTATTGGGCGGAGGCAAGTCGTCAGTCATTAGTCGTCAGTCGTCAGTCGTCAGCCATTAGTCGTCAGTCGTCAGTCGTCAGTCGTCAGTCGTCAGTCGTCAGTCGTCAGTCGTCAGTCGTCAGTCGTCAGCCAGTAGTCGTCAGTCGTCAGTCGTCAGTCGTGGCGCAGGTGCGTCGGAACGCTGGTGGTGCGTTGAATCGGTTACGTCGGCGCGGACGCAGTTCGGTATAGTAGGCGTCCCCTGACCCGAGTTTGAACCGTGACAACCCACAAGGAGCTTCGCGTCTGGAACCAGGCGATCGAGCTTGCCGCCGAGACGCATCGCGTGGTGAGCACCTTCAGTCGCGAGGACCGGATTACGTACGGCGACCAGTTTCGTCGTGCCGCGGTCTCCGTGGCGCTGAACCTCGCCGAAGGAGCTGCGCGGCAGCATCGGCGTGAGTTCCTCCAGTTCCTGTCTATCGCACGGGGATCTGTGGCAGAGCTTCACACTCTCCGCGAAATCGCCCTGCGGCTTGGACTCGCCGACGAGGAACGCCTCGCTCGAATGAGTGAGCTCCTTGATCACACCGGCCGTATGCTGACACAACTCGTGCGCGCGATCGCATCGTACCCCAGCACGCCCGCACCAGAGTGAGGAAAACCAGCCCGCAAGTAGCACGGCCCGCTGGCTCTCGTACGACCGACGACTGACGACTGACGACTGACGACTGACGACTATATGGTCTACGCCGGACTCGGCTCCGGTCCCCCGATGATGGGGGGAACTGCCGTCTTGGGCTGGTGCGGGAGCGGTACGACCGATGGTGCGGGCGGAGCCATTGGCGGCGGCGCCGGACGCGGGGGAAGCTTGTCGCCGCGCTTCAGCACCTCGATCTCGTCACGGCTGAGCGTCTCGCGCTCCAGCAGCGCGGCAGCCACGATGTGCAGCAACTCGATGTTCTCCGTGAGGACGCGAGTCGCCAGGGCGTACGCCGAGTCGATCACGCGCTTCACTTCCGAATCCACCAGCTGGTGGGTGCGCTCGGATACCTCGCGGCGACTCATGATCTGGTGCCCGAGGAAGACTTCCTGCTCGTTGTCGCCGACCAGAACCGGCCCGATGGCGTCGGACAGGCCCCACTGCGTCACATAGCGGCGGGAGATCTGGGTCGCCAGCTGGATGTCGCTCGCCGCGCCGGTGGTCACCCGGTCCCGGCCGAAGATGATTTCCTCCGCAACACGCCCGCCGTACGCCATGACCAGGCGCGCCTCGAGCTGCTCGCGCGTCACCGACACGCGGTCGTCCTCTGGCAGCGTGAAGGCTACACCTAACGCACGACCGCGGGGCACGATGGTCACCTTGTGCAGTGGATCGTTGCCCTTCACCATCATCGCGCAGACCGCGTGGCCCGCCTCGTGGTACGCGGTCAGGCGGCGCTCGTCCTCCTTCATCACCAGCGACTTGCGCTCCGCCCCCAGGAGGACCTTGTCCTTCGCCTCCTCGAGATCGTTCATGTAAATGCGGTCATGGTTCCGGCGCGCCGCGAGCAGGGCTCCTTCGTTCACCAGATTGGCCAGATCGGCACCCGCCATCCCCGGCGTGCCCCTTGCCAGCGACGTGATCTCCACGTCCTCGGCGATCGGCTTGTTGCGCAGGTGCACGCGCAGTATGCCTTCCCGGCCTCGGAGGTCGGGCGCGTCCACGACGATCTGCCGGTCGAACCGGCCTGGTCGAAGCAGCGCCGGGTCGAGGACGTCCGGCCGGTTGGTCGCCGCGATGAGAATAACGCCATCGTTCGACTCGAAGCCGTCCATTTCCACAAGCAGCTGGTTCAGCGTCTGTTCGCGTTCATCGTGCCCCCCACCCAGGCCGGCGCCGCGATGGCGGCCGACGGCATCAATCTCGTCGATGAAGATGATGCAGGGCGCTTGAGCCTTCCCCTGCTCGAACAGATCACGCACCCGGCTCGCACCCACGCCGACGAACATCTCCACGAAATCCGATCCGGACATGGAGAAGAACGGGCGGGCCGCCTCGCCGGCCACCGCTTTAGCGAGCAGCGTCTTGCCGGTGCCCGGCGGCCCGACCAGCAGCGCGCCCTTGGGCAGGCGACCGCCCAGTCGCGTGAACTTCTGCGGGTCCTTCAGGAATTCGATGATCTCTTCCAGTTCGATCTTCGCCTCGTCACAGCCCGCGACGTCAGCGAACGTCACCTTGGGCGTGTCGCCCGTGAGAAGCTTGGCCTTGGACTTGCCGAACGAGAACGCCTTGGCGCCGCCGGCCTGCATCTGGCGGAACAGGAAGATCCAGAAGCCGATCAGCAGCAGGAGCGGCAGGTAATTGAGGAGGAACGTCCCGAACGAGGGACGGGCCTGCTGACCCTTGATGCGCACGCCCTTGGCGACCAGCGCGTCGACCTCCTCCGGATTGTCCTTCATCGGGAGGCGCGTCGTGAAATTCCGTACGTCGCGCGTCCGGACCTGCACGGCCCGCTTCAGCGTGCCCTGCACCACACTGCCGTCCTGAATCACGGCCCGCTCGATATTGTTGGCCTCGAGCTGCTCGCGGTACTCGGAGTAGTCCATCTCGACGGATGGCTCCGAGCGCCCTTTCGACATCTGGACGATGGCGACCGGGACGAGCAGCACCAGCACCCAGAACGAAAGCGTCTTGGAGAGGCGGCGCCAGTTGAACGGGGCGTTCGGGGGAGTAGGGGCCATTCTGCGGTCTCGGGTTACTGCAAGCTTGCAATATAAGGGAGGTGCCTGAAGTTCTCCGCATGGTCGAGCCCATATCCGACAAGGAACTCGTTCGGAGCGTCGAATCCAACGAAGCGCGGAGGGCGGCTCAGGTGCGTGGCGACGTGCTTGTCGAGCAGCGCGCAGACTTCGATTGAAGCGGGCTGGCGCTCCTCTAATACCGCGATGACCCGGCTCAGGGTTCGTCCCGAATCGATGATGTCCTCGACGAGAACGATGTGTTTCCCCGACAGGCTGGAATGGGGATCGTAGACCAGGTCCACGCGCCCGCTGGACACCATGTCGTCTCCGTAGCTCGAGACGACCAGAAAGTCGACCTGCAGCGGTCGGTGAATCTCCCGGACGAGGTCGCTCACGAAGATGAAGCTGCCCTTCAATAGCCCGAGGACGAGCAGGTCCCCCTCCGGATACGCTGCCGTCAGCTCGTCGCCCAAATCTCGCACGCGCGCGTGTATCTGCTCGGCGGTAAAGGCTATCCGCCGCAACGTCCCGCCACGAAGTCTCGGATCAGTCGACAATACGCTCACAGCGATACTCCACGGTCACTCCTCCGCCACCTGCCGTCTCGGGACAGGCGCGCACTCCGGGAATCCACACAATGTCGTCATTCACCTCCACAACGGGCCATCCGGGTCGCTCCGAACCGGGAATGCCGGCGTCCGCCAGAAAACGCTTTACACGGCGCCTCGAGCCTCTCGAGTCGATTCGCAGCCGATCGCCTGGAACCCATTCTCTGACAATCGGTTCCAACGAACTGTCGAGACGGATTCGCCAGGGATCGGCGTCATCCCTTGCCTCGAGGTGGGGCCGGTCGCCGTCTCGAATAGTAGCGAGGGGG
>DASWGU010000128.1:0-7119 GCA_036393555.1 Gemmatimonadaceae bacterium
CGCAGATCGGCCCAGCCCCTGGTCCGACACCTGGTTGCGGCGGCAGCGGGCCATCTGCGGCGTCGCGCCTCCTCGGAGTACCACAGAGGGTCCACCGTCGTCGTCGCTCCTGGCATCTGGCCCGCTGGCGCTCGCAACGCGGTTCGCGCGGATGTATGAAACCGGTTCTAAACACATCAACAACGAAGGCACTGCACGCATGCACACACGTCATGTTGCGCCATGGGACAAGCCTGCTCTCCCGGTATGGCAACGAGCCATTCCGAATTCCCAATTCCGAATTCCGAATTTTGCAATGGCTCCACCCCGAGCCGCCCCTCATTGCGCCCGCCAGGCTCCGGTGCTACAATCAAGGCTATTCTTCACCGCATGTTGATTGGAGGACGACACGCCCTATGCACGCCTTCGCTCGCATCGCGCCCGCCCTGCTCATTTGCGCCGCCCTGACCGGAACGGTCCCCGCGAACGCGCAGGAGTCCGACGCGCCTTCGGAGGCCGCGGAAGACGCGGCACCCCGGGAGCCGCAGCTGTGTCCGATCTGCCTGGCCGCAAACGACCACGACGCATCCTACACGCAGAACGCCGGCAGCACCCTGGTCCGCGGCGTCCTGAACTTCGGGTTCGGCTGGACCGAGCTTCTGATGCAGCCTGCGACCGAAGCGAAGGGAGGCGGGAACGTCTTCACCGGCCTCGGCAGCGGCCTGAACCGCGGCCTCTGGCGCACGGTCAACGGCCTCGGAGAGATCGCGACCTTCTGGATGCCCAAGGTCCAGGGCGAGTACATCCACTTCTCCAAGGATTGCCCCCTCGACACCGACGGCAAGTAGCGCCGCGGGACAGCTCGACCATCGTCCTCCGGCGAAGTCCACAGTCCATAGTCCATCGCCGAATCGGAGAAAAGCGTGACAGGTCACAAGTGACACGTGACACGTTCAGGTCTTGTGCCGCGACGAAACTTGACGTGTGTGCCGTAACGGAAGACGACGTCTGTGCATCTGTGCAGGGCCTCGTGTGTGCCACGCTAGACACATCAACAACGAAGGCACTGCACGCATGCACACACGTCATGTTGCGCCATGGGACAAGCCTGCTCTCCCGGTATGGCACACGAGCCATTCCGAATTCCCAATTTTGCACTCGCTCCCCAGTCCCCCCACGCCGTGCCCCGGAGCGAACGAAGTGAGCGGAGTCCTGAGCGAAGTCGAAGGACCCGCCCCTCGCCCCGTGCCATGCCGTGCCCCATGTCCCAGCGTTGACGGACAGACGGAATTGACGGAACAGACGGAATAGACGAACGTTGATTCCACCGTCCACCCACCGTCCACCTTCCACCCTCCACCTTCCACCGTCCACCTTCTACCTTCCAGCGTCCAGCCTCCAGCCTCCAGCCTCCCGCCCACCCTATCTTCCAGCGTCCAGCCTCCAGCCTCCCACCCACCCTCGAGCTGATCAATCCGCAATCCGCAATCTGCAATCCGCAATTCACAGAAATGGACTTGACGTTCCCATCGCGGAGCAGTAAGGTGCTTCCGGCAACGTGACGTTGCCCGGTCATCGAGTGCCCTCGCGCGACGCGCGAGGCTGAACACGGGAAGCCCGTGAAAATCGGGCGCGGACCCGCCGCTGTAACCCGGGTGCACGCCCCCTTGCAAGGCCACTGTCCACGCACGGCTGTGTGGGCGGGAAGGCGCAAGGGTGAAGCCGGGAAGCCAGAAGACCGACTCGATGCGCCGCGCTCCGCCGGTCCCGCTCCGGGACCCGGAGCCCCTCACCGGACTTCGGGGAGAGCCGAAGGTGAGGCCCGGCCGTCCGGCCGCGCATCGCCTCCCGTTCCCCCCGTTCCCCGCGCGGTTCGGGGAAGGAGGCATGATGGGTTTCCCCTCGTTTGCGCCGGCGTGGCCGGCGCGTCCCGCCTGGTGCGCCCTGTGGCTGTGTGTCTTGGCGTCTGCGGCGTTCGCGGATCCCGTTCCTCAGGACGATCCTTCCGATGAGACCGCCGTGAACCTCCCCTCGGTGCTGGTGACGGCCCGGCGCGGGCCCGGCGTCACCGTGAACGTTCGCGAGTTCCCCGGCAACGCCACGGTCATCACGTCTCGTGAGCTGGAGGAGCACGGACGGCCTTCGTTGCCCGACGCGCTCAAATTCCACGAGGGGATCTCGGTCATGGACTACTCCGGCTTCGGGCTCGGCGCCGACGCCGCGGTCAACCTGCGGGGCGTCGTCAACGGCTCGCGCACGGGCGCGCTCGTCATCGTCGACGGCGTCCGCCAGAACACGCTGACGTCCGATGACGTGCACTGGCAGAGCCTCCCGGCGGAGCTGATCGAGCGGATCGAGGTCGTGCGAGGCGGCGGCGGGATTCTCTACGGCGAGGGCGCGCTGAGCGGCGTCATCAACATCGTGACGAAGCGCCGGGCCTCGCGGGCGTTCGAGCCGGAGGTGTCGCTCGAGAGGGGATCGTTCGGACGGCGCCGCGCGCTCGCCGCCGTCCGCGGCGCCCGCGGTCCGCTCACCTACAGCAGCGCGTTCCAGCGGACCGACATCGGCGGCTACCGGGAAAGCACCAACGCGAGAACCACGACCGTCTCCCAGGCCCTGGGCCTGGAGGTCCTGCCGGAGCTGGACGTGGATCTCTCCGTCCGCCACAGCGAGGACACGACGTACTTCAGCGGAGGCATCACCGAGGACGCGTCCCAGTTCCGCCGCCGGCAGCGGGGCAATCTCCCGGGCTTCAGCGACAACCACGACACGCAGGTCTCGCTCAAGACCACGGCGGACCTCCCGGGAGGGTTCACGCTCTCGGCGCAGCCGGCCTGGCGCTGGTGGGAGAGCGACATCGTCACCGGTTTCGGCACCTTCGCCACCATCGCGCCCGCCCAGTGGCTGACCTTGAGCGCCGCGCACGACGCGGAGGCCGGCGCGCTCCGCCACACCGCCGTGCTCGGCCTGGAGCTGAGCGATGAGAAGGCCGTGACCGGCACCCGCGGAAGCGGGATGTCGGAATCCAACAAGCACGGCTGGGGGATCTTCGCGGAGGAGACGCTCCGCCTGTCGGACCGCGTGTCGCTGGTGGCGGGAGCGCGGTTCGACCGGCTGCGGTACCTGGAGGACCTTGACTTTCCCGCGTTCAACGGCACCTTGCGGTTCGAGGGCTGGAGCCCGAAAGCGGGCATCAGCGTCGATGTCGCGGAGCCGGTGACGCTCTACGCCAACGTCGCCAGGCCGTTCAAGGCGCCGAACGTGTTCGATTTCAGCGTCGCGATCCCGGCCGGATTCGTCGGCAACATCGACCTGCGCGAGCAGCAGGGCATCGAATACGAGGCGGGCGTCCGCGCGCGCCATCCGGCGCTCGGGAGCGCCGAGGCCGCCTGGTTCGCCTCCCGGGTGGACGATGAGATCCTCTACAACCCGCTGGCGTTCCGCAACGAGAACTTCGACACGACCCGCATGGGCGTGGAGCTGGCGGCCGAGCCCGCCCTGCCCTGGGCGCGCACGCGCGCCAGGCTGACGTACACGTTTCTCGAGGCCGAGTTCCGCGGCGGCGCCTTCGGGGACGCATCGCTGCCCGGCGTCCCGGAGCATCAGTTCAGCGCGCACGTGAGCCACGAGCCGCTGAGGGACCTGACGGTGTGGCTCGACTGGATCGTCGTGCACGACTTCTTCCGGATCAACGACGTCACGAACAGCCTCCCGGCGGACAACTACGGCGTGCTGAACGTCGGGCTGACGTACGCCCGGCGGAACACGACGTTTCATTTCGTCATTGAGAACGCGACGAACGAAGAATACACTACTTTCCAGTCCAGCACGGGGCTCGCGGTTTCAACCGGAGAAAACCCCGCGCCGCCTCTGTCGGTCCGCGGCGGGGTCACGGTGAAATTCTAACAGGAGTCACTGACCATGTCGGACGCGCACCGGTCCCGCCTCCCCTGGCTTGCCGGAACCCTGATCCTCATCGGCATCCTGGCCCGGCTCCTCCCGCATCCCTGGAACGCCAGCCCCATCGCCGCCATCGCGCTCTTCAGCGGCGCGATGCTCCGCCCGCGATGGGGCATGCTCGTACCGCTGGCAGCCGTGGCGGCGAGCGACCTCGTGCTCGGCTGGCATGTCACGATCCCGTTCACCTGGGGGTCGTTCGCCCTCATCGGCGCGCTCGGCTGGTGGGTGCGCAGCCGGCCGGACGCGGGGCGCATCCTCATGGGCACGGTGGCGGGTTCGTGCGTGTTCTTCCTCGTGACGAACTTCGGCGTCTGGGCGCTCCATCCCGACTGGTACCCGCACTCGCCCGCAGGTCTCTGGCAGTGCTACGCCGCAGCCGTCCCCTTCTTCCGCGCTACGCTGGCGGGCGACCTGGTGTACGCGGCCGCGCTGTTCGGCGGCTACGCCTGGGCGACCCGCCCCCGCGCGTTCCAACCTGCAGGCGCGCGATGAAGCGGAGCATGCACGGCACGGGGCGTGGGACGAGTCCTTCGACTTCGCTCAGGACTCCGCTCACTTCGTTCGCTCCGGGGCACGGCGTGGGGGACTGGGGAGCTATTGAAAATTCGGAATTGGGAATTCGGAATGACTCGTGTGCCATACCGGGAGAGCAGGCTTGTCCCATGGCGCAACATGACGTGTGTGCATGCGTGCAGTGCCTTCGTTGTTGATGTGTCTAGCGTGGCACAAACGAAGCCCTGCACAGATGCACAGACGTCGTCTTCCGTTGCGGCACACACGTCAAGTGTCGTCGCGGCACAAGACCTGAACGTGTCACGTGTCACTTGTGACCTGTCACGCTTTTCTCCGGTTCGGCGATGGACCATGGACTGTGGACTATCTGGTTGCTGGTCGCTTGAATGAGCCTTGCATCCGCATACCTGTTCCTGCTCGGCCTCGCCGCCGGCACGGCGGTGCTGGCCATGACCGCGTTCCGGCACGTCAGCCCCCGCTGGCTCCGGTGGGTGCTGTTCGCCGTCGGGGCGTTTCAGGTCGGCCGCTACGTGGCGCTCGCCTGCTTCACGGCGCCCGACGCGCCGATCCGATTTTGGGAGCTGCGCCGGTTCTGGTTCGCCAGCGCCGTCGGTCTGACGCTGCCGAGCGTCGTGGCGTTGGACCAGCTGGTCCGCCACCCGGCGATGACGCCCAAGAAGCTCCTGATCCGCTTCTCGCCCTTCCTGGCCGCGTACGGCGCAGTCATCCTGTTCGGTTCGTTCACCGCGATTCCGGATCGGGTCGCCGGCTGGGCGCTCGAGCTCACGGGCTGGTGGCCGGCCTTCGTGTCCGTGGTCCAGGGGGCCTTCGTCATCCTGTTCATCGGCATCTGCGTGTGGATCATCCGCAAGCTGCCCTCCGAACCCATCCGGACGTCCGCCGCGAGGCTGCTGGTCGCGCACGCGTATCTCGCGTTCGACGGAGCGCTGCTCGCGTTCGGCGGGTGGTATTTCCGGCCCTTCCTGTTCTCCGAAATGCTCGCGCTCCTGGCGCTCTGGCACGCCTTCGAGACCGTGAACAGCCTCCGCAGCGTGTGACCGTCCTAGATTCGGCAACCAGTACTCGACCATCGCCGACCTCACTATTCATGACGAGCAACGAGGAACCAGCCACTAGGCTCACTACTGAGCAGGTCTGACGCGAGAAGCTGGAAGCTGGAGGCTGGAACACGCGCTGTCTCGGCTGATCATTCGAGCTTCCAGCGTCTCGCCTCCAGCATCCGACAAGTCGTCCTTATCCCCTACACGTTTCACGTTACACGGCGCTCCCTCCGTCCCGACGTTCCAGTTGACACCCAGTCCCAGCTTGCCTACAATACTCGACGAAAGTGTCAGGTTACCTTCCGGCACCCGTCCCTTCGAACTCAGTGAAGCGAAGTACCGTAACCGGGGAGGCATGCCATGGCAGTCGGAGCGCCCGCAGCGACGAAACAGTCCGTCCTCGTGACGACCGATTGGGTCGCGCAGCACCTCAACGACCAGGGGATCCGCCTGGTCGAGGTGGACGTGGACACGAAGGCGTATGAGGAAGGACATGTTCCCGGCGCGGCCGGCTGGGCCTGGGATACGCAGCTGTGCGACACGGTCAGGCGCGACATCATTTCGAAGGAAAAGTTCGAGCAGTTGCTGGGCCAGGCCGGAATCGACGCCGGCACGTCCGTGATCCTCTACGGTGACAACAACAACTGGTTCGCCGCCTGGGCGTTGTGGCAGCTCAAGATCTACGGGCACAACGACGTCCGGTTAATGGACGGCGGGCGCAAGAAGTGGATCGCGGAGGGCCGCGAGCTGGTGACGGATATCCCCAAGCCCCAGGCCAAGACCTACAAGGCCGCGGAGCCGGACATGTCGATCCGCGCCTTCCTGTCCGAAGTCATCAAGGCCTCTACCGAGCGCAGCGCGCAGCTCGTGGACGTGCGCAGCCCGCAGGAGTTCACCGGCGAGATCCTCGCCCCACCGGGCCTGCCCGAGACGTGCCAGCGCGGCGGCCACATCCCCGGCGCGCGAAATATTCCCTGGGCGAGGGCGTGCAACGATGACGGCACGTTCAAGAGCCCCGAGGATCTGCGCAAGCTGTACGGCGCCGAAGGGATCGACGGCCAGAAGCCGGTCATCGCCTACTGCCGCATCGGCGAGCGGTCCAGCCACACGTGGTTCGTCCTGAAGTACCTCCTGGGGTTCAACCACGTGCGCAACTACGACGGCAGTTGGACCGAGTACGGGAATCTGGTCGCGGCGCCCGTCGAGAAACCCTGAGACGCCTATGGCCAAGCCCGAAGAGTACTCGGAACGCAAGACGACGCTCGCCGGCTGGCCCGTGACGATCGTCACGTATCGCCTGGGCGCGACGTACCGGACGACGATCGATAACGTCGATCCGGGAGCCTGGGTCGTGAAAGCCGAGGGCGGAACGCGCGAGGAAGCGGAGGCCAAGGCGCTCAAGGATGCCGAGGCCCTGCTTGAGAAGGTGAAGCGCAACAAGCCCCCGACCGGCTGCACGTCGGTACCGGGATTCTGATTGATCGTCTGCTCCGTCTGCCCGTCATCGCTGGGGCACGGGGCGAGGGGCATGCGACTCGGCCATCGCATCCGAAGCGACCAGCGACCGGTTCGCCATGAGCAGTCCCCGTGCCAAATTCGGAATGCG
>DASWGU010000129.1:0-12968 GCA_036393555.1 Gemmatimonadaceae bacterium
CGTGGAACAGCCCGGCGCGGGCGATCATGGCGGCGTTGTCGGTAGCCAGCCGCGGCGAGGGGGCGTAGACCGACGCACCGAGATCGGCGGTCCGCCGGCGCATGGCGTTCACGAGGGACTGGTTGCAGGCCACGCCGCCACCCAGCACAACGCGCTGCCGTCCGCACTGCTCCGCGGCGCGGTGCGTCTTCTCCACGAGAGTCTCGATCAGCGCGTCCTGAAATCCCCGGGCGATGTGGGGCGCATCACGCTCCAGGTCATCGGACGCACGCACGGCGTGCAGCACCGCGGTCTTGAGGCCGCTGAAGGAGACGTCGTAGAAAGCAGCGTCGTCGGGTTGCTGGTTCCGGTGCAGCATGGGCCGGGAGAAGCGGAACCGTGACGGGTCGCCCGCGCGCGCGAGTCGCTCGACGTGGCTTCCTCCCGGATATGGCAGGCCAAGGAGCTTGGCGACCTTGTCGAAGGCTTCGCCGGCGGCGTCGTCGCGCGTGGCGCCCAGCACGCGGTACTCGCCCCACGTCTCGGCGTCGACCAGCAGCGTGTGTCCGCCCGAGACGAGCAGGGCGGTGAACGGGGGCACGGCGTCAGGATGCTCGAGCGATTGCGCGAACAGGTGGCCTTCCATGTGGTGCACGCCGATGACCGGCTTGCCCGCTGCAAAGGCGAGACCCTTGGCATAGCTCACGCCGACAAGGAGGGCGCCGAGCAGTCCCGGCCCGAACGTGACGGCAATGGCATCGACGGCATCGATCGACCGTGACGCATCCTGCAGCGCCTGGTCCACGACCGGCACGATGGCGGGCACGTGCGCCCGGGAGGCGATCTCGGGCACGACGCCTCCAAACACCCGGTGGACGTCCTGTGAGAGGATGACGAGCGATTCCAGATGGACGTCATTGGCCTGACCGGACACGACGGCAGCGGACGTTTCGTCGCAGGAGGTCTCGATGCCGAGGACGAGCACGGTCGGGGCGGGGGAGAACCGGGACGAGGTAAGGTCGAACGGGACCCGTGCTGCCTAACGCGGGTCGTGGGTGGGGGCGTGCGCGGGAACCGGTGTTCCGAGCAACTGAGCGACGAGGGCGCGGTTGGCGGCGGAGTTCCAGTCCGATGCTCCGGCGACCCGTTTGCGTATGATCCCATCGCGGCCGATGAGATACGTCGCCGGGATGCCGAGTGCCTGATAGTCCGCCTCGATCTTCCCGGAACCCTCGCTGAGCACCTCGAAGGTGAGGCGGTGGCGCGTCACGAAGTCCCGCACGCGCTGCTCGAATCCCGGATCGTCGACCGCGACGGCCACCACGTGGAGGCCGCTGGGCCCGAAGGATTCGTACAGCGCCTGGATGCCGGGCATCTCCCACTCACAGGGGCCGCACCACGTCGCCCAGAGGTTGAGCAACACCACCTCACCGCGATAGTCGGCCACGGACTTCGGCACCGGCGGCACGTCGAGGGTGACGGCGCGGAAGTCCGGCGCCGGCGCGCCAGGACCGACCGACGCCGGGGTGGAACCCAACCCCAGGGGTCGCCAGAGCACAAGCGCGAACGCTCCGGCAGCCAATGCGGTTCCGATTCTGGAACGTGGCGACATCATCAATAAGGGCAGATGGCAGAGGCAACAGAAAGCTAACCGGGGGATGCGATCGCGTGTGCATCCCGCAGCTCGCCGTTGTCAACGACAATCGCACCCCTGCCGGCATGGTGCGCGGGGGTGTCCGGCAGATCCACCTCGAGGCGAGTGTCACGCGCTGGCTTCCCGACGATGGAGATGACTCGACACTGACGGTTCAGGCCTTCGCCGAGCGCGATGGTGTTCCGCGGATCCCCAGTCCGCTCGTGCGCGTCACACAGGGCGACAGCGTGCAGGTCACCATCGTGAACGTGGTGCCGGACTCCAACCTCGTCCTGCATGGGTCGCCGCTCGGGGGCGACAGCATCGTCATTCCCCGCGGGGAAAGCCGGACGGTCACGTTCACCGCCGCGGTGCCCGGACGTTCACGTACTGGGCGTCGACCAGCGGCGAGATCTTCGGGGAGCGGCCTGGCGCCGATGCGCAACTCACCGGGTGCGGTCGTGATCGACCCTGCCGGCACCGTGCCCGATACCAGCGAACGGATCTTCGTGATCACGATGATGGACGTGCTCCCGACACGACGAAGCCGCTCGTAGGGCAGAGTGACATCTTCGACCTTGCCATCAACGGAAGGTCATGGCCGTACACCGAAGCGCTGCAGTACACCGTGGGCGACACGGTGCGATGGCGCTGGGTGAACGGCGGCGAGCTGGCCCTCCCCATGCACCTGCATGGCTTTCACTTCCGCCGCACCGCCACCGGGAACGGCTCGAGCGAGACCATGGATCTCCAGGAGGCTCGTGTCGAGGTCACCGAACTGATGCGACCACCGAGCGCCTCCGGCTGTTTGCGCAGCAGGCGCTGGCCGGCAGATGGCCCGATCGCGGATTCGTGCTGCAGCGTGGCTCGGCTCCCCGCGCAGACTCGGTCGAGATCCCCGGCACACCGCTGATCCTCAAGCAAGGCGCGCATGTGGCGATCACCGTCATCAACCGACTACCCGAGCCGACGACCGTGCATTGGCACGGCATGGAACTGGAGAGCTACTTCGACGGCGTTTCCGGGTGGAGCGGATCGCCGTCGCCCGAGGCTATGCTCTTCTGCAGCATGGAGTTGCGTCAGCGATGGCGCCTGAATTCCGGCCCCACGCGCACCTGATCCCGCGATCGTCCGCGCCACGACGGACCAACGGCGAGGCCTTTGGCCATGTAGTACACACGAGCAATCTCCCTCGCCCTCGGTATCGCGCGGAGTCCGCAATCCTCTGGCGTGGGTGCGAATCCTGCAGTAGATCGCCGACAGCCTCTGCCGCGATCCGTGAGAGCGTCCTCGCTTGTCCCCGAATCATCCACGCCGGAAGCAGCCTTTCGAGCGCTGTACGACACGCTCTCGAGGGGGCTTGAGCTCGTTGCGATTCGTGAACTCGGGGATCGAGATGAGGCTCGAGACGTCGTCCAGGAAAGCATGGCGCGGGCGTTCGACGCGGTCCAGCGAGACCGGGTGCCGGAGGGTGTTCCGCTCGGAGCCTTCGTTCGTGGCATTGCTCGTCACGTCATCGCCGACACGCTACGCCGGCGCGCGCGAACCGCTGGCGCGAGCCTTGCCAGGGCGCTGTCGGTTCCTACCGCAGATCTCTCCGTTCTCGACCTGATCATCTCCGACGAGCGGGCGCGGCTCGTGCGTGATGCGCTCGGCCGCCTGTCGCGCGCCGACCGCGAGCTGCTCGAACGCAGTCTGCTTGACGGTGAGAGTCTGGTGGACATTGCCCGGCGCTCAGGTGTGCAGCCGGAGCGCGTCAGAAAACGCAAATCGCGCGCCATGGAGCGCTTGCTGGAAATCATCCGCCCCGATGCATGTCACGCTTCTGACCAGTTCAACGACAACGGGTCATGACTACACGCGCGATCTGCCCAGCGGAACAGGACGACGATGTCGTTCGGCGGTGGACCGCGGGCACGCTCGAACCTGACGCCTCGGCGGCGTTCGAGGGTCACCTGCTCGAGTGCGCCCGGTGCCAGCACGCGGTCGAAGACATGGTTACCGTGCGCGCCGAGCTTGCTCGTGGGCGAACGCGGCGGCGGCGATCCCAGCGCTTCGCCAGCTGGATCCCACTCGGCGCGGCAGCCGCGATCGCGATCGCCTGGTTCATGCGCGCGAGCACCGACCCGCTCCGGCAGCTTGCCCGAGCGGACCAAGTTCCCGAATTCGTCGGCGAGGTCGTGCGAAGCGCTCCCGATGACACCGTTGCTACGGTCGCCGACAGCGGGCTCGCCGCCTATCGTGCGGGGGACTACGTGCGGGCATCGGCATTCTTCGCCCAGGTCGCGACAACGACCTCCTCGCCGAGTCTCGATTTCTTCCTCGGTGCATCGCTCCTCGCAGCCGACCTCCCGGCCCGCGCCGTGCCCGCGTTTCGGCGCGTGCTCGCGGCCTCGCCTAACGTTTACGAGTTGGAGGCGCGCCTCTACCTTGCCAAGGCGTTCCTCCGTGAACGGCAACCCGACTCGGCCCTCTCTGTGTTGCGTTCGATGCCCGGTGACTCCAACGGCTCCGTGGCCGCGCACGCGCGAACGCTGGCCGACAGTATCGTGGAGGTGATACGACGCTGAACCCGCGACGGCGGCGGTTGGTGCTGGTCTCCCTGCCCACGGCTGCATTGGCATTGGTGGTCGTCGGTCTTCTGCAGCGTGACGACCGAGCGGCGGAGCCCGAACCGGCGCAGTTGCTCCACAGCGAAGCCCTGCAGCAGCTGGCGCAGATGGACTGGGCGGCAATGGCGCACGCGCTGGCGGCCGCGCATCGCGCGAAGCCCACCTACGTACCGGCGCTCATCGATTTGTTGCTGAGCAGCTCCGGCGAGCCGCCGCCGCCGTTGCGTGCCGCGCTCGACAGCGTTCGGGGCGACTCCGGTGATCCGCTCGCCCCCTGCGCCAACGCCCTGCGCTCGGCGTGGACTTACAGAGCTGTTGCTCCCGACTCCTCCGCCATGGCACAGGACTGCGCCACGGCGGCACGGGTATTCATCGGTGACTTTGCTGAGAGCCGGGACGGAAGGGCGAGGAATGCCGCCTCGCTACTGGACCGCTATCCGGAGAGCCTGGTGCTCGCGCGAACGGCGCTCACGGCGGCGGTGTCGGCGCGCGCGTGGCAGCATGTGGAACGTGTGGCAACCGTTGCGCGCCGCTCGCCTGATCCTGCGCATCAGATCGTGAGCCTGATAGCGCGCGCGATGGCCCTCCACGCCGCCTCGCGACACACCGACGCCGGGGAAATGGAATCGGAAGCCCGCTCCCTGGGGCGTCGGGGTCCCGGTCTCACAATGTTGTTTCGTTGGGGACTCGGCCACCACTTGGCGGTCGAGCTGTCGGGAACACCGGTGGTTCCGCCGGCGCATGCCGATTCGGTGGCGGAGGAGTTCGCGAGTCTGTGGACAGGACTCCTCGACCAAGCCGATCCGTGGTCACGCGCGATATGGGCGGAGGGTGAACTTCGGGGCAAGGTCGACGAAGGCGACCCCGCAGCGGCGCTTCGCGACATCCCCCGGGCAAGCTGGCTCGCGGACAGCCTGGGCGATCCTCTCCTGCAAGCGGGGGTGCAGCTGTTTCAAGGGCGTGCCGCTCTAAAGATGGGTCGACTGCAGGCGGCTGAGGCGAGCCTCCTCGCCGCGCGGGACCTGGCGATCGATGGAGAATCGCTGCCGCGGGAGTACGACGCGGAGCACAATCTGCTGCACCTGTACGAAGCAACCGGACGCGACCGCGAGGCTCGTCGCGCGGGCCGCGCCTTCATCAAGCTCACCGGGGAGGCGCCGCTGTTCCCGGTCCGGATGATGAGCTATCACGACCTCGGCTGGTATCTTCGACGCCGCGGTGAGTGGGAGGAAGCCCGGCGGTTGCTCGATTCGATGGTCGTCGTTATCAACGCGCTCGACGATCGCTATTACGAGTCCTACTTCTTTGCAGGAGAGTACTTCGAATCGGTCGGGGAGCTGGACAGCGCGGCAGCGTACTATCAACGCAACAACGCTTCCGCACCAAACCCGCGGGCGCTCGAGGCCATGGCTCGACTGGCGGAGTTCCGCGGCGACACGGGGGCCGCCCTCCGATACGCATCGGAGCTGGACGCATTGGCCGTCAAATTCTATTCGGAATCCCGGCCGCTGCGGCCGGGCATTCTCGCTCGCATGGGCCGCCTGGCCGAAGCCACGGCCGGGCTCGAGGCCGCGCGCGTCGCCGCCTCGCAACGCGGCCAGCGGGCGTCGTGGGCACGCCTGACGTACGAACTCGCCTCGGTCTGGAGCCGACGAGGTTCCCCGGGCGCCGCAGCAGCGTTAGGCGACAGTGCGGCGGCCGCGGCCGAAGAGGTGAGCGATGTGGAGGTGGCCGTGGAGGCGCGCGCACTGGCCGCTGCGTCGCGTGTGCGCGCCGGTGCTGCCGAGACGGCAGAAGCGTTGCGCCAGCTCTCGCAAGCCCGCACCACGGCCCATCGCATGCATCACGCCGGACTGGCGGCGGCGGTCGCTCTGCTCGAGGGAGAGGCGCTGGCAAATGCGGGCTCCGTGGACCGCGCGTTCAGCGCACTTCGGGACGCGCACGAGCTGTCGGACTCCATGGCGCGATCGCTGGAGAGCGACGTGGCGAGGGCGCACTACCGCTCGACTCAGCACGCAGCGTCCAGCCGGGCACTCACGCTGGCAGTCGATCGTCGATCCGATGCGCGTGCCGTGGGCTGGTGGATGGAGTGGTCGCATCGCCGCAAGGACCGCGGCGTCTCGGAACGGAGCCCCGGGGCGCGGTCGAGTGCACGTTTGGAGAGCCCGTGGCCCCGTCGCTTGGCTGATCCCTCCGTGGCGGTGATCGACTACGTCATGCTGGACTCGGCGGTCGCTGCCCTCGTGATGACGAATCAAGGGACCGACATCATGCGGCTGGAGGTGACACCGGCACAGATCCGGGGACGACTCTCCCGGCTGTATGCGGGCTTTGCACCGAGGCTGGGGAGTTACGTTGATCAACGCCGCGCCCGATTCGACGGAGAAGTGGCTCGTCTCCTCTTTCAGGATCTGCTGGCACCCCTGGAACCGTTGATTCGGGAACGGCGACGACTGGTGGTGATGCCCGACGGTCCGCTCTTTCTCATTCCGTTCGACGCGCTCATCGCCGGGGATCTCAACGGAAACCCGGTTTACGCCCTCGAACGCTGGACGATCGAGCTGGCCGTCGACGTGTCCGTAGCGCCACTGCGCGAGCGGATGCCGCCGAACGGGCCGATGCTCCTGGTAGCGGCCGCGACGTCCCCTGCCCTCCGGGCTGGCACCGAGCGCGAGGTACTGGCCGTGACGTCAGCGTGGCGGGATCGGACCGTTACCGTGCTGCGTGACGGGGAGGCAACGGAAGAAGCGGTGCGGCGTGGCTCCCGGGACGCCGGAATTCTGCACGTGACGGCCCACGCGCGCCCGAGCGCAGTTAATCCGGATCTGGCGGAGATCCGTTTGTATCCCAGTCCGGAGCACGACGGGCGACTGCATGCGCTCGAGATCCGGACCCTGCCACTGCGCGACGCGCTCGTGGTGTTGAGCGCGTGCGAGACGGCCGCTGGTCCCGTCGCCGCCAGCGAGGGACCCCTCAGCCTGAGCCGGGCGTTCTTCCAGGCCGGTGCGGGTCAAGTCATCGCCACGCTCTCACCGGTGGGAGACGCCGCGGAACTCATGGCGCAATTCTACCGCGGACTCGAGACCGGCCGGCCCGTGGCGGAGTCGCTCCGGGAGGCCAAGCTCGCCCTTTACCGAACGGGCGTCGGTCCGCTGACCTGGGCCCCCTTCGTTCTCCTCTCCCGCGGCAACTGACCCACCCCCGCGCGTCACGTTTGCGCGTCCGGTTGCGACAGTGTAGGACGGCCAAAGCGAGTCGTCCCCACACCTTCAGCGCTGGACGCAGCCATGACACGGAGCATCGCAGCGACGTCCCTGCTGTCCGCAATTCTGATCCTCTCGTTCGGCGCGTGCGGGCCGATGGTGACGGATTCTCCGATGATGCTCGGGACGCACCCGCCGCCGTCCGGAGGGCCGGCCGCGTCGCTCTCCAGCCCGCCGGACGTGATCGTCAACACCACGGGGGACGTCGACGACTTCTTCGGTGGCCGGCAGGTTGGCGATCTGCCCGGTTCAGATGGCCTGGTATCACTGCGCGAAGCCATCATCGCGACCAACAACACACCCGGGGCACAAATCATTGGCTTCAACATCCCGACCACTGATGCGGGGTTCGACGGGACCGTATTTACGATCCAGCCGCTCTCTCCGTTCCCATCGCTGACCGACGGTGGCACGACGATCAATGGAGCGACACAAACGGCTTTCACCGGCCCGACCAACCCGGCTGGGCCGACAATCGACCTTGACGGAAGCGCGATAGCCCTCTCGGCGACCGGGATCACACTCCTGTCGGCGAACAACGTCATTCACGCACTTGTTATTCGCGGTTTTAGTGGCACTACACCCACCACATGTTGCGGTACTGGCATTCGAATCGACGGAAATGGAGCCACGGGCAACATCGTGACGGGTTGTTTCATCGGCACGGATGCCAGCGGTACCGTTGCCGCCGGCAACGGTACCGGGTTGGTTTTTGGCCATTCGGGGTCAAACAACCGCATCGGCGGCGCAACGCCAGGGGAGCGAAACATCATTTCAGGTAACGTCGTAGCCGGCCTCTCGGTGAGGGGGTCGGACGGCAACTCCGTGGAGGGCAACTTCATCGGTACCGACGTGTCGGGTACCATGGGTATCGGCAACGGCAGACAGGCTGGAATTCAAGTCCAGGGCGACAATAACCGAATCGTTGGAAACCTCGTTTCCGCGAACGTGTCCGGCATCTCCATAGGGGCCTTCTCCAGCGACCCCAACATCACCTCAGCGTCCTACAACGTCGTTCAGGGAAACCTCATCGGTACCGACGTTCATGGGAATCCGGTTCTGGGCAATGGCCTCCGAGGCGTCATCGTTGGCGGGGCCATACCCGGCGGGACTAGCCCGGCTGGCAACCGGATCGGCGGAATGCTGAGCGGACAAGGCAACCTCATTGCCGGCAATGGGGTCGCCAATACGCCAACCGGGGCCACCGGCGTCGCCCTGCGCGGCACGGTAAACACCGTGATCGAGGGTAACGTCATTTCGCAAAACCTCGGCGTAGGCATCGGCATAACCAACTTCGACGCGTTTGTGTCGCTAAACAACACGCTGAGCCGGAACCAGATCGTTGGGAATGGGGCGCTTGGCATAGACATCTTTCCCAACGGTGTGAACGCGAATGATCCCGGTGATGCCGATGCCGGCCAGAACAACCGGATGAATTTCCCGGTCCTCATCGCCGCGAAGGCAACGCCCGGCCGTTTGGTCGTGAAAGGAACGATCGATACGCCCAACCCGTCGACGGTGGTGATCGAGCTCTTCGCTAATCCAGTGCCGACACCTGGAGGTGATCCGTCCGGATATGGCGAAGGGGCGCTATTCCTTGGGACGGCAACGCCAAACCCACTGGGCGACTTCACCGCGACGTTCCCTCCCGTGGTCGTCGGAACTCTCATCTCGGCTACGGCAACCGACGCCGCCGGCAACACGTCGGAGTTTGCCGCGAATGCGGAAGCGCGGAACATGCTGACGGGGTTTGCCCCGGCGCAGATCTGGCTCGGACTGAAGAACAGCGATGACGTCGGGACGAAGTTCGACGTGCTTGCGGAAGTCCTGAAGAACGGCGCGGTAGTGGGTTCGGGACAGGTCAACGGCGTCGCTGGTGGCAGCAGCGGTTTCAACAACGCTATCCTGCGCGAGATCGCCGTGCCGTTCGCCGCGCCGGTGCCAATGGTATCCGGTGACGTCGTTGGCTTCCGGGTCTCCGTCCGCATCGCAGCGACGGGTCACCGAAGCGGAACGGCCCGGCTCTGGTACAACGACGCGTCAGCGAAGAGTCAGTTCGAGGGAAACGAGTTTTATCTCATTTCCGGAGCATCCGGTCTGGAGCTCAAGCAGGACGCGCCGGGCGCTGGTCCGCGAAGGTCGGTGGACGTCAGGGTGGACCGCGCGGTCGGCGGCAACCCGTTCAAGACGTTCGGGACGTGGTCCATCGTACTGCCGTGAGCTGTTCACGGAGCGATTCCAGCGTTCTGCTTCGTCGCACCACTCTCTGACTGCGGTGTCATTAATCGAATGCTCCCACGTCGTCGATTCAACGGCGAGTTAGAGACGGCGGCAGTCGTTACTATTGCTCGGACCGCTGCTCCAGCGCCGCAAGCAGCAAGGGAATGAAGCATCCAACGGAACCGTTGCTCATCACGAGAATCAGATCGTTCGCGCGCGCGTTCGACTACAGGATCCGGGTCATGTCGGCCACGTCGTCCAGGGCCCTGGCCTCGATACCGCGATCGCCGAGCGACTTCACGATCACCTCCACGTCGAGCTGCTGATCGGCCGGCACCTTCTCGTGCGCCTCCGGCAGGCGGATGGCGACGACATCGGCGTGGTCGAACGCCGTGGCATACTCGGGCCTGGTGAATACTGCGGCGGCTGGTGTTGGAGCGCCGCTCAAAGACCGCCCAGAGCCGGCGCTCCGGGTACCGGCGGCGGATACACTCGATGGTTTCACGCACGCACCGGGCGCACGTCCGCATCAACGATCGCGCCGGAATGCAGGTCGACCACGTGCTCGGGCCTGTACACCATCCGGATGGTGCCACGCTTGGTCCGGCCAACTTTCGCGTCCGGATCATGCGAATTCTTCCACTCGTCATTGCTGGTCTTGCGTCCCTTCCGCTTCCGGTCGAACCGACGCCACGTCGGTCGGATCCACACCGGCGGTCTCAGCGAGCCTTTTCAGGTACTCGCCATAGGCTTCTCCGCTGAGCCGATGCTCCAGCGAGCGCCGCGACGCGTTCGCCTCGAGCGTCGAGGCATCGATCGCCAGTCGCTTGCCGCGGAGCAGGTGGTGCTTCCTGAGCGCCCGCAACACGAGGGCAAACACCTCCTGATAGATCGCCGACGTGAGCCGCTGGTGAATCACTGTCAGGGTGGAGTGGTCCGGCGTCCGTTCCGTCCACCCATAATGCAGGAAGGTGCGAATCGAGAACGAGTCGGCGCATCGGGCGCGGGGCGCTCGGCGCGTGTGGCGCTGGTGTAGCGCCGCGCAACGCGCCGCCGCGCTCAGCTTCGCCGCCACGTATGGCGACTGGCGCCCCGTGGTCCGTGATGTCGCCGACAAGTTCCTCGCGTGCGGCGTGCTGGCGGACGGCTTCGCCCGCGTGCGCTGCCGCGCGTGCACACACGAGTACCTCCTCGCCTTCTCGTGCCCGGCGCGCTACTTCTGCCCCAGCTGCCACGCCAAGCGCCCTGGCGCTCTGGACCCTGTGGCTGGAGGACTGGCTCCTCGCGCCGGGCGTGCCGCCCCGCCAGGTCGCGCTCACGATCTCGAAGCGCCTGCTCGCCTGGTGCCTCTACTGCCGCCAGCTGCTCGGCGATAGCGCCCGCGTCGCCGCCCGCACAGTCACCGCCGCGGTCCGCGCAATGACGGCCGAGCCCACCCTCGCGGTCGGCATCGTGGGCTGCATCCAGATGCACGGGTCGCTCGCGAACTGGCACACCCACATTCCGTCGGGGACCACTCCTTGGCGCGAGCGGGATGCCGGCTGCGGCATCGCCGAGCCTCCGAAGCGGCGGTTCCCTGACATCGAGATCCTGGCGGAAGGTATGGACAAAGTCGACCATGGTACGCAGGAAGTTGCTCCAATTGGGGGGGCAACCGGAACGATGGAGTGCATTGAGTTTGCAATCATGGACAGATCCAGAATGACCGCCCGGATAGTGCCGCTCGGAAGCGACGAGGTCGGCGATGCGCGGATGGGCGGAACCGTGACGCAGCGGGTCGCGGCTGTCGCCGAGTTGACTGCGCAAGCCTGGAAACTGGCCGGCCGGCCGCTGCCCACCTGCACGCGGGCGACGATTCCGGTCGTGACGGGCACGCTGAAGGATCACGCCGGCAGCACGTGATTGCAGACTTTCGCGACGCGCTGGCCGCGCTGGTCGCTCACGATGTCCGGTTCCTGGTGGTGGGCGCTCATGCGCCGGCCGCGCACGGGGTGCCGAGGGTCACCGGCGACCTGGATATCTGGGTGGAACCTACCATGCCTAACGCCGCCGACATCCACGAGGTTGGGAAAAAGCTCGGCGTGACCACGGTGCTCGAGGGAAGCGTGCGCAAGATCGGCAATCGCATTCGCATCGCCGCGCAGCTGGTCAACGTGGAGAACGGGTACCAGCTCTGGTCGGCAACGTACGATCGGCAGCTCGAGCGCGTGTTCGCTGTCCAGGACGAGATCTCGCGCACCATCGTGGATGCGCTCAAGCTCCCCCGGTGCGGTCCGTCGAGGGGCCCGAGGAGGACAAAGCCGTCGGCACCCCACATTCATCTGATTGTCGAGTGTCGGCGGACAGGGAAACGACCTCAGGAGCCGCGCAATGTGGAACGGACCGGGAGCCGCAGAAGGCAACCCCCCGGTCCGCTCGATCAGGCGCCGGAAGCGAGCCTACGTTCCCCAGTTGCCGTCTGGCGGCGGATCCGGAGGAGCGTTAGGCGGCGTGCAACCGGGGCAGAACGTACCCCCGTTCGCCGCCACCCACTTGACGACCAGGTGCGCCTGCGCGATCCAGACCTCGAGCGCATCGCCATCGGCTCGCACAGCTGCCTTGTACGTATCGACTTCGGCCTTGTACGCATTGAAGTCGGCCGTCGATACGCAACCCGCGACTACCAGGGTTAACATCCCCGCCAGCCATTTCGTATGGCGCATGCCGTCACCTCCTGTTGTTATCCGCGGCGCCGACGAGGTCATGGCGCCCGAGGCGCTCCAGGCGTCGGCGGAACGAATCTGCGGCGCCCCGGGCGCCGAGCGCAAGAGCAGCCTCATACCGCCATCGCAGGCTCTGGGCCACAAAGGGCAGGAACATGATCGGTTCGTAGTGATCGAAAACGGACGCCGCCAGGATGCTCTCGCGATACCGTCCCTGGTCAAGAAGGAGCCGCGCGAGCATCAGCCGTTCGACCGGCAGCGCGTCGCCGAAGCGCCAGCCGAACTCTCCCTGGCGTCCCGGGGACGGCAGCCGCTCGAGGCGCGAGATCGCCGTGGCCGTGTCGTGCCGAACGAGTGCCACGTGCGCACGCGCGGCTTGCGCAAAGATGCGCGATCGTGGGTCACCGAGCCGTTCGCTCCGAACGACAAGGGAGTCCGCGATGCGTTCCACCAGCATGCTGTCGCCCCGGCTCCGGTGCCAGACCAGTAACACCCAGAGCGGCTCCGGGTTCGTCAGGCGTTCATAGCCGGGGCCGAACTGCGTGCGCGCAAACGCCTC
>DASWGU010000130.1:0-4512 GCA_036393555.1 Gemmatimonadaceae bacterium
GGCGCGAGGCGTTCGGCGACGCGGTGGTGGACGCCCTCGCTGCGTTCGCGCCAAACATCCGCGACCTGATCATCCAGCGGCAGGTGCTGACGCCCGCGGATATCGAGCGGATCACCGGCCTGACTGAGGGCAACATCTTCCAGGGCGAACTGGCGCTCCACCAGCTCTTTTTCCTGCGCCCCTTGCCAGGGTGGGCACAGTACCGCACGCCGGTGCGCGGGCTGTGGCAGTGTGGATCGGGAACGCATCCGGGTGGCGGCATCATGGGAGCTGGCGGACGGTTGGCGGCCCTCGAGATCCTGGGGCAGAACGCGTGAACCGCTACGACGCGATCGTGATCGGCGCCGGAGCCAACGGGCTCGCGACCGCGGCACTGCTCGCCAGGCGGCGCCAGCGTGTCCTCGTGCTGGAACGCCTCGACGTGGCGGGCGGTACCAACGCAACTCCGGAGATATATCCCGGCTTCCGGGTCAACGCCTGCCGGGATGACGTGGGCTGGATTCCAGCCGCGCTGGTCCGCGAGCTGGACCTCGTCAGGCATGGCCTGCAGGTGACGCCCGCGACGGCGGGGCTGGTGTCGGTAAATCCCGAGGCTCCGGCCGTGGCGACATATCCCGACGTCGGACGCACGGTGGACGCGGTGCAAGCGGTGTCGCCTGACGACGCCGCGAAATGGAGTTCCTTCACCGCGTTCATCGCGCGCGCGGCGGGATTCCTCCTGGCGGTGTATTCCACCCGCCCGCCCAGGCTTCAATCCCGCGCCATTGGCGACCTGATGTCGCTGGCCGGACTCGGGCGTAAGCTGCGGGGCCTCGGCAAACGCGAGATGATGGAGGTGCTCCGCGTCGTCCCGATGCCGGTAGCCGACCTGGCCGAGGAATGGTTCCGCCACGAGGCGCTTCGCGCGGTGCTGGCGGTGCAGGGGACGAACGGCGTGTTGCACGGACCCATGTCGGGCGGCACGGCGCTGGTCTTTCTCCACCAGCAGGTTGGACGAATGACGGGATCGATCGGCGTCCGCAATGTGGTTCGCGGTGGAACGGGTGCGCTGGTGGGGTCGCTGGCGTCGGCGGCACGAGCCGCGGGCGTGGAGACCCGGCTGGGTGCGGAGGTAAGCCAGGTGCTGGTCCGCGAGGGACGCGCGGCCGGCGTGGTGCTGGCCACCGGCGAGGAAATCACCGGGACGCATGTCGTGTGCAGCGCGGATCCACAGCGCTCGTTCGCCTGGGTGGACCCGAGGTGGCTTGATCCGGCGCTCCTGGACGCCGTGGACCGGATCCGGATGCGCGGGGCGACCGCGCGGGTTCATTTCGCCCTGAACGGCCTGCCGCGGCTGCAATCGGGCGGTCGCGAAATCCCGCGTGACGCGCTGGGCGGAACGCTGGTCCTGGCACCGACCGTGTCGGCCGTCGAGCGCGCGTATGACGAGGCGAAGTACGGCGGCGTGCCACAGACTCCGGCGCTCAGCATCACGATCCCGAGCCTGACCGATCCGTCGCTGGCGCCCGAACGCCAGCACGTGCTCTCGGTGACGGTGCACCATGTGCCGTTCGCAGCCAGCGGCGGCTGGACCGCGCAGACCGCCGACGCCCTGGCCGAACGAGTGACGGCCCTGGTCGCCGGACTCGCGACGGACCTTCGCGAGCGGACCGTGCATCGTGTGGTACTCACCCCGGACGACATTGAGCGCCGATACGGTTGTACTGGAGGCAGCCTGACGCACGGCGAGCTGGCGCTGGACCAGTTCCTGTTCATGCGCCCCGTGCCGCAGTGTGCTCGTTATGCAACGCCCCTGCCGGGATTCTGGCTGTGTGGGGCCGGGTCACACCCGGCCAACTCCGCCGGGGCCACCGGGCTGCTCGCCGCGCGCGAGGTGCTCGCCCAACGCTGAGCTGGACGAACTGACGGCCAGTCGCACACCCGACAGGGCCGACGTGATGGCGCCACCACCATCAGGCTTCGCGAGCAAGAAGCTGCTGGGGTGTGAAGGCGATCGTCGGGAAGCCGCGCACAGCGGAAAGCGCTTAACCGTCGCACGCAAAGGTGAGCGTTTTGGCCCTGTCGCTACCGCGCCGCGTCGTCCCAGCGGCCCTCGTATTCCATGTAGCGCGCCGTCTCGCGTGCCATCTCGTCGCCAAGCAGCCTCGCCACTACATGGAGCGACATGTCGATCCCGGCACTCACGCCGGCGGACAGGATCACGCGTCCGTTGTCCACGATGCGGCGGTCCTGTCGTACCGCCGCGCGCGGAGCGGCCGAGCGCAGTTCGTCGAACGCCATGAAGTGCGTGGTCGCGTCATGGCCATCCAGCAGCCCCGCCGCTCCCAGGATGAGCGCGCCGGTACAGACACTCAGGATCAACGCGCACCCGGGCGCCACCTGAGCCAGCCAGAGGATCAGGACCGGGTTCTTCATTTCCCGGCGCGTTCCCAGGCCGCCCGGTATCACGAGCAGGTCGGGCTGCGGGCAGGTGGCCAGCGCATAACGAGGGTTGATGCTCAACCCGTTGCGCGCGCTGATCGGGGCGTCTCGCTCAGCCACGGTGAAGACCTCGAACGGCTCGAGGTTCCGCCGACGTCCGGTCACTGAAAACACCTCGAACGGTCCCGCGAAATCCAGGACTTCCACCTCGTCGAAGATCAGGATGGCGGTTCGGAACGCCACGAGGGCGGCCTCCGGGATGCGCGATCGCGGTGGGTTGCCGGGACCGCCGCTACGGTTTCAGGGCGTCATCGAGCGCCTCGGCGAAGCCCTTCGTCGTGGGCCGCAGCGTGCCGAGGTGCTTCCACAGGAGGATTCCGTTCCGGTCGATGAGATAGGTCGAGGGCACGCCGATCGCGAGGAACCGCGCGTTGACCCGCTCGTCGGGATCGAGCCAGATCGCATAGGTCATGTCGAACTCACCGGCGAACTCGGCGATCTTCCTGTCCTCGCCACGGGCGTCAACACTCACACCGACCACCTGGAGTCCAAGTTCCCTGTGCTGGCGGTGCAACGACTCCAGGTACGGCACTTCCTCGCGGCACGGCGCACACCACGTCGCCCAGACGTTGAGCAGAACCGGGCGGCCGCGCAGCAGGGCGAGCGAGACGCTGTCTCCTGCAACGGTCCGCGCAGCATAGGGTGGCACCTCGCTCCCGACCTCGACGACGGCGCGCGGGTGATCCTCCCCTCCTGCGCACGCGCCGCCCAGCAGGCCGGCAACGAGCGCCACGCCGAACCGGTTCACTGTCTCGCAATCGTCAATCGTCCCTCCGCGAGGAACACGCGAGAGGTGTCGCCTGGCTGGGTCCAGGCGAATACGATGTCCGATCCGTGGCGTGCCATACGCGGGAATCCAGCCGCCCGGGCGGCGGACGAGGTTGCCACCGGCGCGACCGGCGATCGAATCCCCGCCGGCGTCACGGCCCGGACCAGCACGGCGGCTTCCTCGCCAGCCGTCCGTTCCAGCCAGGAGACGATGGCCCGCCCATCGTCATCGAGCTCGACGTCCACTCGTCCGACGGGGTTGCCCTCGTCCACCTGGATCGCCGGGCCGAAGGTCGCGCCGGCATCGCTGGAAAACGCCAATCGGACCCGCGCGGTGTCGCGCGCCCCGGTGAACCAGGCGACCGCCACGAGCTCTCCGTCAGCGGCGACGGATGGACCGTTTACCGGGCAGCCGTCGATGTGCCACTCGTCGGCGTGCACCCTCGCCGGCTCGGTCCAACGCCCCGCAACGCGCCTGACGATGGCGATGTCGCGGATCTCGTCAGGCGAGCGGTCGCGGTACACGACCACGGGGCCGCGGGATGTCATCGCCGCTGAAGTCTGGCAGCAGTCGCAGATCCGGGTATCGAGCATGACGTTCGGGGAAGCGCCTCCGTCCGCGGCGATGCGGGAGTTCGCCAACTGCATGGCGCCGCCTTCGTGGTATCCTCCGGTGGCCCGCCCGTCCAGCCAGAACGCCTCGACCGAATCGCCCTCCGCTCCGACGAAAGAGACGAATCCGTGCTCGACCGGACGGCCATCCGTATTGAGCGTGCGCGGCTCCGACCAGCTCGCACCGCCATCGCTGCTCTGGCGGATCACGACGTCGTACGAATACCGTCCGCCACTGCTGCGCTGGAGCCAGTGTGCGGTGATCTGTCCGGACGGAGCGACGAACACCGAAGGGAAATCAGCCCAGTTCACGAAGAGATCGTCGCGCTCCACGATCGTGCTGGGTGCGGACCAGTGGTCCAGGTCACGCCTGGCGTGCCGCAGCGCCCACGTTGACTCGCCGGTCCGTTCCAGCCAGGTGAGGTGAACCTGGCCGGTGGCATCGACCGCGAGGTTGGGTTCCGCGCTTCCGGGGCCGGCGGGTGAGGCAATCAGGTCAACGGCGACGAACGCCGGTCGGTCGGCAGCCGGCGCGCATGCCGCCAAGGCGGCCAGCGCCGCGAGAGCAGGGCCGGTCAGGTGAGCACGGTGCATGCAGGGGAACCTGCATCTGGCGCCCTCGCCGCGTCAACCACTCGAGGCGCGGCCCAT
>DASWGU010000131.1:0-5920 GCA_036393555.1 Gemmatimonadaceae bacterium
CGTCTTCGGTGAGCTCCACCCCGGCTACGTCCTCACTGGCGGCGAGTAGTTGTCGCTTCTCGGCCATTCTCGCTACCGCCAGCGACCCGGAGGCTGCGATGGCGGTCCCGAGAGTCAAGGGGACGGCGAGTACGACGGTGATCTTCCACACCGGGATTGCAGGAGTCGCCAGGCCCAGGGAAACCATGGCGGCCGGAATCAGGCTCACCAACAGACCACCTAACGCTCCCCAGGCCGCGAATCGGGGAATCGACAGCTCATTGAACCGGCGATGCCTCGCCGCGATCCCCAGCACCGCGGCAAAGGCCACACCACCGAGAAATCCCGGATACGCGAAGACCGCGGGCCAGATGTCGGCGATCTCCCCGTGTGGATCCACGAACTCCATCAGCATCCCGAGGAGCGCCCCGGCGACTCCCCAGGTCAGGCCCATGCCGATCGCGCCGCGGACGCGTCTCAGCCACGTCGTCATTGCTGTCTCCCGGGACAGGTCAGGCCGGTCCGCGCGCGCGACACCGGGTCGGTTCGTCGCGTCGGGTTCGCGGGGCATGCCAGAGTGCCAAGTACTTGTTGTCGCAAAGTAGCAGACGCTCCTCGAGCGGCAAGTGTCGTAGTCAGGCGACAGCCGCCCGACATGCCCGTGTGGCCCAGGAGCAACCAGTCAGGACCACAGCCCTTCAGTCGTGATGCCCTTCATCCAGCGGGACACGGGGACGCCCACCTGGGTTGCTGGCTGTCACCCGCGCATTCAGGGCTCGTCCCTGGATCGCGCATCCCCGTCGGCGTCCGCCGGCCGTATATTGACTCATGGCCAACGCTGAGCAGCTCTGGGTGGCCGCGTGGCGCCGCGCTGGCCCTGTGCTCGAGCAGCTACGGCGCGATGAGCTCCGGCGACTCGATCATCGCGGTGCAATCGCAGCGTTTGACGAGACTTACTCCGCTGGTCGACCTGAAGGAGGCCCCGGAGATCCTGGCCAGGCTGAATGCGGTTCGAGCGGCGCAGACAGACCAGTAGCGGAATCAGGCTGCTGGTGGCCGGCCGGCGAGTCTCGGAGCATCTTCTGCGGATCATGCCCAGCTACGTCATCTGCTGTACGGCGCCGTTCACAACCGTTCCGCGTCGCCTCACGCTGCCATCAGGGCCATGACTGTTCACAACGTGCGTCGTGCCTTCATGCTGTTCCACGCGGTGCTGGGTGGCGCCCTGGTGATCATGAGTCACAACACCTTGTACCACGCGCTGCACTCGCACGGGGTCGGGCATCTCGCGTTCGTGGCGGCGCTGGAGATGATAGGGGCCGTGCTCCTGCTGATTCCGAGGACGCTTCGGATTGGCGGCGTCGCACTGCTCGTCGTGCTGATTCCGGGCTTCGTCGTCCACTTGACCCGAGGCGAATGGGAACCACAAATGCTCATCTACGCCGCGGGCGTGTGGTTCGTGATGGCGCATGGGGCAGAGTGGGGCCGGAAAGTACAGTCGGCAGATGCGGCGGCATGACGCGAGCGCGGCGTCACTCCGTGGCGACGGCAATTGAGTCTGGTGATGGTCGCGCGCAGGGCACGGTGGTGGAACTTGACAGTGACGTGGGGATCGGACCCGTCTGGCGCTCATATGTGCGGGAGCGGTAACTCTGTTGCGCTCACCGCTCGTGGCCCGGTAGCCTGTGGCCGCGCATCGCGTTTTGCGTTGCCTTCTGCCCCTTGCCCCCTTCGCGCCGCGGCGCTTCCAGACCCTTGGACATGCATCCACTGAATGCTCGCTGGGTAGCCGCCGGCTCCATGGCCGATGCGACCGACATTGGACATGTGCACCTCAAGGTGTCCAGTATCGACCGGGCCCTCGACTTCTACTGCGGCGTGCTGGGTTTCGAGCTCATCCAGATCCTGGGCGACTCGGCCGCGTTCGTCTCGGCGGGGGGATACCACCATCACATCGGCCTGAATACCTGGCACAGCCGGGATGCCGCACCGCCGCCCCGGCGAACAACCGGGCTGTATCACGTCGCGATCCGACTGCCGTCGCGTCAGGCGTTGGCCCGGACGGTGGGTCGGGTGCTTGCGGCCGGCGTCCCGCTGCAGGGCGCCAGCGACCACGGGGTGAGCGAGGCGATTTACCTGGCCGATCCGGATGAGAACGGGATCGAGCTGTATCGCGACCGGCCGCGCGACGAGTGGCCGCGTTCGCCAGACGGCAGCCTGGCCATGACTACTGCGGCGCTGGATCTGGAAGCCCTCCTTCGCGACGCGTGAGACAGACGGGAGAAGGGAGCCCGCGCGCGGAGTGTCCGCTGTGAGGCCCCCCTCGTGAGCAGCACCCCGCGCTGGTATTCGGGCATCACCCGCGAGCAGTGGCGCGCTCTGCTCGCCGCCAAGTTGGGGTGGATGCTGGACTCGATGGACTTCCTGCTGTACGTGATGGCCATCGGCCAGTTGAAGGACTACTTCGGGTTCGACGACGGGACGGCGGGTCTGCTCGGTACGGTCACCCTGGTGACGTCGGCCGTGGGCGGGATTGCCTTCGGCGTCATCGCCGATCGCGCCGGACGGACGCGAGCGCTGATGGCGACGATCCTCATCTTCTCGGTCTGCTCGTTAGGGGCCGCCACGTCGCAGACGCTGTGGCAGCTCATGGCCTGGCGGATACTGCTGGGGTTCGGGATGGGCGGTGAATGGGCGTCCGGGGCGGTGCTGGTGAGCGAGACCTGGCCGGCCGAGCATCGCGTGCGGGCCATCAGCATCATGCAGTCCGGGTGGGCACTGGGATACATCGCGGCGGCACTGCTGGCAGCTCTGGTGCTCGACGTGCTGGACCTCGGTCCGGGTGCGTGGCGGTGGTTGTTCGCCATCGGCGTGCTGCCCGCGCTGCTGACGCTCTGGATTCGTCGGAGCGTGAAGGAGCCCGAGGCGTGGACGAAGCGAAAGGTCGTGGCCGGGAGTACGGGCCGGGCGTTCGCTGTGCTGTTCGGTCCCGAGTATCGGGGGCGGACAGTGTTGGCCACGCTGCTCTCGGCGTGCGTGCAGTTCGCGAACTGGGGACTCTTCTTCTGGCTCCCCGGCTTCCTGGCGCGGCCGGTAGAGCAGGGTGGGGCGGGGATGTCCATCGTCCGGTCGGCCGGGTGGATAATTCCCGTGCAGATCGGGGCGTACATCGGCTACAACTCGTTCGGGTTCATCGCCGGGAAGCTGGGCCGGCGGCGCACGTTCGTCGCTTATCTGGTGACGGCGGCGGTGCTGGTCCCCCTGTACGGTCAGATGGCGCGGAGCCCGGGGATCCTGATGGCGTTAGGCCCGCTGCTGGGCTTTGTCGGATACGGGTATTTCAGTCTGTTCGGGTCGTTCCTGTCGGAGCTGTTCCCGACGGATGTGCGGGCGACGGGGCAGGGGTTGACGTACAACCTGGGGCGAGGGCTTGGGGCGCTGGCGCCATATACCATTGGCTATGTGGCGATGTTGCCGAACGTGGGGATCGGGTCGGCGCTGGCGCTGACGTCCGCGTTCTTCCTGGCGGGGGCGGTGCTGATCATGTTTTTCGAGGACACGAGCAGGAAGCCACTGGCGGAGTCGGCGGCTGCGCCTCTCTCGTGACAGTGCCGCCGCGGCTGATTCGTGAGCGTCAGGCTACTGGCACACCTCTTCGCACGCCCCCGCGGGCTCGATCCCGACAATGAACCGTCCGCATGTTGTGAAGCTGCCGTACCCGCCTCTCCTGCTGCGCGTCCTCCGTTCGAGTATGCTCGTGTGGCTCCTGGCGCGGGTCACGTACATGCTCGTGCTGGTAATGGGCGTAGAAACCTTCGGACTGATGTCACCGGAGGAAGGCATCCAATCCGCACTGCATCCAGTCTGGCTCTCACGCCTCCTGCTCGTGGTACTCACCGCCGTCCTGGTGCACCTGGATCGCAGGCTTGTTCATGAACACCTCCTCCAGGCCAACTTCGGTGTCCCGGCCGTCTGGTTCCCGGTAGCGTCGCTCGTTGCAGCGGGTCTTTCGGACCTCACCGTTCAGGCGCTGGTGTTCACCATCTGAGGCGCAGCGTGGCTGCCTTCTTTTCGGCCGACTCGATCAGCAAGGCCTTCGGGGCCCGTACGCTCCTGAAGGCCGCCTCGATCTGGGCTCACGAGGGACGGATTACCGCCCTCCTGGGCAGGAACGGATGCGGCAAGACCACACTGCTGAGAATCGGAGCAGGTCTGCTGCCGGCCGATCAGGGTGCTATCCACTTCGCCGGCCGCGTGTACCTGCGCCCGCGGCTGCCGGAGCTGGCCCGGCTGGGTTTGTTCTACCTTCCCGACCGGAATCTGCTCTCCAGGCGTCTCACGCTCCGCCAGCAGATCCGGGCTGCGGAGTGGCACTTTGGAGCGGAACGTGCCTCGGGGATCATTGAGCGGCTCGAGCTGGGTCCCCGGCTGGATCGGAGATCGCTGCAGCTTTCGGGCGGGGAACGGCGCCGTGCCGAAATCGCGCTGGCTTGGGTCTGCGCGCCGCAGTGTCTGCTAGCTGATGAGCCATTCGTCGGTATTGATCCAGGCGACCGGGAACTCATTGCCGAGGTACTGCGCGAGCTCGCGCGGGAAGGGTGTGCCCTGGTCATCTCCGGTCACGAGGTCTCTCGGCTTCTGGAGATCGCTGATGATGTGGTCTGGATGACAGCCGGCACAACGCATGGCCTTGGATCGCCTGAAGCGGCTGTCAGGAATGATCAGTTTCGGCGAGAGTACCTGGGACCGTCGCATCGGTGATGCATCGTCGCCAGTGCGCTCGCGCCGAAGGGTACGGTCACGCGCCGATCTGGTGACCAGCTGGTTCCGCCCGGCCACAGCGGTACAGAACCAGACGTGGCGTCGCTTGACGCGGTGTGGCGATCGTGTTTAAGGTAGACACGCGTTGCAGGGCGCACCCGGTCCGCGGGCAGGGCAGAGCCCACCTGACGAAACACGGCAGTCAAGAGTCGATCTTCTTTCAGCCCGACATGCGGACGCGGGCGCATTGAAAGGAGATCTCATGTCCCCGTCCCCATCGCCAGGCGGCAACGCCGGCACGCCTCCGCACCATCTCCTTCCCGAGCGACCCTCGCTGGAGCAGCTCCGGAATCAGGCGAAGGACCTGCTGCGTGACGCACGGAGCGGGGATGCCAGCGCCCTCGCGCGCATGAACGCGACCAGGCGTGGTGCATCCCGCGCTCGAATCAGTCTCGCGGACGCACAACTCGCGATCGCGCGTGAGTTCGGATTCCCCAGCTGGCCGAAGCTCGTCCGTCACGTGGAGACCGTCACCGGCGGCAGGTTCGTTCTGCGGCCGCTCATCCGCCCGGTGGAGCTCTCATCCGGTCGGCGCTGGATGCTTCCCGATGGAACCGATGCCCCGACCGACGACGTCTTCGCCATGTTCGTCGGGGCGCGTGAGGGCGACATCGCGACGGTAAGACGACTCGTGATGCACAGGCCGTCGTTCGCGACGGTAGAGTACAACTACACGCCGCCGATCCACTTCGCGGTGCGGGAAGGCCACCGGGACATCGCTGAGTTTCTTCTTGACCACGGTGCGGATCCGGCGTACCGCAGCTATCCGTTCCAGGAATCGCTGCTCACCTTCGCGGAAGACCGCGGCCACGAGGAACTCGCGGAGCAATTGCGCCGCCGACTGTCGCGGCGGTTTGCGGTCGCGTCGGGAACGCAGGCCATAATCGCGGCGGCGACACGAGGCGACCTGGCAGCTGTCGTGACGGAACTCGGCCAGGACCCCGGGCTGGCACGCGCCAGCAACGAAACGGGCGACACCGCGCTCCACCAGGCTGCGAAGAACGGGCACCTGAAGATCGTTCGGACACTACTGGCTGCGGGCGCGAACGTGGACGCCGTGCGCGGCGACGGGTACCGGCCGGTGCACTGTGCCCTGATGCCCAATTGGTTCTTCCAGGTC
>DASWGU010000132.1:0-4822 GCA_036393555.1 Gemmatimonadaceae bacterium
GATGCTGGATGCTGGATGCTGGATGCTGGATGCTGGATGCTGGATGCTGGATGCTGGGTCCTGAACCAGCCCCAGTCCCAGGAAGCAGGTCAAGCACCCAGCACTAACGACTCAGCCGGCATCTTTTTGATGCGCCTCAAACGCGGCGATCAGCTCCAACGCGATTTCCGGAGCCGGGCGACCCTCGATCTGCCGCCGCTCCATCATCCAGACCAGGTCTCCGTCCCGCAGAATCGCGAAC
Source organism: Gemmatimonadaceae bacterium (assembly GCA_036393555.1). Lineage (GTDB taxonomy): Bacteria > Gemmatimonadota > Gemmatimonadetes > Gemmatimonadales > Gemmatimonadaceae > JABWBJ01. Next base: position 242 of record DASWGU010000132.1, read on the forward strand.
GATGGCGACGACGGCGGATAGCCCGTGAAGTAACCCCGAGCCCGTTCTGTAGCGTCGGCATCCTGACCCGCGAAGACGGTGTACAAGCGATCCGGTCTGACACCGCCCTCCACCGCGATGCGCGCAGCCGGTCGAGCCATGCGGGCCGAACACCCGCAGACCGAGTTCACCAGTACCAGCGCGGTGCCGGACTGTCCCCGAAGGGCAGTGTCCACCTCGTCCGCGGTCCGCAGTTCTTCGAACCCGATCTCGGTCAGCTCGCGCCGCATGGGCGCCACCATGCGCTCGTCGTACATGGCGCGTTGCTGGCCGGGTGCGCCGGCGTACGTTATGCCGAGCTGTCGCCGGTCAGTACTCATCCGGTACCTCCTCGTCCTCGCGTACCAGGGCCAGAATCGCACCCTGGGGGATGACCAGGTATGTCTCCCCTTCGAACGTGATCTCCACGGCCGCCTTCCTGAAGAACAGCGCATAGTCCCCGGCCCGCGCCTGCATGGGCACGAAGCGCAGCTCCCGGGCCCCCGTCTTCCACGGCTCGTCGCTCAACTCGGACGGGTCGGGCATGGGCTGGCCCGGGCCCGTGGCGACGATCTTCCCGCCCTGCACCGCCTGGCTGTCCACGGCAGTGGGCGGCAGGTACAGACCGACCTTGCTGCGTTCCTCGCCCTCTTCGGGCTTCACGAGCACGCGGTCACCGACGACAATGAGCTTTTTCCGGTTCATCCGTGTCCCGATTCCCTCAGTCACTCGTTCCGGTTGCGGTTCAATCTAATGGCGGGTGGAGGGGTTTGAGCGGAGCGGAAGTGCCCCGGCCGTCGCGGATGGAAGTCCTCGACGCTCAGCGCCTCACGAGATGGAGCTCCGACTGCCGGCGGATCGCCCAACGAGGCCTTCCGTCCGTACCCAGGATGAAATCCTCCTCCAGCGCCATCCGCACCGGCTGCCCGCCCCAATCCGCCACCGGAGACGTCACCTGCAACTCCGACGAGAACCACATGCTGGGGATCACCTTCGCGTCCCCTCGCCCGGGCACGCCTTCCTGGTAGTCCCACAGCCCGAACAGAGGCCCTGCCCCGTGCCCGTGCATGCCGATCGGGTGGGTGTACAAGGTCCCGTTCAACCCATCGGCCTTCATCTTCGCCAGCGAGGCGGCGAGGATCTCGTTGCCGGTGCGCCCCGGCCGCACTTCCTCGAACAGAATGTCCTGCAACCTGTTCGCATTCCGCAGCGCCGCCTCGAGTCCGGCGGGTGCCCGGGTCTCGCCCTCGCGCAGCACGTACGCCATGTGCTGGGTGTCGGTGTTCAGGCGCAGCGCAGTGATGCCGACGTCGCAGTGGAGGACGTCGCCGCGCTGGATGACTGGATCGGCGCCGAGCTGCTGGGCGGAAGAGCCGCGCCGCTGCACGTCGATCGACGGCTGGAACCAGGTGCCGAGACCCAGGTCATTCACCTGCTGCCGCCACCACCAGACCAGATCACTGGTGCGCGTCACTCCGGGCGTGATGACGTCGCTGGAATACATGCGCTCGATGAGCTGCCAGACCAGCGCCTGAAGCCTGCCGTAGAATGCTTCCTCCTCGGGCAGCCGCGCGGCGATGAACTCCAGCGGCAGCGCTTCGGCTCGCCTGAACCGGGATGTCCATTTCGTGCCTAACGCCTCGCTCATCCCCTCGTGCTCACCCGCTGTGAGGCCGTCCGTGAACGCGAAGATGCGGGAGATGTTCACGCCGATGACGTTCGGGTTGCGCGCCTCGATCACATCCTTCAGGACCTGCCACTGCGCGTCACCCCAGAGCTCGGCCTGCCGGCCGCCGACATCGGCTTCCACGGCGCGGGTGGAACGGACGGCTTCGTACAGCCCGCCCTGCGATGTGCCGCCCAGCGCGATCCGCTCGACACAGCTGCCATCGCCCGGATCGGCGCGGCCGTCAGCGGCGCACCGGTCGAAGAAGACGTAGACCGTCCGGCGTCGCGCGGCGAAGGTGGTCGGCGAGACGAGCGAGGTGAACGTGGGATCCTCGTTGTACTCCCGCATGGGAATCACCCACATGTCGAACCCATGCTTCCGCATGAGGCCGGGCAGGATGGTCTTCAGACGTTGCCCGAGCCATTGCTGCTGCAGGTCGGCCTGCTCGCGCAGCGTACCGAATGGTCGGTGCTGCGCCTTGGCGGCCGGTACGACGCCAACCATGAGCGCCGCGCCGACCAGAACGTGGGTGAATCGTGGTGTGGCCACGGTCAGGGTCCTCGGGTAGTCGGTCTCGTCCGTCAATCAGAGATTGCCCTGGAGAATCTCGACGCTGGCCTCGGCGTCGTACAGAACCCCTCAGCCGCTGGTCGGGACCGCTCGGCATCCCGGCTGGCCGGCCGATTCATGGCACACCGATGCGAAGCCCGTGGGACCCGATCTGTTCGACCACTGTAATATCCCTGCGACGGTCTCTCGCCTGCCCTGCCGGGTTTGACGGGACCGGTCGGCCGCCACTTCCGGGATCCGGCGGCCGTGGACCGAACCCATGCGCGATGCCACGTCGGTATGCTCTCAAGCGCGCTGGATCCGCTGAGCCCGTACAACCCGTCTCCATGAACGATAGACAACCAGGCTTCTGGATGGTGCTGCGACGCAGGTTCCCACTCGCGCTGCCCCTGATCATCGCCTTCGTCGCCCTCACCGTTGCGGCCGACAGCGTGCTGGCGCTCAGGTACCTCCGGTACCGCGCGGAGACCGAGCGCCTGCGCGAGGGCATGACCGAGGCGCAACGCGAGCGCACCGATCTCGTCGTGGAGGCTGAGGAGCACCGCTTCCGAGTCGAGACCGAGCTGCTCCGCCGTCAGGTTCGCAGCGATCAGGAACTGCATCTGGCGGTCAATGTCGACAGCGGACGGATGATTCTGGAGCGTGACGGTGTGACACTGCGCGAAATGCCGGTGCGGTTGGGCCCGGAGCGCCTTCGCGGAGCGGGCGACGATTCCACGATCCTGATTCCCCCGCTCGGCAAGCGCACCATCGCCCGCGTGCTGAACGCTGAGGATGCCTGGGATGTGCCCGCGCTGGTTTACCAGGAGCGAGGCTTGCCAACACCGGAGAACCGCCAGGTGCGTGGCGCGCTGGGCAGCCTCGCGATCGTCCTCAATTCCGGAACGGTGCTGTACGCTGTCCCCGAGTCGGGACCGCTGGCGGACAGCTCCATCGTACTGCCCGGATCGGTCCGCGCCTCTCGGGCTGACCTTCGTGCCATCGCCGAAAACCTGAAGCCGGGAACCTCCGTGTACTTCTACCGATGACCGATCCGGCGGGCACGAGACCAGCGCACGCATCCCGCCGAGCGGGGCTGCTCCTCATCGCCGCCGCCATTGTAGCGGCTGCCACCACGGTGGCCATGGCGGCGATGACGACCGACGCGCGGTTCGAACGCGACATCTCCCGAATCGTGTTCAACGACAATCTCCAGTTGCTCGACCAGATCCGGTACCACGGCGGTGCGGCTGAGGATTCCCTCCTGGCGCTCCTCGACGCCCCCGTTGACTCGGAACCGGCCGGTGCCCTCGTCATCAGCGTCACCGAAAACCGGCTCTGGTACCGCGTCGGCGACAGCGTGGTGTTCGAGACTCGCGTGGCGACGGGCAGTGGAAGGGTTCTGGTGCACTCCGCGGCAGGATCGCACTGGAAATTCGAAACGCCGCGTGGCCGCCTCACGGTCCGGGACAAGGACACCGATCCGGTGTGGGTCCCACCCGACTGGCACTACGTGGAGGAAGCCAGGAAGCGAAACGTCGAGATGACGAGGCTGCTGCGCGGGCAGTCGATCGATCTCGGGGACGGTTCGTCGGTGACGGTGCGCGGGAGCGATGTCGTGCAGCGCTTCGAGGATGGTCGAACGGTGCCGCTCGCTGCCGCCAGCGGACGGGAGATCGTGCTCAATGGGCAGCTGATCGTACCTCCCTTTGGCACCAACCAGAGGCGCTACAAGGGCGTCCTCGGGACGCACCGCCTGATCCTGGGCGATGGATACGCCATCCACGGCACCAACGTGCCAAGTTCGATCGGCCAATCAGTGAGCCACGGCTGCGTCCGGCTTCTGAATGCGGACATCGCCCACCTGTACGACATCGTTCCGATCGGCACGCCTGTCTACATCTACTGACTCGGGGATTCCCCTTCAGGGGAACTCCCGATACACCCGGGTGTTGAAAACGGCGAACTTTCTGTGTCGTTCTGCCGTGGACTCCGCTGGGCTGGTGCCCGAGACGGCACCCGGCGTTGCCCTGCAGCGGGCCCAGTGCCCTGCTGCGATTCCCTGAGCTGACCACGGCATGAACTCGTCCCGGAATGGACGCTCGACCGGACTGTGGCTCGTAGCGGCCCTGGTGTCGATTGCGTCCCTGACTCCTCTCAAGCAGGACCTCTCTGCCGGATCGGTTTCCGTCCCCGTTGCCGTCGATTCGACGCGCGTGCCCTGGGATCCGGATACCCTCATGGGACGCAGCGGCAAGCTCCGGATGCTGCTGGTCTCGTCGAACCGGGACGCGGAAATGAACGTCCTGATCGACCTCTTCGGCGACAGCACAGCCGGCTTGCCC
>DASWGU010000133.1:0-14710 GCA_036393555.1 Gemmatimonadaceae bacterium
ACCTTCCAAACAGCATAATTTCGGCATTGTGGTGAGAAATGCGGGCTAGCTAGCTAGCCTAGCTACACCGTGCGCCACGCGCGGCACGGCATGCTTGCCCTCCAGCAGGATATTGGCCGGCTTGATGTCGCGGTGGATCACGCCATGACCGTGCGCGAAGGCGAGCGCATCGGCGATCTCACTGACCAGGCGCAGCGCGTCGGGGATGGCGAGCCGACCTTCACGATCCATGACCTGACGCAGCGATTCGCCGCTGGCGAACGGCATGATGTAGTACAGCAGGCCGTCCCTCACTCCCGCCGAGAGAACCGGAAGGATGTTCGGGTGCTGGAGTCTCGCGGCGAACTCCATCTCCTGCTTGAACCGGGCGGCGCTTACCTCGCTGGTGAACTCGGGAGGAAGCACCTTGATCACGACCTTCCGGTTCAGCGATGCCTCGGTCGCGAGGAACACACGACTCATCCCTCCCCCGGGGATTTCGGCTTCGACCCGGAAGGCATCGCCGAGGGCGAGCTGAAGCGCACTCAGGAGATCGGTCACACGTTCCTGAGTGCCCTGGAATACACTGGCTGGGCCGCCGATGCGCGCGTGATCAGCTTCGCCCCCGCCCCCGCCCCGGCCGCGGAAGCGCCGTCGGCGGCAGGATGCCGTTCAGGCGCATGTAGTTCGCGAGCTGGCTGTAGTGATCCGCCAGGTCGAGAGCGTGGCCGAGCACCATGTTTGCCCGCATCACGTTGCGCGTGTTGCCACCGAAGGTCAGCGACACCTGGTCCCCCAGCTTCGCGTCGTCGAGCTGGGCAAAGGCGCTCTCGCAGAAGGCGAACGACGCCTTGAGCCTGGTGACGAGCGAGTCCTTCGGCCACGTCGCCTTGATCGAGTCGGGTGTTGTCTCGTCCTTCGCCGCGACCGTCGCCTTCGTCGCGCCAAACGCATTGCAGAAGAGGTAGTTGTCCTCGGCGAGGTGCTGGGCGATGTACCCGACGGTGAGCTGCGCGGGTGTCGGCTTGTAACCGAAGAGGCGCTCGGGAATGGAGTCGAAAGCCTGAGCGAGGTTGCGGTGAAGCGGCAGGATCCGCCCCCGGAACGCAGCGGTGACCGGATTGGCCGGCGGAGTACCGGACGCCTGCTGAGCGCCCAGAGTCACCGGCAGGGCAAGCGCGAGGATCGTCGCACGCGAGAGCTTCATGGGGTCTCCCAGAAAAGTGACGTCAGTGTGGATCGTGATACTGGAGGCGCCAGCCCGTTTACGCAACGCTGGCTCGACCGGACGGCTGTGGCCGTCACTGTGCTTGACGAGGAACTCCGCCGCGCCGCAGACTTTGGCATGCTGCCTTCCCGATCTCTCGCTGCTCTCATCTTCCTTGCCCCCGCGATCGGAGCCGCGCAGGCCCCGCCCGCGTGGGCCGAGTTCACGCGGACCTTCCAGGCTTACGTCGACAGCGATCACGTGGTGGGCGCCAGCGTTGTGCTGATGAAGAACGGGCGCGTCATCGGGCGGTACGACACCGGTGACGCCGACCGGGCGGCGAACGTGGCCGTCGACTCCCAGACCATCTTCCACTGGGGCTCCATCACCAAGTCGCTCACCGCGATCGCCATCATGCAACTGCGCGATCGGGGGAAACTCTCGCTCGACGACAGGATCGTGCGCTGGGTGCCCGAGCTGCGCGCCATGCACGATCCCTTCGGTCTGATGGACAGCATAACGATCCGCATGCTGCTGTCCCACACGGCCGGGTTCCAGAACGGCACGTGGCCGTATGGGAATGACAAACCGTGGCAACCGTTCGAGCCGACTACCTGGAACCAGCTCGTGGCAATGATGCCATACCAGGAGCTGCTTTTCCGACCGGGTTCACGGTACGGCTACTCGAATCCCGCCTTCATCTATCTGGCGCGTGTCATCGAGCAGATCAGCGGCGACCCCTGGGACGCCTACGTCCAGAAGAACATCTTTGCTCCGTTGGAGCTCAGCCGCAGCTACTTCCGCGGCACGCCGTACTACCTGGCCGCGCACCGGTCGCACAACTATTACGTGCGCAAGGACTCGGCGGGCCGCCCGCAGCTCGTGGACAACGGCGCCGACTTTGACCCCGGCATCACATCGCCGAACGGGGCATGGAACGCGCCGGTGAGCGACCTCGTGCGGTACACTGCCTTCCTGACCAATGCCGTGGTGCCCGGCATGTCCCGCGCCCGCTACGACATGGTGCTGACGCGCGCGAGTCTCGAGGAGATGTGGCGCCCCAGCCAGCCGATGTCTCAGAGCTATGAGTCCGCGCCCGAACAATGGATGGGACTCTCGTTCTTCATCCTGGATCGGAGCGGACAGCGAATCCTGGGTCACACGGGGAGCCAGGCTGGCTTTCGGTCGTTCTACTACTTCGACCCTGCCAGCACACTCGCAGTGATCGCAGTGTTCAACACCACCAACGCCGCGGCCCCGGCGAGTGCAGCCCAGCGGCGTATTCAGGCGGCAGCGATCGTCCTGCTGCGGTGAGGCGGATGTGTTGTCGTGGCAAGGACTTAGATGTAAGCCAACGATCAGTGTTCCAGTTCGCCTCCTTGCGTCTCCTGCCAGGCCGGACCATGCTTGCGGCTCCCTCAACCTGGAGCCACCATGCGATGTCCGTTCGCGCGGTTCCCCGGTCGCGTCGGCCTCGCTGTCTCTGCAGCACTCCTGGGCTGCTCGCAGCCGCAGATTACCGGTCCTCAGGACATGGACGTGCATGTCACGATCGCCTGCACAGCCGGTCAAGTGAATGCCACTGTCAATGGATGGGTCATCAGGAAGAACCGTACCGACAACCGCACGGTCACGGTGCTGTTCAGCGGTGGTGGACCGGGCGGTTCCGATCTGACTGTCACGCCGAAGGACCCGGCGCAGTGGCCGTTCACGCCGCAGCCAACCGTGAACGGGTCCTACGTCCTGCAGAACAACGGGCGCCTGAACCTTACGGTGGACGCGACCGCGGAACCGGGCACTTACCGGTACACGATCGTGGGTCGGTGCACGATCGACGCCTCCACGCACTCGATTACCATCGACCCCGACATCGTAGTGGACTAGCGGCGGAACACGCAGCCGGCGTGTTCCACGAAGTCCAACGCATGGGAGGGCGATGACCGGCACAACCACCTCCGACCACCCCCGTCCACTTCCAGAGCGGATCGGTCCCTACCGCATCCTTCAAGTGCTCGGCGAGGGCGGGATGGGCGTGGTGTACGAGGCGGAGGAAACCGGGGCTGTCCGCCGTCGCGTCGCGCTCAAGGTCGTGCGCGCGGGACGCGACACCAAGGAAGTAGTCGCCCGCTTCGAGGCGGAGCGTCAGGCGCTCGCCGTGATGAACCATCCGGCAATCGCCAAGGTACTGCACGCCGGCACCACGGAGTCCGGCCAGCCCTACTTCGCCATGGAAGTGGTGAAAGGGCTCCCGATTACGCAGTACTGCGATGCGCACCGCCTGCCGGTCCGCGAGCGGATCGAGCTCTTCATCGAGGTCTGTCAGGCAGTGCAGCACGCACACCAGAAGGGAGTGATCCACCGTGACCTGAAGCCGTCGAATGTGATGGTCAGCGAACAGGATGGCATGCCCCATCCCAAGATCATCGATTTCGGCATCGCCAAGGCCGTGGGCAGCCAGCTGACCGATCGGACGCTGGTTACCCAGTGGGGGCAGATGATGGGGACAGCCGCCTACATGAGTCCCGAGCAGGCCGACTCGGGAGCCATGGATGTCGACACCCGCTCCGACATCTACTCGTTAGGCGTCATGCTCTTCGAGCTGCTCGTTGGCAGGTTGCCGATCGATCCGGCGCAGATCGGCGTGCACGCCTTCATTGCGCGGCTGGCGGCGGGCGACACGTTACCGCCCACGCCCAGCGCCATGCTCATGACACTCGGCGCCGACCAGACGCTCGTGGCGAAGGCGCGACGTACGGAGTTGGCGGTGCTGCGACGCGAACTGAAGGGTGATCTCGACTGGATCGTGATGAAGGCGATGGAGCCGGAGCGGTCCCGCCGGTACGAAACGGCGAACGGGATGGCGAACGACTTGCGCCGCCAGCTGGCGCACGAACCGGTGGTGGCCCGCCCGCGCAGCACGCGCTATCGCGCGGCGAAGTTCATCCGGCGGCACCGCACCGGGGTGATCACGGCGAGCGCGGTCAGCGCGGCGGTGGTGGCCAGCGCAGTCCTCGCGGTCGTTGGGTTCGTTCGTGCCACGAGGGCGGAGCATCGAGCGGCACAGGAGGCGGCTGCGGCGCAGCAAGTCACCAGCTTCCTGGTGGACCTGTTCGCTACCTCGGATCCCGGGCGGGCGCAGGGCGGTTTGCTCACTGCCAGGGAGATCCTCGACCGCGGGGCGGAGCGCGTGAAGGTGGAACTGTCGGGACAACCCGTGCTCCAGGCCCGCATCATGCACACTCTGGGCACGGTCCAGTATGCGCTGGGGCTCCCGGATCCCGCGAGGGACCTGCTCGAGCAGTCGTTGCGCCTTCGACAAGGCAGCCTGGGCCCGCGCGATCCATCGGTTGGTGAGACGCTGACGGCGCTGGGCGACGTGGCCCGCGACAAGGGGATGTACGACGACTCGGATCGCTTCTATATGGAGGCGCTGTCGATCCGGGAGTCGCTCTTCGGTCCGGAGCACGTCGATGTCGCGACAACCCTGGGGGGGCTCGCGGCGCTCCGGGTCCGCCAGGGTCTGCTGACTGAGGCGGAGTCGCTCTATCGGCGGGTAGTCGCCCTGGACGAGCGGCTCCGGTCCCCCGAAGACCCCCGGACCGCTCGTGACCTGCGCGGCCTTGCCGCCGTGTACTACCTGACAAAGCGCTACGACCAGGCCGAACCGCTCTGGCAGCGCACGCTGGCCATGCAGGAGCAGGCGCTTGGTTCGGACCACTACGACGTCGGCAGCACGCTGCAGAACCTGGGCGCGCTGAACTACCAGCTGGGGCGGTACTCCGACGCGCTCCCGTTCTACAACCGCGCGCGCGCCATCTACGAGAAGGTGCTCGGACCGGACCATCTGCGGTTCGGCGAGGTCCTGAACAACCTGGGCGAGACGCACTGGCGCCTGGGTCGTCCCGACGAAGCCGAGCCGCTGCTGCGTCAGTCACTGGCCGTGAAGGAACGCGTGCTCGCTGCAGGAACCCCGTCCATCGCCACGACCTTGAACGCGCTCGCCGGCGTATTGCGGGATCGTAACCGCAGCGCCGAATCCGAGGCGCTGTATCGCCGCGCGCTGGCCATTCGCACGGCGACACCCGGCGCCAACAACGAGAGCCTCGTGGAGACGTTGCGCGACTACGCCGCCTTGTTGCGCAAGACCGGTCGCACCGCAGAGGCGGCGGCGCTGGAGAATCGAGCGGCGGAAAGGGTTAAGGGTTAAGGATCAAGGGTCAAGGGTCAGGGGACGATCACCTTAACCCTTAACCCTTAACACTTGGCGCACGCGGCTCGCGGCGTCGTCAGGCGCGCCGCGCAAGGGTGCGGTCGCGTGGGCGCTGATCGAACTGCTCCCCGCTCCAGGACACCCGCGGTGACCGCATCTTCCCATCACCGCCGCCTGCCTGTGGTGGTGAGCACAGCTTGCTCACGCGGACCCGCGAAGACCGCGGAGGAGAAGCGGGACGAGAGATCTGACGACACCACCGAGCATCGTGGATGCCCTGATCCGAACTCACTGTAACCTCGGTCCCGATCGCTGGATTCCGTGTACGAGGCCCTCCAGGCACTTGCACTCTGGAAGCAGGCATTGCAACCCTCGTGCTGCTGAGACTCCGGTGTGTCAGGACAAGCCAGTTCTCTCTGGTGAACTGCAGGGAGTTCGCCATGTGAAATGCCTGTGAGACATGCAACCGAGCGGGCGGTGGCGGTGGGTGACCACGACGCCGGAGCACCCGCGAGGCGCACGGTGTGAGCCGTAGCAAAAGCGAACCTGATCACGGCCTCGAAACACATACCCGGCGGTGGCCAGCCCTCCGGAGATGGTGAAGCCAGCACGGATGGGGAAGACACAGGCGAGTGCGCCCGTCCGGCTTCGCGGAGTTGTTGGGGTCAGCGCGCACCGAGAGAGAGAACGAGGAACCTGAGAGATCCGGCGTGCGGGGGTCGTGCGCCGAAGCGTCACCGGAATCCATCACCGGTGAATCTGCGCGACCGGAAGTCGCGAGCGCCGGGCCACATCCAGCGGCGCAGTCGGATGGAAAGCTGGGCGCCACCCTGAAGGCTGTGCGATCAGCCGTCCAGCGAGTAGATCCGCGACATCGGCACCCACTTCTCTCCCGGCTTCGCCCATGGGAGCGCCTGCTGGAACGTCCACATCAGGGCTTCCCACTCATGCACGCGCGCGCTGGCCGCGTCGGCAGCGGCCCTGGCCTCGAACGAGAAGTCGTCGCCGACTTCCATCACCATGAACAGGCGATTCCCGGTCCGGTAGATCTCCAGCGACTCGATGCCGGCGTCGCGGATGCTCCGTTCGATCTCCGGCCACACCGCCCGGTGATGGCGCTCGTACTCGGCGATGAGCACGGGATCGTCGCGCAAGTCGAGGGCAAAGCAATGACGCCGGCTCATGCGACCACCGCGGGTCGATGCCCTCGCAGCGCGAAGTACAGCACGTACGCGTAACACACGATCGGGACGACGAACGCGGTCTGGATCGTCGTGGCGTCGGAGATGCGACCCATCAGCGCCGGCAGGATGGCGCCGCCCACGATCGACATCACCAGGAGTGACGATCCGAGCTTGGTGTGGGCGCCAAGGCCGTCGATGCTGAGCGCGAAGATCGTCGGGAACATCATCGAGTGGAAGAAGCCGATGAGGACGATCATCCAGACCGCGGTTGCCCCGCTGGACGCAACGGCGACGCTTCCCGCGATGAGGGCGCCGCCGGCAAAAAGCGCGAGGAGGTTTGGCGCCCGGACAAACCGTAATGTGCCGGCCGTGAAGAACCGGCCGAGCATGAAGCCCAGCAGGTGATACGTGAGGTACGCGGCGGCGCTGCGCTCCGGAGTGCCCGGCATCGCGAACTGCGTGAAGCGGATGACGAAGCTGGCCACGCCGACCTGCGCGCCCACGTAGAGGAACTGGGCGACCACGCCGCGCGTGAGATGACGGTGCGCCCAGATCGATCCGCGCGCCACGGTCGTGTCGTTGCTGCCGGACTCCGCCACCTCCGGCAAGCGGACGCGCCAGAACAGAAAGGCCACGAAGAGGAAGATCGCAGCGATCACCAGGTACGGCCCGCGCACCAGTCCGGCCTCCATTGCCCGCCAGGCGTCGAGGTCGGCCGGCGACATCGCCGCGATCTGGTCGCTGCTGTACTCGATCCCCGACAGGATGAACGTGGCGCCGATCACCGGGGTGACGGCGGCTCCGACGGAGTTGAACGCCTGCGCCGTGTTGAGGCGCCAGGGAGCAGTCTCGCCTGGGCCCAGCGTGGTGACATAGGGATTGGCACCCACCTCGAGGAAACACTGCCCGCACGCCATCACGAAAAGCGCCACGAGGAACACCGGGTACAGGCGGACAATGGATGCCGGAATGAACAGCAACGCCCCCACCGCGCATACCAGCAGCCCGACCTGGATGCCGCGCGCGTATCCCAGGCGCCGCATCACCGCCCCGGCCGGCAGCGCTGCCACGAAGTAGCCGCCGAAGAACGCCGTCTGGATCAGCGAAGACTGGAAGTCGGTCAGGCCGAACGCCTTCTTGAGATGCGGGATCAGGATGTCGTTCAGGTTCACGCCCAGCGCCCACAGGAAGAACAGGCTCGTGACGAGCACCAGGGGCCCGACGAACTGCCGTTCGGTGAACCGCGGCCGTGATCCGGTCATCGATGCGTCAGGTGAGGGCCCGGTCCAGGTGGACGTAGCCACCATCCACGTGAATGTGCTGCGCGGTGATGTGCGAGGCTCGTGCCGACAGCAGGAACAGCACCGCCGACGCGATCTCGTCGGTCGTCGTCATGCGATGGCCGAGTGGAATATGCTGCACGATCTCCCCGAGCTTCGTCTCCGGTTCCGGGAACGAGTCGAGCCACTGGCGATAGAGCGGCGTCATCACCTCGGCGGGCACGACGGCGTTGACGCGAATGCCCAGCGGTGCGAGGTCCACGGCCCACTCGCGGGTCAACGCGAGGAGGCCGCCTTTCGAGGCGGCATAGCCCGACGTCCCACCCTGTCCGGTGAGCGCCACCTTCGACGCAATGTTGACGATGGAGCCGCAGGACGCGGTGAGCGCGTCGAGCGATGCCCGGGTCATGGCATAGCAGTGCACCAGGTTGCGGTGCAGCGAGGTGACGAACGCGTCGACGGACCCGTCGCGCAGTCCGGCGCGGTCGTTCACGCCGGCATTGTTGACCAGCGCATCGAGACGCTGCGTACGGCGCAGCGCATCGGCAACCACGTCGGCGCACGCGGCGGGGTCGGTCAGGTCCGCGATTATCGACTCACACCGCATGCCGGCGCCCGCCAGCGTGCGCTGCAGCGCCAGCGCCGCGCGCTCGTCCTTGTCCACGACAACCGGCGTGGCGCCTTCGCGCGAGAGTCCATGCACGATGGCCTCGCCGATCCCCCTGGCCCCCCCGGTCACGAGGACCACCTTGTCATTCAGCTCGAGGTTCATTCGCCGAGTCTTTAGGGACTTCGATAAAAATGAGTGGTTGATTTCGGGCCCGCTTCGCTTCGAATACCTGGGTATGATGTTTGAGGAAGGATATCGCGCAGATCTCGTCGTCGATGATCGACTCATCGTGGAGGTCAAGAGCGTCGAGCAGCTCGCTCGCCAGCACGCGAAACAGCTCTTGACGTACCTGAAGTTCACCAACACGCGTGTTGGTCTGCTTGTCAGACTTTGGCGCTCCGACGCTCCGCGAGGGCCTGCATCGAACGTGAATGGCCTTCAGCCCTCCGCGGTTCCGCGTCTCCGCGTGAACCAGGGCGCCGTGGCCAAACCAACCCACCATGCGCCATCGACCACGGTAGAGCATGATCATCCGGCTGCAGGGGCATCATCGTGACCCAATGCGTGGAGTAGCACAAGTCTACTCACTCAGATCCCCGAGGGCCGAGTCCGTAGATGCGTACCGCGTTGCCCCCGAAGAACGCGTCCCGTTCATCGAATGACAACCCGGCCGTGTACGCCTGCACGGCACCGAGCACTTCGTCGTAGCGGCCCGCGACAAGGCAGACCGGCCAGTCGGAGCCGAAAAGCACGCGGCGAGGACCGAAGGCCTGGAAGGCGACGTCCAGGTACGGTGTCAGGTCCGCCAGTCGCCAGGAATCCCAGGCCGCCTCGGTCACCAGACCGGAGACCTTGCAGGCGACGTTCGGGAACGCGGCCAGCGCGCGAAGGTTGGTCGCCCACGGTTCCATGGCACCATCGCGGATGTGGGGCTTGGCCAGGTGATCCACGACGAGGACCTGATCCGGCACCCGCGCGGCAAGCGCGAGCGCGGCGGGGAGCTGGCGTTCGTAGATCAGCACGTCGTAGGCAAGGCGCCGGGATGTGAGCCCGGCGATCCCGCGCGCAACGTCGTCGCGGGTGAGCCAGTCGTCAGACTCGCCCTGCGCCGGATGGCGGATCCCCACCAGCTTCGGCTCGTGGGCGAATTCATCGAGCGTTCGTTCAAGGTCGGGCGCGGACAGATCCACCCACCCCACCACGCCCTTGATGAAGGCGTGGCGACTGGCAAGGTCGAGGAGAAATCGGGTCTGCTCCAGGGAGGGATGCGCCTCCACCGCGATGCAGCCGTCCATGCCGTTCGCACCCAGCACGGGTTCGAGGTCGCCAGGCAGGAAATCGCGGCGGATCACGCCCATGTCAGGTGCGATCCACGCATCGCGCGCGGCATCGAACCGCCAGAAGTGCTGGTGCGCGTCGATGCGTGGCACGACGCCGGTCAGCCGTGCAGGTCCAGGAACCCGCCGTCGATCGGGAAGTCGGTGCCGGTGACGAACGCAGCCTCATCGGACGCGAGATAAACGGCGAGGTCCGCCACTTCCCGCGGTGTTCCCATGCGCCCGATCGGCTGCGTCGCCGAAAGCGCCTGGAACATCTCCGCCTCGCGACCGGGATAGTGCTCGCGCAGGTAGCCGTCGACGAACGGCGTATGCACTCGCGCGGGCGAAATCGACACGCAGCGCACGCCGTCCGCCACGTAGTCGCGTGCGACCGAGCGCGTCATGGCCAGGACGGCGCCCTTGGTCATCGAGTAGGCGAATCGATTTGCGAGGCCCGCATGCGCCGCGATTGAGGCCATGTTGATGATGACGCCGGATCCGCGCGCCTTCATGGCGCCGATCACGGCACGGGTGCAAAGGAAGACCCCTTTCACATTGACGCGAAAGAGGCTCTCGAGTTGCTCCTCGGTGGTATCCTCGATGCTGCCGATGTGCGCGACCCCGGCGTTGTTGACGAGGATGTCCAGCGGACCGTGGGCGAGGATGAGACCGAAAGCGCGCTCCACGCTCGCCGCGTCTCCGACGTCGCAGGAGTGGGGGACTGCCATTCCTCCAATGCTGCGTGCCGCCGCCTCAACGCCATCGTCACGCACATCGACGAGGTGTACGCGTGCGCCCTGCGCGGCGAATCGCTCGGCGATGGCCAGGCCGATGCCGCTAGCGGCTCCGGTGATCGCTGCCGTCTTGCCGTACAGCCTGCCGTGGTGGTCGGTCATGGTGCGCTGCTCCACACCGCGCCGCCGGGGTAGCGATGCGCCGCTAGCGACTCGGGCCGCATTTCTATTGAATAGCCGGGCGCGACCGGCACGCGATAATGCGCGCGATCGATGACGACGGGATCGACGAAGTGTTCGTGGAGGTGATTCACGTATTCGACCACCCGATTCTCCGTGGATCCGCTGACGGCGATGTAGTCGAAGATTGCGAGGTGCTGCACGTATTCGCAGAGCCCGACGCCACCGGCATGCGGACAGACGGGAACGCCGAATTTCGCTGCCATCAGCAGGACGGCAAGCACCTCATTCACGCCGCCGAGCCGGCAGGCATCCACCTGGCAGAACTGCATGGCACCTGCCTGGAGGAACTGCTTGAACATGACACGGTTGGGGCACTGCTCACCGGTCGCGACCCCGATGGGCGCGATCGCCCGTGCGATGGCTGCGTGGCCCAGGACGTCGTCCGGGCTGGTGGGTTCCTCGATCCACCACGGGTGGAAGCGCGCCAGCTCCCGCGTCCATTCGATGGCCTCGTCCACGCCCCATGTGCCGTTGGCGTCCACCATGAGCGTGCGTGCGTCGCCGATTTCCTGGCGGACGAGCGTGGCCCGGCGGAGGTCGTCCGCCAGGTTCGCGCCGACCTTGATCTTGAAGTGCGTCCAGCCATCGGCGATGGCTTCGCGGCATCGCGCGCGGATCTGGTCGTCGGTGTATCCGAGCCAGCCGGCCGACGTGGTGTACGCGGGGTACCCGCGTTCATGGACTTCCTTTTCGCGCCTTGTGCGACCCGGCGCGCGCTCCCGCAGCAGTTCGAGTGCCTCGTCCGGCGTGATGGCGTCGGTGATGTAGCGGAAATCGATTGCCGCCACGAGCTCCTCGGGCGACATGTCGGCGAGGAGCTTCCAGAGCGGCTTGCCGTCCATTTTGGCGACCAGGTCCCAGACGGCGTTCACGACGGCTGCGGTCGCGAGATGGACGACGCCTTTTTCCGGGCCGATCCAGCGAAGCTGCGATTCCGACGTCAGGCGGCGCCAGAACCCCGCCATGTCCGCACGGATGGCTTCAACGGTCGAGCCCTCGACCAGCGGCGCGAGCGCATGCACCGCCGCCACACACAACTCGGTACCGCGACCCAATGTGAAGGTCAGGCCGTGCCCCGTGAGTCCATCGCCACCATTGGTGCGCAGGATGACGTACGCCGCGGAATAGTCCGGGTCGGCGTGCATCGCGTCGGAACCATGACGCTCGCGCGATGTCGGAAACCGGACATCGAGGACTTCGACCCTCGAGATGATGGTTGGCACGAGGCTGGGTGGGGGCGAATCGTGGCGGACCAGAGCCAGCGCAAATCCTGGATAACGGATGGGACCTACGGCGGGACCCTGACGATGCGGATGGCAGGTCGGAACCAACGGGCCATCCATCGTCGGCACATCGGACGTTCACCAATCCGGCTCCACGTACACCGGCCAACGGCCTCCATGCAGGTGATCGCCGGCCTCCACCGGGCGCGGTCGCCTTCCTTCGCGTGGCTGCTACGACTCTCCAGGCGAGAACTCCTCGGGCCCCTTCACGGTTGCCCGGTTGGTCAGCGCAGGTCGCGCAACTCCTGCCAGGTCATCGTGATGGTCCGGTCCACTTGACCTCGGAAGGTGACCGTCTCCGCCTCGGGGTCGACTTCAATGGCATAGACGTACCGGGCACCGGTCCGCTCCACGACGCTGATGAGCGTGCCATTCCGGTCAAACGCGTGGATTGCCATGGAGGAGCGATTGTCGGTGTAGTTCAGTGCCCAGTACTCGTAGCCCGCCCACTGCACGATCGGGCACGTGTCGAGGATCGGGGATCCATTCTCCGGGCCGGCGATACAGTAGAGCGCATACGTGTCAGTGTCATGCGACGGGGGGTCCGTTACGGCAACGACAGCCACGGAAGGTGTGCCTTCGACAGGTTCGCTCGTGCTCGAGCAGGCGGGCAGACTCGTGGCGATTACGACCGCAATGGTTGCGGCCCTGAGTGCCGGCAATGGGTACATGATCGGTCCTCCTGATCGAATGCGGATACCACTCCCGGACCAAGGTAGCAGCAATGCCCGAGTGCTGCACCCCATCACTCGCCAGCAACCCGTGGCAATCACGCCGATCGTGATGCCCAGACCGACGGGTTCGAAACAGCGCCCCTTCCGGTCACGCTGTCAGGCCGCCACAATGGGCGCATGCGAATCACGTACTCGCTGCTGCTCCTCGGAGCCGTCATGGCGTGCTCGCCCGGAGGCGAGCAGGACGCCGACCTCATCCTCCGAAACGGTCGCATATGGACGGGCGACAGCACGCAGCGTTACGCGGAGGCCGTCGCCATTCGCGGCGAGCGGTTGATCGCCGTCGGCAGCAACGCGGACGCCGACCGCCATCGCGGATCGACGACGCGGTTGATCGACCTCGCCGGTCGCTTCGTGACACCCGGCTTCATCGACGACCATACCCATTTCAGCCAGGCCGGCGCGCTTCTGATCGGCGCCAACCTGCTTGACGTGAGCACGGTGCCGGCGCTGGCCGAGCGGGTCAAGGCCGCAGTGGCCCGGATGAGTCCCGGGGCCTGGCTGACCGGTGGCGACTGGGGTGCGTACGAGGACGATCCCGCCAACTCCACGGGTACAGCAAGTGCGACGCGGGGACCACGCTTCTCGCCCGACCGCTCGATCATCGATTCCGTGAGCGGCTCAACGCCCATCCTGTTCAACCGGTGGGACCGGAGTGCGTATCTCGCCAACGGAGTTGCGCTGGAGGCTGCGGGGCTCGACTGCAACGCTCCTGTAGCCGGACTGGAATGCGTTGGCGGAATCGCCACGGGGCGCGTCGCGGACGCTGCGCTCGCGCGGGTGCGTGCCGCCATCGCGCCGAGGGCCTTCGACCAGCGGCTGCGCGAGGCGCGAGCCGCGATGCAGCATCTCGCGGAACTCGGCGTCACGACGATTCATGACAACACGCCGCCGTTCCAGTTACCGGTGTACACCGAGCTCAGGCGGCGCGGCGAGCTGACGGTCCGGATCTTCGCCCGTCCCACGCTCGACAAGTGGAACGAGCTGCAGTACGCCGGCATTTCACCCGGCTTCGGCGACGACTGGATCCGCCTGCGGGCGCTCAAGGGATTCGTGGACGGCATCCAGGGGAACTCGACGGCACGCTTCCACGAGGCGCAACTGCATTCGGGACGGCGGGGCGAGTGGCGCGACTCGACGAACACCGCGGCCACGGACGGCCCGGGTTCGGGGATGATGCCGGCGGGGAACATGGAGCGTTTGCTCTTCGGGCTCGATTCGGCTGGGTGGTGGGCGAACGTGCACGCGATCGGCGACGAGGCCATCGACACCGTGCTCACCATCATGGAGAAGGTGATGACCACCAACGGGCCGAAGGAGCGCCGCTGGCGGATCATCCACTCGCAGGTCATCCGCAACGCCGCGGTCGCGCAGCGCTACAAGCGACTCGGCATCATCGCCGAGGTACAGCCATATCACGCGATCGACGACATGCGGTGGATGGAGCAACGCATCGGCGATCGCGCGAAGTGGGCCTATGCGTTCAAGACGTTTCAGGATGCCGGCGTACCGCTCCTGTTCGGGTCCGACTGGCCCGGGACGAACGCGAGCTGGTATACCGCGAACCCGATGGTGATTCTCTACGCCGCGGTGACCAGGCAGACGATGGATGGGAAGCCGGAGGGTGGCTGGTATCCGGAGCAGCGGCTCGACCTGGAGACGAGCCTGCGGAGCTACACGGTGAACAACGCTTGGGCCGAGGGTGAGGAGGCGAGCAAGGGATCACTCTCGGTCGGCAAGCTTGCCGACCTGGTGGTGATCGACCGGGACCTGTTCGCGATTCCGCCGGAGCAGTTGAAGGAGGCGAGGGTGGTGCTGACTATCGTGGGGGGAAGGGTGGTGTTCGAGCGTTAGGGCGTGGTGACTGATCGATCGACTGAGTTTGCGTCCTTCTTCTTCCCGCAACTCCCGCCACGTTGCATTATGG
>DASWGU010000134.1:0-13431 GCA_036393555.1 Gemmatimonadaceae bacterium
ACGGGCGATCCACGCGCTGGTGGCGTGGGGAATGGCATAATGCACATGCAGCAGGTCGAGTTGCCGCTCGCGCACCACCTCGTGCATGCGTACCGCGAGCGCGAGGTCGTACGGTGGATACTCGAACAGAGGATACCGGCCCACGTCCACTTCGTGGAAGAACACCCCTGGCAGGAACGACGGCAGCCGGAATGGCTGCTTGTAGGTAATGAAGTGGATCTCGTGGCCGCGACGGGCCAGTGCGATGCCCAGCTCCGTGGCCACCGCCCCGGACCCGCCGTACGTCGGATAACAGGTGATGCCGATCTTCACCGCTGCGCCTCCTCCCCATGAAACCACGCGACTGCACGATCGACAGCCTCGGGTGACCGAGGATCCAGCCGGGTCACGAGTGCACCAACCAGCTGGTGTCGGAACCAGGTGCGCTGCCGTTTCGCGTACTGCCTCGTCCGCACTACCACCTCCGCCCTCGCTGCCTGGAGCGTCTGTTCGCCCTGCACGACGCGCCGCAGCGACTCGTAGCCCGTCGCCGTCCATGCCCTGGCGCCCGGCGGCACCGATTCCGCAAGCGATCGCACTTCGTCGAGCCACCCGCCGGCCAGCATGGCATCGAGACGACGGCCGAGCATCGACGCCAGCGACGGCCCGGGATCGACGACAAGATAGCGCGCGGTCAGTGTTATCGCCCGCGCCCGCTCACCGTGCAGGGTACTGATGCGACGGCCGGTGAGAAGCGCGACCTCGATGGCCCGCGCCCACTGGGCTCGCCCCAGGCCGGCGCGCACCGGATCGATCGTCGCGCACCATCTCCCGACCTCGTCAGCCGGAAGGCTGGCCAGGTATCTCCGGAGCGCGTCGCGGCGGAAGCCGTCGATCCCGGGTTCCTCGAACAGCGGCTCGAAGAGCGCTCGCAGGTAGAATCCGGTCCCGCCCACGACCAGCGGTCGTCGGCCGGTCGAGCGGACATCGTCGAGCCAGTCGTGGGCGTCGCCTGCCCAGTGCGCCGCCGTGTAGCGGTCACCGGGACCCGCCACGTCGATGCCGAAGTGCGGGATCCCCCTCCGCTCCTCCGGGGTTGGCTTGGCTGTCCCGATGTCGAACCCGCGGTAGACCTGGCGGGAATCGGCGGAGATGATGGACGCTCCGACGCGCTCCGCCACCGCCATCGCGATGACCGACTTCCCGGCCGCCGTCGGCCCGCAGATGACGGGGATATCAGCGACGGCCGAAGCGGCGATCGAGTTCATCCCAGGTGAGCCGGACGATGCCCGACCGGCCATGCACGTCATGCGCCGGAAGCGACGTACACACCAGCGCCCGGAAGAGGGCTCGCATCTCGTCAGGCGACAGCGCCTCGCCGGCCTTCACGGCCGCCTTGCACGCCACCGTCGCCACGAGGAGTTCGTGACCGGCGTGCACAGTGGCCCCACGGTCGCCGCTCATTGTGGCCAGGGACTCGCGCAGGCAGCGCAGCGCATCGAACCGGCGATGCGGCGTGGGCACGGCGTGCACGATGACGCTGTGGCCACCGAACGGTTCCAGCTCGAACCCGAGCCGTGAGAACGCGTCCCGGTGCGCCTCCAGCGATTCGCCGTCGCGCGGGGAGAGATGGATGGTCTCGGGCATGAGCAGACGCTGTGACGTCGCGCCGCCCCCGCTCATCTGTCGCATGAACCGCTCGTACAGCACGCGTTCATGGGCGGAATGCTGGTCAATCAGGACGACACCTTCGTCGTGCTCGTACATCAGGTATGTGCGCCGGAGCTGCAGCAACGGAGGAACGGGTATTTCGGCGGGATCGCCCGGCTCGACGGGCACCGGCTCGGTTGAATCGCCGGCGAAGAACGGCGCCACGGCGGCGACGGGCGGCGCATGCAGCGGCTCAGGAAACATCTCCGTGCCGGATGCCGGTGGGCTCCAGGTGCGGACGCCGCTGCCAACAAGCGCCGCGCTGTCGAACACGCCGAGGGCGCGCCGGACGGCGCGTTCCACGGCGCGTTCCACCTCCCACCGGTCGTGGAAGCGGACTTCCGCCTTCGCCGGATGGACGTTCACATCCACGGCGTCACCCGGCATGACGACATCAAGCACGAAGGACGGACGAAGGCCGGGCGCCACCGCCGTGCGGTAGGCACTCTCGGCCGCGCGGGACAGGCCCATGTCCCTGATGGCGCGTCCGTTCACGATGAGTGCCACGCGGCGTGATGCGGTACCGACTTCCGCCGGACGTTCCGCGAGTCCCATGACGCGGATCGGTCCGCTGACCGCATCGACGGCGACGAACCGCGACGCGGTGCCCGGCCCCCAGAGCGCGGCGACCCGGTTCTGCAACGTGGCGGCCGGAGGGATCGACATCGTTTCCCGGCCATCGACCGTGACGCGCAGCCGCACGTCCCGTCGCGACAGGGCCACCGCCACGAGTACGTCGCTGATCGCTCGCCACTCGGAGCGCGTGCCGCGCAGGAACTTCGCCCGGGCCGGCGTATTGAAGAACAGGTCCGCGACCTCCACCGTCGTGCCCTGTCGGCGTGAGGCATCCGCCACCGAGGCCGGTGTTCCGCCTGACGCGCGCACCGCGGTGCCCAGCCCGTCAGCCGTCGCCGTCACCAGCGAGAAGCGCGACACCGAGGAAATCGCGGAGAGTGCCTCGCCCCGGAACCCGAAACTGCGCACTCCGACCAGGTCCGACGCCAGCCGGATCTTCGAGGTCGCATGTCGCTCCAGCGCGAGCCGCGCGTCGTCGCGGTCCATGCCGCTCCCGTCATCGCTCACCCGCACCAGTCGGCGGCCACCTTCCTCCAGATCGACGTCCACGGTGGTGGCACCGGCGTCCAGCGCATTCTCGATCAGCTCCTTGACCACAGACGCGGGCCGCTCGACCACCTCACCCGCGGCGATCTGGTCCGCGACGGCACCGGCGAGAATGGCGATGCGTGTCACAGCAGCCGTCCCGGGCGCGCAGCTGACCGGTGGCACGCCACGTCGCCCGTCATCGAGCGTCCCCCCACCCCGATGCCCGTCCACCCTCCACGTCGAGATCCGCGAGGCGCCGAGCCTCAACCCATCCTTGCCTCCGGTCAGACAACTCGATGCGGGTCCACGCGCCCTGTCGCCCCATGATGCGCACGACTTCGCCCGACTGGGCCTCGACGCCGGCGTCGCCCGAGAGCACGGGCACGTCTCGCAGGTGCGTCGCGCTGAGCACGACCGATGTGTTGCGGCCCTGGAGTATCTCCTGCTGCGCCAGGCCGCCCACGAGGCACAGCACTGCCACCGCGACCAACGAGGTTCCCCCGCGACGGAGAATCACACGCGGCCGTCGGCGCGCGACAGCGAAGAGCAGACAACCGGCGACCCACGACGTGCCACCGATCAGGCCGATCGCCGTCAGGGTCAGCGGTGGAATGCCATGCCAGGGCCGCGGCCGACCGGGCGCCAGGCGGAGGCGATCGCGTGCGTCACCAACCATCGGCTGCAGCCGGAGAGCGCGCTGCCATCCGATGACCGCCGCGGCCGTGTCCTGCAGTTGCCAGGATGCAGTTCCGAAGTTGAACCAGGCATCAGCGGCGCGTGGGCGCGCCTGCGCCAACTCGTAGAACGCCTGTCGCGCGGAACCGAACTCCCGGGCGTCGAAAGCGGCAAGACCATTGGCAAAGACCGTCGATGCGACCAGGTCCCGATTGCGAGCGGTGGGAAGCTGGACCGACGACGGGATCGGGCCGAACGCCGACGTGAGCAGCGCCACGGCCATGGCCGCGGTGACCCCCGCCACCTTGCCGGCTCGACGCGCGGATAGAGCGGCTCGTGACCGCGCCTCGTCGTCGATGGCGCGCAGGAGAGACGCGGCGCGTTCGGCGGCACCCCTTCCAGCGTCGCCCTGACCGCCAAACACCGCGGCGTCGAGTACCCGCAGCAACCGACCGGCATCGTGCGCTGTCCCGTCCGACACACCGGCACGGCGCAGGGCGAGCACGAATCTCGCGCCATCGGCCATGTCGGCTGGCGTCACGAGCACGCGGGACGCAACCCCTCCCGCGAAGATCCGCCTGACGAGCGCCGAGTCGGCCCCGCCCGATCTTGCCGCCTCGAGCAGTTGGCGCTCCGGACGCTCCGGTGCCCGGGCGCGAGCGGGCCGGCCGACGAACAGAAGCAGGATGAAGGGCACCGGCGCCAACGACAGCATCAGCCAGAACACGCCGGATCTGGTTATGGGCTCCGGCACCTGCCCTTCGTACACCCGACGGATGGCCAGGACCGGCGACCCGTCCGCTGCTTCCCGATCCACGACAACCGGTGTGCCGGTCACCGAGACGGTTTGCGCCCGCGACAGAGCGACCTCGTACTGCTCGGTGTAGGGATTGAAGTACGGATACCGGGTAGCGGGCACCGACTGCGGTCCCGGTTGCAGCGGCGTGACAATCCAGTCGAACTCCTTGCGCCCCCTGACCAGCGTCGTCGTGGAGTCCATCTGGACGCGAACGGCGCCGGGTACGATGTCGGCCCACGACGCAGTGAACTCGGGCCGTGGCAGCAAGGACACGTTGCCGACACCCAGCACGACCACGGTGTACGTGAACGGATTGCCGGTCCTGATGCCGCGCCCGTCGAACCGGGTCTCCAGCGACAATCGTCCGACCGCACCCTTGTAGTCTACCGGTCGTCCGAACGACGGTGGTTCGCGCGCCACGACCACCAGCCCCTGCGTGCGCGCCGAATGGCTTTCCTCCCGGGCAAAGAAGGAGTTGCTGAGCGGCAGCGCGTACTCCAGCCGGGACGGTGGGATCTCGTGCACACCGGCCGTCAGCGGGAACAGCGCGCGCTGAAAGACGTGCACCTCGTATCGCCGGGGACCGACCACGCGAGCCGGGCTCGTCACGCCGGCCAGGTCATAGGCCAGCATCGAGCGAAGCTCCGGGGGAACGAAGACCGGATTCCGTCGGAGCCGCGAGCGGATCTCGTCACTGAGGAACACACCAACCTGATACGTTGCCTGCTGGCCAACCCAGACCGTGTCCGGGATGGTCATCGCGCGAAACACCATGTCCTCGCGTGGGTCGAGAACGGCGCGCGCGGCGATGCCGCTTCCGTCGCGCGCCGGGTCCTGGCCCCAAGCGGAGCCCGACACGCCCGACGAGGCGAGAAACGCGATGACGAGCGTCCGGCCCCTCACCAGTCCTTCCCGACGCTACGCGTCGTTGGCCGGGCTTCCTGTTGCTTTCGCCCCTGCACTCGCTGTTCGTCCCGCGCGGCGCTGTTGAGCAGTTGCTCGGCCTGCTCCCGACCCAGGCTGCCCGATGACTGCTCTCGAGGCTCGCGCTGGTTCCGCTGCTGCGACTGGCTTTGCTCGCCACCGCCGCCGCCGCTGCGCTCGAGTTCCAGTAGGGCCAGCTCGTAGTTCCACTGTGCATCCCGGTGGCCTGGCCGCATCAGGAGAGCGCGCTTGTACGCCTCGACGGCAGTGTGGTACGCCCGGCGCGTCGAATCCGCCCGTGGCACGCCGGCCAGCCCCAGTTTCAGGTATGCCAGGCCCAGGTTGAAGGTGGCCCGGTAACGCACCTCCTCGTCCTCCCTGAGCAAGGCACGCTCCAGGGGTTCCAGGGATGCGGACATGGAATCCGCGGCAACGAGGGCGGTTCCCAGGTTGTACATGATCTGCGGTCGTCGATCCCCGGCGTTCACCGCCTGGCGATATGATGTCGCCGCGCGTGCGTACTGGCCGCCGGTGAACTGATCCCCACCGCGCGTGACGTTCGCACCGGGGAGGGCGCAACCGTTCGCCAGGAGCACCAGGCCGGCCGCCGTACCAGCCATGGCGCGCGGTATCGGCGTCGCGCGCCTCCGCAGTCGTCCCCAGGCATCGACGAGAATGAGCAGCAGCGCTGGTACGACGAACAACTGGAACCTCGGCGTACCGGAACGACCCGCCTCGACGTTGCGCCTGGTGGTCTGGAGCGACTGCAATGCGCGCCGGATGGCACTGGCCTTGTCCGTCGCACCGGCGTCGATGAAGGTCCCTTCGGCCGTCGAGGCGATCGCGCGGAGGATTTCGGGATGGTACTTCGTGACGACGATGTTGCCGTCCGCATCCCGTTTTTCGGTGATCCGGTCGCCTTCCCGAATCGGGATCGTGGTACCCTCGGTCGTCCCGAACCCGACGGTGACCACGGCGATGCCCGCCTTTCCCGCGCGCGCCGCGGCCTCCATGATCTCCGTCTGCTCGTCGAATGCCTCGCCATCGCTCATGATCACCATGGCGCGATCCCCTGCCGAGCGGCTGGCCTCCAGGAGGTCGGTTCCCTGGTTGATCGCCCGCGAGACCGCACTGCCGCCCTGTCCCACGATGGACGGATCGAGATTGTCGAGGAACAGGTCGAGTGCGCCGTCGTCCACGGTGAGGGGTGACAGGATATAGCTCCGGCCGGCGAAGGCCAGCAACGCGAAGCGGTCTCCGCGTGATGCGGCGCGAACCCGCCGGACTTCCTGTTTCAGGCGTTCCAGCCGGCTGGGTCGCTCGTCGCCGGCGAGCATCGAGAGGGACGCGTCCATGGCAAGCACGATGTCGATGCCCTCGCCACGCATCACCGTCTGTTCCTCGCCCCATCGCGGACCCGCGATGCCCAGCATGATGAGCAAGCCCGCCGCCGAAAGACGCACGGCCCGCCCATCGGGTCGCTCCAGCGCGCTCCGTGGCACCAGACGCATGACCAGATTGCGAGCGCCCATCCTGGCAATGCGACCCAACCGACGCGTGAACGACGCCCGGATGATCGCCATCATCAGGAGCGCGACCGCGAAGGACGAGACGGCGAGCCACGGCCAGTCGAATATCCCCATCATGCCGCCTTCGCCCCGGCCGGTGCGGTGAGGGCGACTTCCGCGGCGTTCGCTACGGCGCGCGCCTCGCGGCCCAGCGCCGCGGCTCGATCGGCCCCGAGGGGCCGCCCCGCGAACTTCACCAGGTCCACCTCTGTCAGCAGCGAGAGGCACCGGGAGTGTGGCGCGAGCCGGGCGCGACGCAGGCTCGCGGCCATCTCCGATGAGGTCTGCGACGTGGAGACACCGGGGATCGACGCCGCGAGGTAATCGCGCAGCACCTCGACCATCAGGTCCACATGCCGGGCGCGCTCTCCCGCCGCCACGAGACCCAGAGCCTCGATGCGGTCGAACTCGCGCTCCGCGACGGTCAGTGGTGCCTCCCGGGTTGGAGACCGGCCGCGACGACGATGCCAGAGCCACCAGATCAGCATCGCGACCGCCGACACGGCCGCGGCCAGCAGGATCCAGACCCACCAGGGCAGACCGAACGTGAAAACCGCTCTTGGCGGCCTGGGAACGTGCAGGGAACTATCCGAGGGAAGGACCGACGCGACCACGATGCCCGCACCGGACACGGGGATCCGCCGTGACCCGATGTCCTGCCTGACGAGGATGTCGGGAAACTCGATATCGAACGCGCCGACCCGCCACGCCGCCAGCCGGTACGTGGCGGTCTGATCCAGCGCGGCACTGTCCGCCGCCGTCTGAATCAGCACGGGGTCAAGCGGGTCGACCGGACCGCCGGAATCGGGCGCCGGCGGGAACTCGATCGTGGAGCCCTGGGGCGCACGGATCCGAATGGACACGGTGAAGGGATCGCCTACGTGAACCGTATCCGGCCGCACGTTCACGCCCTGCTGCACACTGCCACTGAGCGTGACGGCCTGCACCAGCGCCAGGACGCCGAGCGCGCTCACCAGCGCCTCCGAACGCGCCGGCCGCGCGCGCGGAAGAACCGCAACAGGGCCTCGAGGTACCCGTCCCGCGTGTTCACCGGCACTTCGTCGATGGCGAGACGGCGCAGCAGCTGGCGGCGGGCCGCGCGCTCGGCCTCCGATGCACTGCGGAACCCTTCCCGCACGCGGGCCGACGACGTGTCCACGGTCATCATCTGGCCGGTTTCGGGGTCGATGAACCTGGCGATGCCCAGGTCGGGGAGGACCCATTCCGACGGATCCTCCAGCGGGGCAACGACCAGGTCGTGGCGCTGCGCCAGGAACTTCAGGGGACGTTCAACGTTGGCATCGTGCAGGTCCGAGATCAGGAAGACGATGGACCGATGGGGCAGCAGGCGGCTGAGATACTCCAGTGCTCCGCCAACGTTGGTGCCCCTGCCGGACGGCTGATGAACAAGGATGTCACGAATGATCCGGAGCGCATGGCGGCGGCCCTTCCCCGGTGGCACCACGTGCTCCACGTGGTCCGTGAACAGCAGGACGCCCACCCGGTCGTTGTTGCGCACTGCGCTCATGGTCAGCACCGCAGCCAGCTCGGTCGCCATCTCGGACTTGAACCGGTTCACCGTTCCGAAACGAGAGGAGCCGGACAGGTCCACGACCAGCATGACCGTCAGCTCGCGTTCCTCGACATAGCGCTTCACGAAGGGACGCCGCATCCGCGCCGTGACGTTCCAGTCGATAGTACGTACTTCGTCGCCCGGCTGGTACTCGCGTACTTCGGCGAATTCCATCCCCTGTCCCTTGAAGATGGACCGGTACTCCCCCGCGAACAGCGAGTTCACCAGTCGCCGCGTGCGGAGCTCGATGAGCCGCACCTGGCGAAGGACCTCGGGAGAGACGGCGATGCGCTGCAACGGACAGGACGCGGATCGAGGACGGGGATGGAGGACGGGAGACGCGGAGCGCGGCTCCCGGCCGACGGTCACGGCTCAACTCGTTATGGTGCCTCCACAGTACTCAGGATCTTCTTTACAATGTCGTCGCTGGTAATCTCCTCCGCCTCGGCCTCGTACGTCGTCAGCACGCGATGGCGGAGCACATCGGGAGCGATCGCCTTCACGTCGTCCGGCGTGACATAGGTGCGGCCCCGCAGGAACGCGTGCGCTCGTGAGGCCTGCGCCAGAGCAATGGTCGCCCGCGGACTGGCACCGTACTCCACCAGAGGGGCCAGTTCCTTCAAGCCGGCCTCGCCCGGCGCGCGGGTCGCCAGCACGATGTCCACGATGTAATCCACGATCCGTTCGTCCATGTACAACTCGGTGATGTACCGGCGCGCTTCCAGGATCGACTCGGGCGTCGCGACCGCCTGCACCGGGATCGGCGCGCCCCCCGCCATGCGCCGCATGATCTCCTTCTCTTCCTCGCGGCTGGGATACTCGACCCGCAGTTTCAGCATGAAGCGGTCCACCTGCGCCTCGGGTAGCGGGTAGGTACCCTCCTGCTCGATCGGGTTCTGCGTCGCCAGGACCAGGAACGGCTCATCCAGCCGGAACGTCTCTCCGCCGAGCGTCACCTGCTTCTCCTGCATCGCCTCCAGAAGTGCCGCCTGCACCTTGGCTGGCGCGCGGTTGATCTCGTCGGCCAGGACGATGTTCGCAAAGATCGGCCCACGCTTCACGCTGAACGTACCCCGGGACTGGTCGAACACCTGCGTCCCGAGTACGTCAGCCGGCAAGAGGTCGGGCGTGAACTGGATGCGCTGGAAGGTGGTCCGGATGGTCTCCGCCAGCGTGCGCACGGTCAGCGTCTTGGCCAGCCCGGGCACTCCCTCCAGCAGCACGTGGCCGCCGGTCAGGAGACTGATCAGCAGGCGCTCCACCATGTACTCCTGTCCGACGACCCGCCGGGCGACCTGCTGCAGCACGTCGTGAACGAGGTTGGACGAAGCGGGATCTACGGTTTCCGCCGCCCCGCGCGGAGTAGTCTTGGTCACTGAGGATGTCGGTAAGTCGTGGAGTGCTGGCTGCGCGAACCGGGTACCGCTGACCGGACCGGGACATTCGGACCTTCTGCCTCGCTGACCGCTGCCCTGCCTGTCGTAGTCACGCCAACGTGCCTGCCGGCGTCAACCGGCGGGCCCATCGAGGGAACGGCCCAACAGGCGCGCCAGGGAGCCGCGTTCCCGCGCGGTCAGCGGACGGCTCGCGCCCGCCGGGAGCATTCCCAGTGTCACGGGCCCGAATGCCGTCCGGACGAGCCGTTCCACGCGCAGGCCGACTTCGCGGCACAGGCGACGCACCTCCCGCTTCCGCCCCTCGGTGATGACCACCTCGAAATGCCACCGATCATCCCCGGCGGCGCGGACCGTGACCCGTTTGGGCCGAACCAGTCCATCCTGAAGCATCACGCCACGTCGTACGACGCGGGCCGCGGCCGGCGCGTCACCGGTCACGGTGGCCTGGTAGACACGCTCCACTTGCGCACTGGGATGCGTGAGGCGGTTGGCGGCGTCGCCGTCCGTGGTGAGCAGCAGCACCCCTTCGGTCTCGAGATCCAGCCGGCCGACATAGACCAGGCCGGGCACGTCATCCACCAACTCGAACATGGTGCGTCGTCCCTGGGGATCGGAACGGGTCGTCATGTATCCCACCGGCTTGTGCAGAACCATCCACACGGGCGCCGCAGTCGCGAGGTCGACGCGCCGCCCGTCGAGTTCCACCACATCGCTGGAGGGGTTCACACCCTGGCCGACGTGCGCAAGCTGTCCGTTGACGCGCACGCGTCCCTCTCCGATGAGCACCTCCGCCTTCCGGCGCGATGCCAGGCCCGCCCGCGCCAGCGCGCGGTGGAGCCGCATCGTGGCGGGCATCAGATCGCGCGCGGCTCCGTCCGCAGCGTGACGGACAGCTCGTCGGCGCGGGGCAGTTCCTCCAGGTGCCGCAGGGCAAACTGCTCGAGGAACAGCGGTGTGGTGCCGTAGAGGAGAGGTCGCCCGATCCCCTCGCCCCGTCCCACCACATCGACCAGGGAGCGCTCCTGCAACGAGCGGAGGATTGCGCCGCAATTGACGCCGCGGATGTCCTCTATCTGGGCGCGGCCGATGGGCTGACGATAGGCAATGATGGCGAGTGTCTCGAGCGCCGCGCCGGACAGGCGATGGGGCCGGGCGGCGAGCTGGGCCCGTTCGATCGCATCGGTGAACTCGGGGCGCGTCAGCACCTGCCACCCCTCGCCCAGCTCCACCAGTTCCACTCCGTGCCCGTTGGTGTTGTAGGTGTCGCGGATCTCGCCTAACGCCGCCACCACCGCGGCGGGCGAAGCCTCCGGATCCAGGGCCGCCAGTTCGTCGACCGGCACGGGGCGGCTGCTCGCGAAGAGCGCCGCCTCAAGCAGCTTGGCCAGCGGATTCACGGGTAATCACCAGGGAAGCAAAAGGGGATGCCTGACGCAGCCGCAGCTCGCCGCGTCGCGCGAGTTCCAGAAGGGCCAGGAGCGCCGACAGCACCTCCCAGGACTCCGCCGAGGGCCTGATTACGTCGTACCAGCGGGCGTGCGCCCGCAGCTGCAACAGGGCACGAATGGTCGCGATCGCGCCGTCCACGTCCAGCGGCCGCGGCACCACGTCGTGAATATGCGGCTCGCGGGCCACGCGCAGCACCCGATCCACCGCGGCGAGCAGCTCTCCCAGCGACAGCGCCAGCGGGCCCGGCGGCGGTTCCACGGCCTGGTTCGGCAGCCACGCCCGTGCAAAGCGCGACCGTCGTTCCTCGGCCAGCCGCCCAAGCATGTCGGAGACCTCCCGGACCTGCTGGTACTCCAGCAGCCGCCGAACCAGCTCGGCCCGCGGATCCTCCCACGAGTCGTCATCCTGATGGCGCGGCAACAGCATCTGCGCCTTGATCCGAAGCAGGCGCGCCGCCATCTCGAGGTACTCCGAGGCCTGGTCGATCCCCAGCGTCCGGATGCGCGCCAGGAACTGCTCGGCGATGCGCGCAATGGGAATGTCGTAGATGTCCACCCGCTCGTCGCGGATCAGCGTCAACAGGAGGTCCAGCGGCCCGTTGAACTGCTGCAGCTCGACGACGAAGGGATCACCCGGTGCGGCGCCGGCCGTCATCCCACTCCCAGGCCGTAGGGCGACTTGAGGAAGTACGGCATCACGGCGCGCATTGCGGCTTCGGCCAGCCACATCACGGGCGCCATCCATTTCTGGAAGAGTTCACTTCCTGCACGGGTCCAGAACAGGACCAGGAGGATCACGATGCCGTACCGGCCCACCTGCTGGTAGCGCAGCGCCCACGCGGGTGGCAGCAGGTACTTCATCACGTGCGAGCCATCGAGCGGAGGAATAGGGAGGAGGTTGAAGAAGGCCAGTACGAGATTGAAGATGATCCCCTGCACCATCATCATCTGGAGCAGGAACAGCGTATCCACCGTCGGCGGCAGCTGTCGGCCCAGCAGCCCGAGGACAACGATGAGCAGGGCGCACAGCGGGAACAGCATCATGTTGGTCGCCACACCGGCCAGCGAGACGATGATGTCGCCGCGCTTGTAGTTCCGGTAATTGCGGGGCACCACGGGCACGGGCTTCGCCCCGCCGAAGATGAACGCACCGTTGCTGGCCCAGTACAGCATCACCGGCATCAGGATCGTGAGGAACGGATCGATGTGCTTGAGCGGGTTCCAGGTGAGTCGGCCCAGCTGGTACGCCGTCGGATCGCCCTGCTTGAGTGCAGCGTACCCGTGCGCGTACTCGTGCGCGACCATCGAGAACAGCAGGACGGGTGCGGCGAGGAGGAGGTTGCTGAGATCCACTGAGAGGGGAAAGGGGAGACGGGAGACGGCCTTTGCCGGCTCCAGCGTTGCGGCGCAAGGTAAGAACGTACGGGACGGGAGTCAAAGAGAGTCAAAGTCCCTGTCATTTCTTGACATCCGTGCCATCGCCGCCTATTTTACGCGGTTCAAACCGCGCCACTTTTTCTGTCCTCGGAGCACAGTCTTTGCCACGAATCCCCTCGGCAGCCAAGAACCTGCGCAAGTCGCGCGCGGCTGCCGTCCGTAACCGCGCCCAGCGTTCCACCCTCCGGACCGCGCTCAAGAAGGCCAGTGCCGAGGCCGCGACGCCGGCTGAGAGGAAGCGCGCCGTTCAACTGCTCGATCGCGCTGCCCGGAAGGGCCTCGTCCACCGGAACGCCGCCAGCCGTCACAAGAGCCGACTCGACGCCAGGGCGTAGGCACCGCCGGCCGGACTGCCTGACGACTACGCAAACGAGGGGGCCGCCATTCACCGGCGGCCCCTCTTCGTATCGCACAAACCGTGACCCGCTGCTCCGACTCACATCGCAGCGAGTTCGCCGCCACACCGCTCGCAGTACCACTCCGTGGGGTAGTTCATCGTCCCGCACTCCTGGCACTTCAGCGTTTTCACCTGCTCGGTCGGCATGTCCTTGAGGAACGCGGGCGTCGCGCTGGGCGTCGACGCGGGCCGCGCCTGCGCCGATGGCCGGACGGCCGGTTGCGGTCCCGAGCGACCGATCGGCAACGGTCCGTTCAGGGCACGCGGTGGCTCCGCGGCATGCGCCGGAGCGGGCGACGGCTGCTCGACGACCGACTGCAGGAACGCCAACTCATCGAACGACGTGTCGTCCGGAGCGGGCGCCCGCGCCGGGATACCGGTGGACACCGGCTGCTTGACGAGGTCCAGGATCTCCTGCAC
>DASWGU010000135.1:0-15594 GCA_036393555.1 Gemmatimonadaceae bacterium
CTCACTCCTCACTCCTCACTCCTCACTCCTCACTCCTCACTCCTCATCACTCCTCACTCCTCATCACTCCTCACCCGCATGTCCCCCGACATCTTCGACAAGCTCGTTTCCCTCTGCAAGCGGCGCGGGTTCATCTTCCAGTCGTCCGAGATCTATGGCGGTGCCGGCTCGGTCTGGGACTACGGCCCGTTAGGCGTCGAGCTGAAGAAGAACCTCAAGGACCGCTGGTGGCACGCCATGGTCCGGTCCCGGGACGACGTCGAGGGCCTGGACGCCGCCATCCTCATGCACCCCCGCGTCTGGGAAGCCAGCGAGCACGTTGCGAACTTCACCGACCCGCTGGTTGACTGCAAGACATGCAAGGCGCGGTTCCGTGCCGATCAGCTGGACGCCGCCCAGTGTCCGCGCAAGCCCAGCCGGCATCCGGGTGAGCATGCCGAGTGCCAGCTCACCGAGCCGCGCCTCTTCAATCTCATGTTCAAGACCTTCATGGGTCCGATGGAAGACAGTGCGGCGGTGGTGTACCTGCGCCCCGAGACCGCGCAGGGGATCTACGTCAACTTCCTGAACGTGCAGCAGGCGACACGCCAGAAAGTGCCGTTCGGCATCGCGCAGATCGGGAAGGCGTTCCGCAACGAAATCACCCCGGGGAACTTCATCTTCCGTACGCGCGAGTTCGAGCAGATGGAAATGCAGTACTTCGTGGACCCGCAGCAGTCGTCAGGCGGACGCAGCGACCCGGAGTGGTTCGAGTACTGGAAGGAACAGCGGCTGCAGTGGCACCTCGGGCTGGGACTGGAGCGCGAGCGGCTCCGGTTCCACCAGCATACGCCGGAGGAACTCGCCCACTACGCTCGTGCCGCGTTCGACGTGCAGTTCGACTTCGGCGGTTCGCTCGGCTTCCAGGAGATCGAAGGCGTCCATCATCGCGGTGACTTCGATCTCACGCAGCACCAGAAGTTCTCGTCGAAGAAACTCGAGTACTTCGACCAGCCGGCGAATCGCCGGTTTGTACCGTTCGTGATCGAGACCTCGGTGGGGTGCGACCGGACGCTGCTGGCTCTCCTGGTGAACGCCTACCGGGAAGAGTCGGTGGCGGGCGAGGAGGAAGGCCGGGTGGTGTTACGACTCCAGCCGTCGCTGGCCCCCATCAAGGCCGGCGTCTTTCCACTCGTGAAGAAGGACGGCATGCCGGAGTTTGCCGCCAGGCTGGCGGCCGGCCTGCGCCCGCGCCTCCCGGTCTTCTACGACGAATCGGGAGCCGTGGGGCGGCGATACCGGCGGCAGGATGAGGTCGGGACGCCATTCTGTCTCACGGTGGACGGCCAGACCATGCAGGATGGATCGGTCACCGTGCGCGATCGCGACACGCTGGAACAGGAACGCGTGGCGGCCGATCAGGTTGGCGACTACCTCGCGGCGCGACTCACGTAGGCGCGCGTCGCGAGGTGCCGTGCGCCACCGTCGGTCCCGTCGCCAAGATCGATCGGACGATCGAGCGGATGCAGAAGCTGTCCATGCGGAGACAAACGGGAGCCCGGTTGCCAGGTGCGGGTGGCCGCACTCGCGCAGGCCGCCTCGAACTGGTAGGCTTCCCCGCGTACGTCAGGCTTTGCCGTCACTGACCGCCGGAGCTTCCGTGACACGTCCCTCCGCATCGAGCGACCAGCCAACGCACGCGATCGACTGGGAAGGCGCGCTCTGGGGCTGCATTGCCCACCTCCAGACGCTGATCCGGCTGGACACGGTGAACCCTCCGGGGCGGGAGATCGGCGTGGCGCGGTACCTGGACGATGTGCTGCGCGGCGCGGACATTGCGACGACCCTGCTCGAGCCCGCTCCCGGACGCGCCGCTCTCATCGGCCGGCTGCCCGGTTCCGGTCGCGAACGTCCTGTTCTGCTTCTGGCCCACATGGACGTCGTGGGCGTGGAGCGCGCCCGCTGGACGACCAACCCGTTCGGCGGCGAAATCCTCGACGGGTTCGTCTACGGCCGCGGCGCCATAGACGACAAGGGGATGCTCGCGGTCAACCTCCAGACGATGCTCCTGCTCCGGGAACACGCCGAGCGAACCGGAGTCGCCGGCGACCGCGAGGTGGTGTTCGTGGCGACGTCGGACGAGGAGTCCGGCGGGGAGTTCGGCATCGACTGGGTCCTCGCGCATCATCCCCAGCTTCTGGCGGCAGAGTTCGCGCTGAACGAGGGCGGACGCGTGCGGGACATCGACGGCCGCGTGGCCTGGGCGGCGGTCCAGTGCGGCGAGAAGGTGCCTAACGTGCTGCGGTTGTCGGCGACCGGCACACCGGGACACGCTTCCGTCCCCATTCCCGACAACGCGGTGGTCCGGCTGGCGCGCGCGGTGGCGGCGTCCGGCGCACACCAGGAACCGGTGGTGCTCACCGATATCGTCCAGCGTTACCTCGCTGGCCTGTCGGCGTTCTGGCCCGACGAGATGCAGGGCGCCGCGATGGCGGCCATCGCGTCAGGGGATCCCTCGCGTGTCTCCGAAGGCACCCGCACTCTGTCGGCCATACCCCGGTTCGACGCGGTGCTCCGCAACGGCATCTCACCCACCATGCTCGACGCCGGCGTGCGCGCCAACGTGATTCCCGGTGAGGCCGGCGCGACGCTCAACGTCCGGCTGCTCCCTGGCGAAGCGCTGGAGGATCTCATTGGCCGCCTGCGGGCGGCAATCGACGACGAGCAGGTCCAGGTGACCGTGGTCAGCCGCGGCGTGGAGTCGCCCACGTCACCGCCGGAGAGCGCGATGTATCGCGCGATCCAGGAGGCCATCGACGCCCTGGCACCCGGCGTACCTACTGTCCCGTTCCTCAGCACCGGCGCCACGGACAGTGCGCCTCTGCGGCACGCGGGTGTCAACGCCTATGGGCTGCTCCCGTTCCCGCTTACCGAGGGTGACGAGAACCGGATGCACGGAGACGATGAGCGCGTGGCGGTGAAGTCGCTGGAATTCGCCGTCCGCCTGGAGTACGACATCGTGCGACGGATCACCGCGCCTGCCTGACAACCATGACTGAGCGACCCACGGCCGTCGTCACCGGCGCCTCGCGCGGTATCGGCCGTGCCATCGCCCTTCGCCTGGCGGCCGACTATCGCATCGTCGCGCTCGCCCGGGACGAGGATCGGCTGGAGAGTCTGGCATCGGCGATCTCCGCCGGCGGAGGGGAGTGCCGTCCCATCACCATCGACCTCACGAAACCGGACGCGATCCAGCGCGCACTGCATGGCCTGCAAGCCGACGTCCTCGTGAACAACGCCGGTGTCATCAACAAGAGACCGTTCATCGAGCTCACGTCCGACGAGTGGCATACGATGGTGGACGTCAACTTCAACGCCCTGTACCACGTGACGAAGGAGGTTCTGCCGGGGATGATCGCGGCCCGGAACGGCCACATCGTCAACATTGCGTCCATCGCCGGCCGCAGCGCCTTTGTGGGCGGAACCTGCTACGCCGCGACCAAGCATGCCGTCCTGGGTTTCAGCGAGAGCCTCATGCTCGAGGTGCGCGAACACGGCGTCAAGGTATCGGTGATCATGCCGGGCTCCGTCGCCACCGATATGATCGCCGCGGGGGCGGACACCAGCTGGATGCTGAAGCCCGACGATGTTGCCGAGACCGTCGCGACGCTCCTGGCCACCCCGGCGTGGGCGCTGATGTACCAGGTCGAAGTCCGCGCATCCAACCCGAAGCGGCAAACCTGAGCCGGTGGCGCGCAGCGCGTTCAACATCTGCCCATTGTCGCCTCCCCTCTCTTAGTTTTCGCCGTGCCTCCGCCCAAGCCCTCGAAGGTCCTCACCCACCAGCGATTCACCGGCCCGGTCGAGGCGTCGGATCCCGCCATTCGCGAGCTGATGGCGGTGCGGGAGATCGCGCATGCACTGCTGCATGCAGATCGGCCCGAAGAGGTCTTCCAGTTCGCGCTGGACCGTGTGAGCCCCCTGGTTGAGGCGACGTTCGCGTCGATCTACCTGGTCGATGGCTCGTCGGAGCTGATGCGCCTGGCGGCGTCGCACAACTGGCCCGAGCGGCACCGGCCCTGGCTCGGGCAGATGCGGGTCCGGCTCGGCTTCGGCCCCAGTGGTGAGGCCGCGGCGGAGCGGCGGGTGATCGAGGTCCCCGACGTCATGGCCGACCCGGACCTGGAGGACTGGCGCGACGTGGCTTCCGAGCTCGGGTTCCGTTCGCTCGTGGCGCTGCCCCTGGCCACCGGGCATCGAATGCTCGGTACCGTGACCTTCTACTATGCCGAACCCGGGGCGCGCAGTGCCGAGGCCCGAAGCCTGCTCCGCATCGTCGCCGACCAGATGGCCGCCACCGCCGAGAAAGCCGCGCTCATCGACGAGATGCGGAGGGCGAACGCGGCGCTGACCGAAGCGAACGAGGAACTGGAACGCCAGTACACCGCCGTGCTCGAGGCGCGGAAGGTGAAGGACGAGTTCCTCGCCAACATCTCCCACGAGTTGCGCACGCCGCTGACCGCGGTCATGGGATACGTCTCGCTCCTGCAGGAGGAGTTCTCCGGGCCGCTCACCGCCGGACAGCAGGCCGACCTCGCCCAGGTGCGACAGGCGAGCACCCGCCTGCTCGTGCTCATCGAGGACCTCCTCGACCTGACCTCGCTCAAGCGGAATGCGCCGGTCCTCGAGATCGAGGAGGTCGACCCCGTCGGGCTGATCCAGCAGGTGCTGGCCACGACGGAGGGGCGCCAGTCGGGGGTCGAGGCGCGCGTCATACCGTCGGACGTCCCGGTCCCGACGCTGCTGTCCGACCGGCGAAAGCTGAGCCGGCTGCTGGGCACCATCGTCGGCAATGCCTACAAATTCACGGCCGCGGGAAGCGTCACCGCCTCCGTCGAGACGCACGGCAACCGGGTGTTCATGCGGGTTGCGGACACCGGCATCGGCATCCCGGACGAGGCGCGCCGGATCATCTTCGACGAGTTCCGGCAGGTGGACGGTTCCACCACGCGCCGGTACGGCGGGTCGGGACTGGGTCTCACCCTCGCGCGGCAGCTGGCCAGGCTGATGGGCGGCGATATCGAGGTGGATTCCACGCCCGGCGCCGGCTCGACGTTCACGATCGACCTGCCGCTGGATCAGTCGAAGCTCGGCGTGGCGCGACGTGATGTGCCCTGATTTCATTACACCATGACCACACAACGCCGAACGCTCATCGAGCATCGCACGACCATGGGACCCGCGGAGGTCCTCACGCTGGCGAAATCCTTTTTCTCCCGCCGGAACAGCATCTATGCCGCCTACGTGGAGCAGGAGAGCGACACGCACGTGAGCCTGCGGGGCCAGGGAGGCGAGGAGATCGTGATCGCGGCTACGCCGGAGAACGACCATACGCTGGTCGCGGGATCGTCGTACCTCTTTGATGCACAGATCTCCCGGTTCTTCACCACACTGCCGCTCCACGGATCGGCCCAATGAGCGCGACCGCACCCTTCGTGACCCAGTTGCGGAGCCGTCCCGGCGCGGTCGTGATTGGCCATGGCCAGCCGACGATGACGGTTCGCGTCCAGGTCCCCGAAGTCTGGGACGTCGTTCGCGTCGACGCCGCGCCCGACACGACCGTCGCGACCCTGAAAGCGCGGGCGCTGGAGGCACTGCTCGCGGAAGAGAACGTGGGCGCGTACGTCGTCAAGCTGCGCGGTATCGACGTGCTGGACGAATCGGTTTCGCTCACGGATGCCGGCGCAGTCAGCGGCTCGACGTTCCTGGTGACCTCCCGCCGGCGCCGTCCCGTCCGCTGACCGACGCGCGCACAGCGCCGGACGGGCGTGAGCGTAGGTGGACGAGCATGACTGTCGCGTTCATCTCGCATTCCGACTGTGGGCGCCACGACACCGGATGGCGACATCCGGAGCACGTGGGGCGTCTGCGCGCCATCCCACGCGCGCTGCGGGACGACCTCGATCTGTACCAGGTGCTGGAGCATGTGGAGGGCCGCCACGCGACCGTCGCGGAAATCCAGCTTGCGCACCATCCGGGATACGTCGATTCGGTGCGGCGGCTGGCGGAGCAGGGTGGTGGCGCGCTGGACGCGGACACGCCCGTCAGCGAGGGATCGTGGGATGCCGCGCGCGCGGCAGCCGGTTGTGTGCTGCAAGGCGTGGACCTGGCGCTGGACGGGAAGGTACCGCGGTCGTTCTGCGCGGTGCGTCCGCCGGGACATCACGCGTTGCGCGTCCGCGGCATGGGATTCTGCCTCTTCGGGAACGTGGCGATCGCGGCCCGCCATGCCCGGCGCCAGGGCGTGGAGCGGGTGCTCATCGTCGACTGGGACGTGCATCACGGCAACGGGACCCAGGCGCTGGTCGAGCACGATCCCTCGATCCGGTTCGTTTCCCTGCATCAGTGGCCCTGGTATCCCGGGACCGGAGCGCAGGAGGATCGTGGGCCGCATGGGTCGGTCTGGAACGTTCCGATGCCGGCCGGACTCCCCGCGGCACGGTACGTTGACGCGCTGCGCGTCGCAGTGGAGGACGCAACCCGGGAGTTCACTCCCGGGCTGGTCCTGGTGTCCGCCGGGTTCGACTGTCTGGCCGGCGACCCGTTAGGCGGATTCACGCTGGAGCCATCGGACCTCGCCGGTCTCACGGCGTTTCTCGTGGAGCGTGCCGGTGCGTGGTGCGGCGGCCGCGTGGTGGCCGCGCTGGAGGGAGGCTACGTACCCGAGCGCGTGGCGGCGGGCGCGCTCGCCGTGATGCAGGCCATGATCTGACCATTTCGCCCGTGGTCCGGGGGGGCAGCCCACCGTGCGGCCGGGTCCGCCACATCCGTCCGGGGGTCACGTGGCGGACGCATTGGAGCACATCCGTGTGCGCACCGTCACGGAAAACGCCCAATGCAGCACACTGCGGGAACGTCCCCTTGTGGCAACCATGCCACGCCGAATCGGTGCGCGATCTGGGTCGTCCAATGCCATGCAGGGTCGTCAGTTACGCAGCGCCGGGCGCGCCAATGGAATTGGCCGGGATCTCACGAAAACCGGGCTGGAGGTCGATAATTGGGGGGCCTGCCTGGCGGGTTTTTCGCGGATGGGCGGAGCGAACAGGGGCGCCGGCGAATTCCGGATGCCTAACGACTTGATCAGGCCACGTCGAGGGACGCGGGTGCCAGCACTACGCAAACGGTCGGACCGGACGGCGCCGGACGCGCTGGAGCTGTGCGGCATCGTATCGCGCGAAGGGCGCCCCGCGCTGCATGTGCCCGGAACCCAGACGGTGGATTACCGTGACCTCTGCGCGGTGGTCCGGAAGGTCACCTTCGAGAAACCCGAGCAGACCGAGGATCGCATCGCGGCGTATCGTGAGGCCGTGGAAGGCGCTTTCGCGTGCGGCGCCGTCATTCCCGCGCCGTTCGGCACCACCTTCCGCAGCCGCGACTCGTTGATGCGGTGGCTGGAGCTGCACTACTTCACGCTGGCCGATGCGTTGCGCTACCTGCACGACCGCCAGGTGGCTCGCGTCCGGGTCGCGCCGGGCACGCTGCACAAGGCCTGGGACACCCTGGAGCATCGATCGCGGGGCGCCGACCTCGAGGTGACCGCCTTCGATTCGTTCCGTGTGCTCAAGCGGCAAGCGGTGGCGTTCGTCCCCATTGACGTGCCCGGCCGGCCGTCGGAGGTGGGAGCCGAGGCAGCGTTCCTCGTCGAGCGCGAGCAGTGGGGCGCCTTCATGACGCTGCTGAAGGAAGAGCAGCGCCGCCTCCCGGACCTGCGGTTCGAGCAGTCCGGCCCCTGGCCGGCGTACGACTTCGTGAGGCTCGACCTGAATGGTTAGGACGTCCCCCGCCTGATGTTCTGTCCCGGCTGCGGAACCTGGAATCGCGCGCGGGCCGTGAAGTGTCTCCGGTGCAAGGGAGATCTTCCCGAGCTCCGCGACACGCCGCGCGAGCCGCCCGATCCCGAGATCTCCCTGCTGCGCAAGGCGACCGGCGGCCGGTATCGCGTGCTGCACCGCCTGGGCAGCGGCGGCATGGCGCACGTATACCATGCGCTGCACGCCATCCTCGAGCGGCCGCTGGTGATCAAGGTGCTGCACCAGCATCTCGCGCGGGATCCGGAAATGCGCGAGCGCTTCCGCCGCGAGGCCGAGGCGGCGAGTCAGCTGGTGCACCCCCACATATGTCCCATCATCGACTACGGTGCGTTAGGCGACACTGTCTACCTGGTCATGCCCTGGCTGGCCGGCGGGTCGCTGGCCGACGTGCTGGTCCGGGACCGGACGGTGACCGCGGCGGCGGCCGCCTCCATCTGCGGGCAGGTGGCCACGGCGCTCGATTACGCCCATCGGCGCGGCATCATCCATCGCGACATCAAGCCCGACAACGTGCTGTTCGACGAGGACGGACACGCGACGATCACCGACTTCGGTATCGCCACCGCGCGCTTCCATGGCCGTCTGACCAAGACGGGCCGCGCCATGGGCACACCGCATTACATGTCGCCAGAACAGGCCATGGGCCGCCT
This sequence comes from Gemmatimonadaceae bacterium, assembly GCA_036393555.1. GTDB lineage: Bacteria > Gemmatimonadota > Gemmatimonadetes > Gemmatimonadales > Gemmatimonadaceae > JABWBJ01. The sequence goes on from DASWGU010000135.1 coordinate 8,501, forward strand.
GGTGGACGGCCGCAGCGACCTGTACGCCGTCGGGGTCATGCTGTACGAGATGCTCCTCGGGTTCCCGCCCTTCGACGGCGCCGACTCGTACTCCGTCGGTTACAAACAGGTGCACGAGATCGCGGTCTCTCCCGATGTGGTCGATTCCCGCGTGCCGCTGGACCTCTCCGCCATAGTCATGAAGTGCCTCGCCAAGGCGGCCGACGAGCGCTACCAGCACGGCTTCGAACTGGCCGACGCGCTGCTGCAGTTCCTGAACTCGTCGGCCTCCACGGAAGAGACGCGGCTCGCGTTCTACGCGCGCCGCACGGGAAGCACCGCGGTCGCGTAGCGGCGAGTTCCGGGCCGGGTCCCTCAGGCTCGGCAACCGGCTCGGGCATTAGGATTGTCCAGTGCCCCCGACCGCCGTTTCCGTCGCCATCCCCGCGCCCCTGTTCGGGACGTACACGTACCTCGTCGCCGAGGAACACGCCGGCCGGGTCCAGCCGGGATCGCGCGTCGTGGTTCCTGTGCGCGCCCGCCGGGTCATTGGCATCGTCACCCGCGTGGACCCGCCGATCGACGAAGGGCGTGCGTACCGATCCATACTCGGTGCGCCCGATGAGGCGCCCTCGCTGCCGCCGGCGCTGCTGGACACCTGCCACTGGATTGCGACGCATTACGCGGCGCCGCCGGGGCCGGTGTTCCGCGCCGCCCTGCCGTCGCTGCTTACCGAACCGGGCGAGCCGTCGCCCAGGTCGCCCTTGCGGCGGCTGGCCCGGATCGCCCGCCCGCTGGAGACGCTGAGCGAGCGTGACGAGACGTTCCGCCGGGCACCGAAACAGCGCGCGGCGTGGGAACTGCTCGAGTCGCTCGGTGGACGCGCGCCTGTGGAGCTTCTCGAGCGGCGCCTGGGCATCTCCCCTTCGGTCATCACGGCGCTCGCGCGCCGTTCCCTCATCGCCATCCAGCGGGAACCCGCCGTGCGGGACGCCTTCGCGTCCCGCGCCATTCCCGCGTCCGTCACCCTGGAGCCCAACGCCGCGCAGCGCGCCGCGATCGACCGCCTGGCCGGAGCCGATCCGGGGGACGTCTTCCTGCTGCACGGCGTCACAGGTAGCGGCAAGACGCTGGTCTACATCGAACTCCTTCGCCGGGTCGTGAACGAAAGGGGGCGCACCGCCATCGTACTCGTGCCGGAGATCGCCCTGACGCCGCAGACCGTCGATCGCTTCCGCGCGGCGTTCCGCGAACGCATCGCGGTACTGCACTCCGGCCTGTCCGATGGAGAGCGACTCGACGCCTGGCGCGCCATCCGGCAGGGCGAACGCCGCATCGTGGTGGGCGCCCGGTCCGCTGTCTTCGCTCCGCTGGAACAGGTCGGCGCGATCATCGTGGACGAGGAACACGAAGGGAGCTACAAGCAGGGTGAATCCCCCCGCTACCACGCCCGGGACGTGGCCATCATCCGGGCACGGAAGGAGGGCGCGGTCGTCGTTCTCGGGTCCGCCACGCCCTCGCTGGAGTCCTGGGCCAATGCGGCACGCGGGGCGTATCACCTGCTCGAACTGCCGGAGCGCGTCGGCGGAGGCGCGCTTCCTCGCGTCCAGGTGATCGATCTCCGTGCCCGCTCACCCGGCATGCTGGCGGATCCGTTTCGCCGGGTCATCAGTGAACCCCTCGAGCGAAGCCTGCGGGAGACGATGGAACGCGGAAACCAGGCGATCCTGCTGCTCAACCGGCGTGGCTTCGCTGCCTTCGTGCAATGCGTCGCCTGCGGTGACGTGTCCGCCTGCCCCAATTGTTCCATTTCGCTCACCGTGCATCGCGCCCCGGAACGAATGGTCTGCCACTACTGCGGCCACGCGGAGCCGATCCGCACTTCCTGCGCCCGGTGCGGCGAAGCAACGGTTCGCGAGCACGGGCTCGGCACACAGCAGGTCGAGCGGCTGCTCCTTGACCGATTTCCCACGGCGCGCATCGCGCGAATGGACGTCGATACCACGTCGGGAAAATGGGCGCATGCCCGCATCCTGGATCGGGTGGGCCGGGGCGAGATTGACGTGCTGCTTGGCACGCAGATGATTGCCAAAGGGCTCGATTTCCCGAACGTGACTCTCGTCGGCGTGGTGGACGCCGACGTGGGACTGAACCTGCCCGACTTCCGGGCGACGGAGCGGTCCTTCCAGTTGATGGCGCAGGTCGCGGGTCGTGCGGGGCGAGGACCGAAGGGTGGACTGGTCTTCATTCAGACACGGCTCCCCGATCATCACGCCGTTCGGGCTGCCGTGAACCACGATTACCACAGCTTTGCCCGGCAGGAACTGGCCGATCGGGAGTCGCCCCCGTACCCGCCACTGGTGCGACTCGCGAACGTGCTCTTCAGCGGAACGGACCAGTCGGCGACGGCCGCTCTGGCGGAACGTGGCGCGAGCTGGCTCAGGCAGCTCGTCGAGAACCGGGAGACAGGGGTGGAGGTGATCGGACCGGCACCATGCGCCATCGAGCGCATCAAGACGCGCTGGCGGTGGCATGCGCTGTTGCGGGCAACCCGGTCAGCCGATCTCACCCGGGTAGTTCGGTACTTCGCGACCCATTTCACGCCCGACAGCCGGGCAGACTTGCGAGTTGCGGTGGATCGGGACCCGGTTGCGCTGCTGTAAGACCGGCGCTTCGGAGAAAAGGAGCGGTTGAGGTGTCCACTCTCTGAAGCTCAGCAGACTGACGGCAGGTCTTCTGATCAACTTCCACGTCGCTCACCTTCGACACGGCATCAAGCGAATGGTCAACTGACGCTGTCGATCCTCCCTCCGTGTCCACCGTGTCCACCGTGTCCACCGTGGTTCAATGTTCCGGGCGAACCGATGGTCAAGCGCTTTGTCCAGCGATTCAAGCGAACCGTTCCCCGACGACGATCGCTACCTGAGCTCGCAGAAACGCCCGGATTCACCCGCTCGATTCCCCGAAGACCCAGGTTCGTGCGGGCCCGTGGGGCGGGAGTCTCGCGGTTAGATTTGACGCGACTACCGCGATCCGCGCGGCACGACGTGACTGTAGCCGACCCGGCTCGGAAGTCGAAGCCACTGACTCCCAACCCGGCGCCTCCGTTCAGCAAGGCAACCACCAGCAACCAAAAAACCAGCGGCAGGATGACTGAGTCCCAACACCGCTTTCTCAAGGCCATTGCCGAGCGCGTCACCACCGGGCTGATCGCCGAGGTCCGCCTGTTCCCGACGCTGAGGTCCGGGCAGGTCGACTCGGGCGTGGCCATTGTCGCGGTCGAGGATCTGGTTGCACCCATAGCCGCGGAGTCCGACACCGGGGCGCCGCCGGACGCGGACGAGGGGCAGGAGATGGAGCGGATCGTCGCGGACGATCCCGGGGACACGCGGGATGCTCGACTTTCCATCCTGACGGCACGGTTCCGGCATACCGTGAAGGGTCCCGATCGCGGAAAGTGGGAGTTCGACATCGTACACGATGCCGACGCGCCGCTGGTGACCATCGAGAGCGTGGTGCGGGGAGTGACCAATCGCGCTGGTGTGGAAGGCGAGCCGGAGCTGCTCACCGGGGACGACTTCCAACGCGTCCTGTCAGAACCCTGGTGGACGACACCGGCGTAACGGACGCCTTTCGCGCTTACCTCCGGGAGCACAACCTCCCGATCACGAGGCAGCGCGCCCTCATCGCGGAGGTGGTGCTGGAGTCGGGGCGTCACCTGTCGGTGGAGGAGGTCGCGTCGGAACTCCACGCCCGCGGTGCGCGCGCGGGCCTGGCCACCGTGTACCGCACGATCGAGTTGCTGGTGCGCAGCGGACTTGTTGTCGAACGAGACTTCGGTGAGGGCTTCCGTCGATACGAGGCGGCACGTGACATCCCGCACCACGAACATCTTCTATGCACGCAATGCGGACGGGTGACAGAGTTCCGTGATGAGCGCCTCGAGCGAATCACGACGCTGGTGGCGGAGACGCGCGGTTATCAGCGCCAGCGCCACCGGCTGGTTATCTATGGTATCTGCCGGGAGTGCCGCACCGGCGCCTCGCCCAACTGACCACGGCCACCAATGGAAGCCCCAGCCTTCGGCGTCCTGATCGCATTCTCCGCCGGCCTCCTGTCGTTCCTTTCTCCCTGCGTGCTGCCGCTGATTCCGAGCTATGTCACGTTCATCACCGGCCTCTCGCTGGACGACGTACAGCACGCCCGACGGACGGCGCTGGTCCACGGGTCGCTGTTCGTTCTGGGATTCACGCTGGTTTTCCTGCTGCTGGGCGCCGGCGCGACCGCGATCGGGCAGGCATTGTTCGGCTACCGGGCCTGGATCAGCCGCATCGGCGGCGTGGTCATCATCGTGTTCGGGCTCTATCTGCTCGGCGTCCTGAACATCGCGTTCTTTGCCAGGGAACGCCGGTTCCACGTGGCCGACAAGCCGATGGGTTACCTGGGCACGGTCTTCGTGGGTTTTGCGTTCGGCGCCGGGTGGACCCCGTGCATCGGACCAATCCTCGGCGCCATTCTGCTCTACACGTCCAGCCAGGCGGACCTGGCCCGCGGCATGTGGCTGCTGCTGGCGTATTCGTTAGGCCTCGCGGTGCCGTTTCTGCTCTCGGCTGTTGCCATCGAGCGCTTTTCCGGTTTCTTCCAGCGCATGAAGCGCCAGATGGTCTGGGTCTCGCGCGCGTCCGGTGCTCTCCTGATCGGAATCGGGATACTCATGGTGACGAACTACTTCACCATCCTGGCAACGTACCTGCAGGCACTCACCCCGGAGTTCATCCTGCGGCGTATCTGAGCCCCGAACCGGGCCGGGCCGTGGGATTGTGACGGCAGTCGCGCTCCGTCCGCCGCCTGTGGTGTACGTTCAGAGGCGAGGGGCCGGCGTTTGCGGTGCGGTTCGAATGGGCCTCTCAACTGCCTACTCTCAACTATCAATCTCATGCGTTCATCGACCATCCGCGCGTTCACCGCGCTTGCGCTTGCGGCCGTCATGTTGGCGTGCGGCCGCGGAGCCGATCAGGAGGCGGCAGCGGCCGACTCCACAGACGTGAGGGACCTCACGCGTGCCGGCATGGACAGTGCCGCGCTACCTCAACTGAAGGACGTTCCAGTAGCGACTTCCGATCCGGCGACGAAGACACCGAGGCCGAAAGCGGCTCCACCGCCCCCGGCTCAGAAGCAGGCCCCGCCGGTGACCGAGCCGCCGGTACCGGTACCTGCTGCCAGGCCAACAACCGGAGTGATCGCGGCGGGAACGACGATGCTGCTCAACTCGGCCAGCAAGGTCTGCACCAACACCAACAAGGTGGGAGACCGATTCAACGGCACGCTCACCGCCGCGGTGGCCGGCTCGAATGACGCGGTGCTCCCGACCGGGGCGACGGTGACCATCGAGCTGACACAACTGACCCGAAGCGAGAACAAGGATCAGCAGATCGTCATGGGGTTCCGCGTCGTGTCGATCACCTCGGGTGGAACCACCTACACGCCCGATGCCGAGGTGGTGACCGCGGAGATCGATCGAGTACCTTCCCAGTCGAAGGGTGAGGCGGCGAAGAAAGTGGTCGGGGGCGCTGCCGCCGGCGCTATCGTCGGACAGATCCTGGGCCGTGATCGGAAAGGCACCCTGATTGGGGCGGCCGTAGGTGCGGCGGCCGGTGCGGCGGCTGCCGCGGCATCCGATGACCACGAGGGTTGCGTGAACGCCGGGTCGGCAATCACCGTGAAGCTCAACGGGCCAATGACGGTGAACGCCGGGTAAGGGTTAAGGGTTAAGGGTTAAGAATCAGGGGTCAGGATCTGATGTGTGATACTTGACCCTCAACCTTAACCCTTAACCCTTCACCCTTCACCCTTCACCCTTCACCCTTCACCCTTCACCCTTCACCCTTCACCCTTAACCTTTCACCCTTAACCCTCAATCTTGTCTCCCCTCGATTCGCGCGTCACCGAACAACGAAATCCACGCACGCGCGACATCGACCTCGCCAGCCCGGCAGAGATCGTGGACCTCATGAGCGCCGAGGATCGCACGGTCGCCGACGCGGTGGCTTCGCAGCGTGATGCTATCGCGGCCGGCATTGACCTTGTGGAACGGGCGTTTCGGGATGGCGGCAGGCTGTTCTACGTCGGGGCGGGGACATCGGGCCGGCTGGGGATCCTGGACGCGAGCGAGTGCCCCCCCACCTTCGGCAGCGATCCCGAAATGGTCCAGGGCATCATCGCCGGGGGTGAGGCCGCGGTATTCCGATCGCAGGAGGGCGCTGAGGACGTGCCGGAGCATGGTGCCGCCGCCGTCGATGAGCGTGGGATCGGCGATCGGGACGTGGTAGTCGGCATCGCGGCTTCGGGGACGACGCCCTTCGTGCGGGGAGCGCTGACCCGGGCGACGCAGGCCGGTGCCCGAACGATCGTCGTGGCGTGCTCGCCCCTGGCTGGGGATGTCGTGCAGTTGGTCGACGTGACGATTGTTGCCGTCACCGGGCCGGAGGTCGTTACGGGATCGACTCGTCTCAAGGCCGGCACGGCGACCAAGATGATCCTCAACATGCTGACCACCGGCGCCATGATCCGGCTGGGAAAGACCTGGGGCAACCTGATGGTGGACCTGCAGGCGTCGAACCTGAAGCTGAAGGACCGGAGCGAGCGCATCCTGATGGAGACATGCGGCATCCCCCGCGATGACGCGCGTGGCCTCCTCGAGTCGGCCGGCGGTCAGGTGAAGACGGCCATCGTCATGCACCGCCTCGGTGTGGATCGTGCCGAAGCGGCGCATCGCGTCCAGGCCGCAGGCGGTGTGATTCGACGGGTGATCGGGGATCCATGACCCCCCAGCCTCCCTCCGTTCTGGTCGGCCTCATGTCCGGCACTTCGCTCGATGGCATCTCCGCCGCGGTCGTCCGATTCAATGGGGAGCACGCGGCCGAGCTGCTGGCCTTCCGTCAGATCCCGTATGCCGCAGGGCAGCGAGCCCGCCTCGCGGCAGCGCTGGAGGGCGCCACGCCTGACGAGTACTGCCGACTGGATTTCGAGCTGGGCGGGTGGCTGGCAGATGCCGCGATCGCCGTGCTGGCTGACGCGGGAATTCCGCGGGAGGAGGTGGCCGCGATCGCATCGCA
>DASWGU010000136.1:0-1876 GCA_036393555.1 Gemmatimonadaceae bacterium
CGCTAGCCAGCGCTAGCCAGGCCAGCTGGTCGGCGGTACGCCTCCCGGGCGGCGCAGCAGCGGTCGCGTCCAGACGACGATGGCGCCACAGTGGGTATTGCCGTCCTGGAACTCGGGCGGACGCTGCGACGCGCGGACGTAGACCTCGACTCCCGCCAGTTCGTCCGCGCGATACAGCCCCTCGATCTCCGAGGCGGTGTAGTGGCTCCGCTGGCCGTCGAGGTAGATCTGCGGAACACACAGGCCCCTGCTCTGCCCGTCATCCGTGCCGGTGAAGTCCATGAGAACGGTGAATCCACCCTGATAGCTGAGACGGACGCCGGGAACGCTCTGAACGAGATTGCTGAACCGCATCCCGCGAAAGCGCTCGATCTCCCGCGGACCCACGAAGACGCCACTGGGATTCCGGTCACGATTCGTCTGGAAGCGCGCCAGGTTGCGCGAGAAGACCAGCGTGGCCTGCACCCTGACTGTCTCGAGTGTCACGGCCCGATCGCCAATGAAGATCTCGGCCTGCACCGGCCGCTCGGGCGACAGATGCACGATGGTGACGGTGGGGAGGTAGCCCAGCGCCCTGACCTCGGCCGTATGGGTGCCACCTGGCAGACTGTCGAGGCCGAAGTAGCCGCGGTCGTTCGTCGTTGCGGAGAGGTTGGTGCCGCGCACGAAAACTCGCGCGCCGGGCACGGGACCGCCATTCTCATCGCGCACGACACCGGTGAGCTCTGCTTCGCCGCGCCAGATCATCTCCACGTTGAGCGGCACCGCGGTGGAATCGACCGCGGTGATCGTGTCGACCTGCGCGCTGGGCACCCGTCGCGAGCCGCCGACGTAGAACGTCGCGTAACGCACGCCGGCGTTGGGAACCTCCAGGTTCACGAACCCGGTGGTGTCGGCTTCATGCGATGCCGAGATGGTCAGCTCCACCGCGGCGGGAACGTCGCAGAGCGCGAACCAGCCGGGACCGATCGCGGTCGCACTGCTGCTCACGTTGCGCAAGCCGACATGGCCCCGCTGGATGAGCGTCTCTCCCCATTCTGCGGTCACGGCCGCACCTGGAAGCGGGCCGCCACCCGACGTCGCGAGGATATGCCCGAGCAGCAGTCCGACCGAGTCACCGACGGCGCGCGGACCACACAATGTCCGGATGATCGTGCGCGCTGAAGGCGTCGCGAGGTCGAGTGACCGATCCCGCTCGCCAACGTCCACGGCCACGGGCACACCCTCGATGCCCATCGAGTCGAGCACCTCGTGGAAGAAGCCGGCCACGTAACGGCCGGGCGCGAGATCCGGGAAACTGAAGAGCCCGTCCCGGTCGGTGACCGAGCTGACTGACCGCCCGGCGATCGAATCCGACATGCCGGTCAGCTGGACGCTTGCGCGAACCAGGGGCCGGCCCGCCACGCTGTCGAAGACGACGCCACTCACCGTTGGCCGAACGGTCTGCGCACTCGCAGGCTGTTGCGCGCCAACAATGGCTGGAACCAGGAAGAGCGTGGCCAACCGGACGGTCATGGTTTCACGAATCTGCTGACATCGGTGAAAAGGTTGCATGGAGACCGGCGTTCGTCCAGCACGAACCGACGTGGCGGAGCAGCGTCATCCTTCCCACCCACGTCTGCTACCTCGTCCAGATCAGCACCACCCCGCACGTCCCGTTCAGCGACTGATACTGCGGCGGTGCGCTGACTGCGCGCGGATAGATCTCCATTGCCGCCACGTGATTGGGCGGAGCCAGCTCGTTGACGTAGTCGTCCCCGCCGTTCATTCGACCCACGATCCGCACATTGTCCAGATAGACGGTCATTTTGCAATTCAGCGAGCCCCTGATTACGTCCTTCATTGGCGGGTGGCCGTGCACCACCCTGACCGTTGG
>DASWGU010000137.1:0-13385 GCA_036393555.1 Gemmatimonadaceae bacterium
CGGCGTTCTTTCGAGGCCTCGAAGTCCCGGCGATCCCCGCCGCGAAGCCTTCGGATGCTGCGCGTGTCTGCGAGATCCTGGTCCGCGTGTATACCGGCCGGCCCGTCGCGACGCCCCGGGAGATGCGCTTGCTGGCTGTACGGTATCCGAAGTCGGCGACGCTCCAGCGGCTCTACCTCGAGTCCCTCAGGTTCTCGGGGGATTTCGACGCGATGGCTCGGTACGCCGAGTCACTGGCGTCATCGCGCCAACCGCACATCCGCGCGCTGGGGCATGCCAATCGCGCCATCGCCGAACACGAGCGCGGTCGTGACGCGGCGGCTCTGGCGATCGAGGAACGTGTCCGTTCCGAGGCGGACTGGTTAATGCCGGGGTTCCGCGAGCACTGGATCATAAGCACCAGCCAGCATGCGTTGCTCAAGCGACTGAACCGTGCGATGCTCGACACGGTGCTGCTTCGACACACGAGCGAAGTGGTGGCGGAGGGGGAGGAGCTGCGGCTGGCAGCGGCGCAGGTAGGTGATCAGGTGGCGCGATTGGCGTTGACTTCTGGAACAGCGGTCGGCCGCCTGGATCGGGGCTGGATTCACGATGCTGTGCAGTTGATGGAGGGACTGCCGGCGCTGTCCGACTCGGTCGGGGACATCGGTGCCCGGGCGCACGTGCGCATGCGCCTCGGTCGTGCCTACGTCAAACGAGGACTGCCGCGGGAAGCAGAACGGTGGCTCCTGGAGGCGCGGGTGCTCAGCGCCGTGGCCGCCATGCCAGCCGTGCAGAAGGAGGTCGAGCACAACCTGCTCCACCTCTACGAGACACAGCGTCGTGACGACGAAGCGCTCGCTGCGGGACGCGCCTTCGAGAGGTTCGCGACGCTCGGTGGGCTGCATGCGGTGCGGATGATGAGCCGACGCGATCTGGGGATGTTTCTTCGCGCGCGCGGTGCGATCGCGGAGAGCCGCGTGGAGTTCGAGAAGATGATGGCGGACATCGAGGCACTCGGGAGTAACTGGTTCTACGCCGGGGAGTACCTCGAGCTGACTGGCAACCTGTCCGATGCGGTGTCCCACTACGACCGGGCCATTCGTGACGGCGATGAGCCGGTGCGGGCGCTGGAGGGGTTGGTGCGGGTACGTATCGCGTTGGGTGACACGGCCGAAGCGCTCTCATTGGCGCACGCACATGACAGTCGGCGCGACGCGGTCGGCCGGCCGGAATCGGCACCGCTCCTCCCGTCGGTGCTCGCTTCGGTGGGAGAGACGGAGAGAGCGCGCGCGGCGTTCCAGGAAGCGCGTGCGACTGTGGCGCGCCACGGACAGGTTGCCGCCTGGGCGGCACTGACCACGGACCTCGCAGCCCTCGAGCTGAAGCGAGGGGTGGCAGGGGCTGCCGGGGTGCTCGCCGACAGCGCGACAGCAGCGGCGCGTGACGTTGGCGCGACAACCGTGGTGCTTCGCGCGCAAGCGCTTGGCGCGATGGCTCGGTGGACTGCGAACCGCGACGGCGCGTCGTTCAGCGGTCTGCGCGCAATGGCGCTGCAAGGTGCCAGCACCGCCGGGCCGGCGCTGCGCGCGGAACTGAACCGCCTGGTCGCTGCGGCGCTCGCCATCGATGGCAGATGGAAGGAGTCGCTGGCGTGGTACGATCGGGCGGCGGCGGCCCTTGACTCGGTTGCTGCCGGAATCCCCCTGGACATTCAGCAGGCTTCGTACCGTGCTGCGCAACGCGGCGTCTACGACGATGCACTATCGACGATAGTCTCGCATGCCGGCGACCCTGCGGCCTCAGACCTCTTCCATCGCTGGTCGAGCAACAGGAAGGAAAGGGCGTACGGTATGGCCAAGGGGCACAGCGCACCGGCCCGGCTGCGCGCGGCCGCGAAAGGCACCGCGATCGTGGACTACGTGCTGCTCGACTCCGTCATTGGCGCACAAGTGTCGACTGCTGCCGGCACCGCCATCGTCGACCTGGGTCGAAACTCGGCTGCCGTCCTGGACGCCGTGCATCGCCTTCGCCGCGCGGTGGACGTCCGCGTCGGCGGTTCGATCGATCTCACCCGGGCGACGTATCCGCTCTCCATCGCCCACGAGCTGTATGCGCTTCTCTTGCGGCCGCTGGAGCCATATCTCCAGGGAGTGGAAACGCTCGTGGTCGTCCCGGATGGTGCACTCAACCTTGTTCCCTTTGACGCGCTGGTGACCGCGATGCCGCCGGATGGCCGCGACGAACGACGGGCCGGCTTCCTGATTGACCGGTTTGCGGTCGTCCTGTCGGTCTCCCCGGACGTGAATACCAGGGCGTGGCACCCGGCGATGCGGCCCGTCGTGGCCGTAGCGCCATCGTCGGATCTTCCCAGCGTGCCCGGCACGGAAGCGGAGCTCACTGCGATCCGGGAGGCCGTTGGAGCGGGACGTTTCGTGCCGTTACAGGGCGACAAGGCGACGCGCGAGGGCGTGGAACGCGCGGCGTCGACTGGGCCGATCCTCCACTTCATCACACATGCCTGGGCGAACGACGTCGATCCCGGCGCGTCGTGGCTCGCCCTGTCTCCCGCGGATGACCATGACGGGCTGCTCGAGGCCCGTGAGATCGCGTCGCTGGTCTTCCAGAGTCCCCTCGTGGTCCTGTCCGGCTGCGAAACCGCAAGTGGGCGAGCGCTCGATGGCGAGGGCGTCCTCAGCCTGAGTCGCAGCTTCCTGCGCGCCGGAGCCGCTGCGACTATCGCGACGCTGTGGCCGATCGGTCCTCTCGCCGCCGAGTTCCCGGGTCCGTTCTACCGCTCCGCCGGATCGGGCGTCGCCGCTCCCGACGCCGTCCGCCACGCGAAGCGGCAGTTACGCGACCGCGGTGTGCCCGCCTTCGCCTGGGCCCCCTACCAGTTAGTCACGGGCACCGGCCGCCGCTGACCTCTTTGCGGCACTCCGCTGTCACGTTTCGGGTCGCTCGCCGATAACCACGCACAGTCCTTCATCTGGAGGATCCAGGCGTGGCGCCGACTCCCACTTCGGGCTTCGCATTCGCTCGTTCGCTCGCGGTATCGGCCGCGATTCTGATCGCGGTACTCGCGCCCGCTTCCCTCACGGGGTGTGGCGGAGCCGATGACGCAGCCGGGCCCACCGAATCGCTCTGCTCGACCGCGTCCTTCGATGGCGCCGGCATCGGGTTCAACCTTGGCTGCAGCTCCTACTCGTCAAACGTCACTGGCATCACCTACGATCAGTTCTCCCGGGTCACGTCATACAACTACGACATCTCGTGCACCGGCGGGTCGGAGAAGCGAGCCGGGCGAGTCTACAACATCACGTACAATGAATTCGGCCAGCCGCTCACCTGGGACTACACCGTGAACGGCCAGACCTGCCGGAAGTCATGATTGGCCCTCGCGAGTGGATCCGGAGGGCACGCTGCGCACCATTCTGGAGGAATCGTCTCAACCGACTCGTATGCTGACCTCGGCGCGTACACGTTCAACGTCACGGCAGCGACGTTCACATTCGCGTGCGATGGCTCGTCCGGGACGGCCGTAGTCGGCAACGATGTCATCACCCCCGCTAACGAGGGAGCTGCGTACCCATGTCGCCGTTGAACGTCGACCGATCCCACCTGCACTTCTGACGACTGACGACTGACGACTGACGACTGACGACCGACACTCCCAGCGGTTATGGCAAACGGCGCTGGGCACGCTACACAATCGTCGAGACCTGCCCACCGTCGACCTGCAGCGCCACGCCAGTCACGAAGCTCGCCCGTGAGCTGGCCAGAAACGCCACCACCGCGGCGAACTCGCGCGGATCGCCGGATCGGCCGAGCGGTATCCCGGTCGTCCGTGCCGCGAGTATCTCGGCAGCCGACCGCTTCTCGCGCTCCGCACGCATCGTCGCCAGTTCGAGGGCACGCGGTGTGTCGAAGTGGCCCGGAAGAACCGTATTCACGGTAACCCCGTCCTTGGCTACCTCGTTGGACAGCGTCTTGGCAAATCCGAACAGACCCGCCCTGGCAGTATTGGAGAGGATCAGGCCGACCATGGGCATCTTGGCGACGAAGGAGGACAGGAAGATGACCCGTCCCCACTTGCGGCTCCGCATCCCCGGCACGCAGGCGTAGGCCAGACGAACGGACGCCATGAGGTTCTGGTTGATCGCGGCGAGATACTGATCGTCCGTGGTGGAGTCAAACAGGGTCGACGGCGGACCACCGGCGTTCGCTACCAGAATGTCGACCGGCCCGAGTACTTCCTCCGCGGCCTTGAGGACGCGCTCCGCCTCGCCCTTCACCGCGACGTCGCCGGGAACCGGCAGGGCGCGGTGCTTCGTCGCGGCGGAGATGTCCGCCGCTTCCTTGCGCAGGATATCCTCGCGGCGCGCGACCATGGCGACGCTGGCCCCTTCCTGGCACAACTCCCGCGCGATGGCGAGGCCGAGTCCCGACGAGGCGCCCGTTACCAGAGCAACGCGACCTGTAAGCCCGAAGTCCATGGTCACGAGGGAGGAAGGGGGAAAGAGCCGCAGCGGGACGCCGTTCAGCGGCCCCGACTCACTCTACTCGCTCACGCCCCTTCCCGCAAAGGAACGACGACCAGCCCAGCCGCCTCCCCGTCGGTTCAATTCTGGCGGAAGGTCACCATCATCGGCGTGGCACTGACCAGCACAGCCTCCTCGTCGCCGGTGCGTGCCGTCACCACAGGTCTCACGCGATAGGTGCCAGGCGCCAGCATGATGGGCCCGTCCTGCGAGCCCTGCGGAATGACGCGTCCCGTGGTGAAGGCGTTGATCGTGTGCGTCTGTCCTGGCGCGAGTTGCACCGGCAGCCGGAGCTCCAGCGTGCAGTAGACCTGTTCCGCCTGGTTGAAGGCATTGCCGTCCCGGTCGCTTATGAAGAACGCGTTGTTGCAGCTCGCATCGCTGACTTCGACGACCCTGTCGCCCAGGTTGTGGACGGTGATCACGATCCCCGCGGTGTCGCCGAGTGGGAGGTCGACCGGGACGGCCGACGCGGTGACTTTGACAGTGGGACCGGCGGACGTTTCGAGCACGGCGCACGCACCCAGGAACGGCAGCGATGCGACGCCAAGAACGCGATTCCAGCGCATGAACACGGGTGTTTGAGTGACTCGGCGCGCGAACAGCGCGCATTCACTGGACCAGACACCGGATTCGGTCGATTCCCTGAAACAAGGGTCAGGGGTCAAGGGTCAAGGGTCGCGTCGCAACCCTCCAGAGTCACCCTTGACGCTTGACCCCTTGCCCCTTGACCACTTGAGCCTTGACCCTTGCCCCTTGACCCTTGCACGGTTGGACAGCGACGGCACAGACCTTGAACTCGGGGATGTGCGCGTACGGATCGAGCTCGGGATTGGTCAGGAGGTTCACTGCCGCCTCGCGATAGTGCATGGGGACGAAGACCTGGCGCTTTGCCACGCGATTCGACAGCCGAACGGAGATCCGGATCCGGCCCCGTCGTGATGAGACGGTCACCTCTTCGCCGTCCGACACGCCCAGCTCCGCGGCATCGGCCGGGTTCAGCTCGACGATCGGACCCGGTTCCCGCGCGTCCAACGCGAAGGAGCGCCGGGTCATCGTCCCGGTATGCCAGTGGTACATCTGCCGGCCCGTGTTGAGCATGAACGGGTAGTTCTCGTCAGGAAGCTCCGCCGGCGGCAGGAACTCCACGCCGACGAACGTTGCCTTGCCGTCCGCGGTGGGAAACCGGTCGTCGAACAGAAAGTCGGTGCCCGGATGGTCTGCGTGCGGCACCGGGTACTGTAACCCGCCGTTCCCGTCCAGCCGCGAGTGCGACACCCCCCGCCAGGACGGCGTGACGCGCGCGATCTCGTCCATCACCTCGGCCGCGTTGGTGAAGGGCGTCGGCAGACCGATGCGGTTGGACAGGTCGATGATGATCTCGAGGTCCCCACGCGCGTCGCCGGGCGGATCGATGGCCTTGTGCGACAGCTGGATCCGGCGCTCGGTATTCACGAACGTGCCGGTCTTCTCGGCGAACGACGCGCCCGGCAGGACCACATCGGCATAACGCGCCGTCTCCGTCAGGAACAGGTCCTGCACCGCGAGAAACTCCAGCTCGCGGAACCAGTGCTCCGCATGCGACACCTCGGGATCGGACAGGATGGGGTTCTCGCCCATGATGTACATCCCGCGGACCGGGCTGGTCTCCTGCACGATCTGCGTAACCTTGAGCCCCACGGTCAGCGGGATCCGCTGGTCTGGCACGCCCCAGGTGGACGCGAACATGTGGCGAACGGACGGATCGGTCACCGGCTGGTAATCGGTGTAGACCATCGGGATCGCGCCCACGTCGCTGGCGCCCTGCACGTTGTTCTGTCCCCGGATCGGGATCATCGCCGCGCCCCAGCGACCGATCATTCCCGTCGCCAGGATCAGGTTGAGCAGCGTGGTCACGATGTCGGTGCCAGTCGCGTGCTGCGTCAGCCCCATGGCCCAGAGTGTCGCCGACCGTGGGCCCCTGGCGTACAGCTCGGCGGCCCGGCGAATCAGATCGGCCGGGATCCCCGTGATTGTTTCGGCCCGTTCCGGCGTGTACGGCTTCACCGCCTCGCGAGCCGCTTCGAAATCGTGCGTGCGCGCCGCGATGAAGGCGCGGTCCTCCAGGCCCAGCGCGAGGATGTGATGCAGCATCCCGTTCAGCAGCGCCACGTCGGTACCCGGAAGTGGCTGCAGATGGATGTGCGCCCGGGCCGCGAGTTCGATTCGCCGCGGATCGGCGACGATGAGCGTCGCTCCGCGCTTGACGGCGCGCTTGATGGCCGCGCCGAAAACAGGGTGCGATTCGGTCGTATTCGCGCCCAGGATGAAAATGACGTCGGATTCGGTCTCCACCTCGCGCATGGAGCCTGACGCTGCGCTGGTATTCATGGCGCGCTGCATGGCCGCCACGGAAGACGAATGGCAGAGTCGGGTGCAGTGATCCACATTGTTCGTGCCGATGCCGGCACGGAACATGCGCTGGAGGAGGTAGTTCTCCTCGTTGCTGCACTTGGCGGACTGGAATACGGCCAGTGAGTCGGGCCCCTTCTCGTCGCGCAGCCTGACGAGTTCCTGGGCCGACAGTTCCATGGCCTCTTCCCACGTCGCTTCACGGAACGGCTCCAGCCAGGATTGCGGTGTCGCCACGCGGTCCCGCGGATCGCCGAGAGAGCCCGCGCCGGTGGGCGCCGGCATCAGCGGGTTCGACTTCGGACGGCGCTTCTGTTCCTTCGACTCGTCCTTCACCAGATCCCAGGGACCGCCGCGCCGCTCCCAGCCGCGGCGCTCGTGTTCGGCCGGGTCGAACACCCAGCGGCTGTCGCGCTTCGCCCATCCGACGCGGATCATGGGCTTCGTCAGGCGATCCCGGTGCTGCACGAAGTCGGTTCCGAATCGTCCCTTCACGCAGGTGGAGCCGTTGTTCGGCGTGTTCTCCTCGATCCATGGACTGCGAACGTGTACCACGTTCGCACCCTGCACCTGCAGGTCGATCTGGCAACCGACGCCGCAGTAGGGGCAGACGCTCCGCACGTTGCGATCGACGACCGGCAGGTCCTTCGACCGCATACGCTCGACCGACACCCCGTTGGCCGCGCGCACCGCCATCGGGATGATGTCGTGAATCGCGCCCGTCGGGCAGACGCGCACGCACTCGCCGCACCAGGTGCAACCGGCGTGCTCCGGGTTGCCGTCCGCGCCGACGATGATCTCGGTGTGGTCACCCCGGTTGGCTACGTCCAGCACGCCAACTACCTGGATGTCCTCGCAGGCGCGGACGCAGCGCGTGCAGAGGATGCAGGTGCTCATGTCGTGCTGGATGATGGGATCGTCGTCCCGCTCGTCCCCGGTTCTGAGGGGCATCCCCGAACGGCGCGTGGCGGGCACGTCGTACCGCCGTACGAGCTGCTCGAACTCGTTGCGGAACCCGCCGGCCGGGATCTCCTCCACCGGATACCGCTCCAGCAGCAACCGCAGCACACCCTGTCGGTTTCTCACGGCCGCCAGCGATTCCGTCGTGACCACCATTCCATCGGCCGCTTGTGTGGCGCACGCGGCGACCAGCTTCGGATTCCCCTCGACCGAGACCAGGCAGATCCGGCAGTTGCCCACCGTGGGCAGCTTGGGATACCAGCACAGCGTTGGCACGTCGAGGTTGATCGAACGTGCCGCGTCGAGGATGGTCGAGTCGTCTGGCGCCGATACGACGACGCCGTCCACGGTCAGCTTGGGCATGCAACCTCTACCATCGGAGGGACCGGCGACGGGGGGGCCCCGCCTGTCCATAATGGCGGAGGGAGCGCCGACCCGTCCAGTGATCGGCGCCCCCGCCGGCGTCACTCCTCGCGAAGCACCGATGCCGGTGCCAGCCGCCTGGCCGCGAGCGCGGGAACCAGCGACGCGGCAGCGGCGATGCCGAGGAGCAGGACTCCGCACACCAGGTACACGACGGGATCGAGGGACTGCACGCCATACAGGAACGCGGTCAGGAAGCGCGACAGGCCGGCCGCGGCGAGCAATCCGATGGCGACGCCAGCGGCAGCACGGGACACGCCGCTCCAGGTCATCAGGGCCACGACGTCGCCCGGTGTGGCGCCAAGCGCGACCCGCAGGGCGATCTCCCGGCGCCGCTGCACCACGGAATAGGTGACGAGCGCGAACAGCCCCACCGCGGTCACGAGCGATGCGACGACCGCCAGCCAGACCGTGATCACCCCGAGCGCGCGCTCCGCGGAGATGGAACCGTCAACATAGTAGGAGAGCGGATGGATGCTCCACACCGCACTGCCGGGGTCGACTCGAGCCGCGACCTGACGCAATGGCGCGATCATGGTGACCGGCGGACCGTTGGTCCTGACGATGACGTTCAGGCCACTCCCCCACCGTCCCAACGTCTGTTGCAGCGGAACGTAGATCTGGATGCGCGACGGTTCGCGCAGCGTGTAGTGCCTGACGTTCTTCACCACGCCCACGACGGTCCGGTAGACCAGCGACGAGTCCGGGCCGCGCTCGTTGATGGTGATCCGCTGGCCGATCGGATCCTGACCGGGCCAGAACTGGCTGGCCATGGTCTCGTCGATGACGGCGACGGGCGTCGTGCCGTTGCGCTCGTCCGGCGTAAACGTGCGGCCGCTGGTGAACGGAATGCCCAGTGTCCGGAAATAGTCGTTGGAAACCTGGTTATACAGGACCGATGGACCGGCTTCGACCGCCTCGGTGGCGCCATGAGGCTGGATCCGCAGTTCCCACGAACGATCGGTCAGCGGGAGGATGAGACTCGTGGCTGCGCTGGTGACTCCCGGAATGGCGCGCGCCTGCTCGATCAGGGATTCGTGGTAGCTGACCCATTGCTCCCGGGTGGAGACGAGCGACGAGGTGCTGGTGATCCGCGCCATCAACAGTCCGCCATCCTCGAAGCCCTTGTCGCTGGTTCGCAGGCGCAAAAAGCTGGTGAGCAGGAGCGCGGCACCGACGGCCAGCACGAGACTGAGTGCGGTCTCGCCGATCAGGAGGGCCGACCGGGCGCCGGTGCGCGGCGCAACGATCGAGGGCGCGCCGGCACGGAGAATCGCCAGGAGATGTGGCGACGCCGCGTGCCGCGTCGCGACGAGTCCGAACGCGACGCCGAAGAGGAGACAGGCGGCCAACGTTGCCAGGATCGTCGCGGCGTCGATGCCGACCCGGGAGAGCAGAGACTGCGGCAGGTCCTCGGGTAGCATGGGGATCAGGGCACGCACGAGAAACACGGCCAGCACCAGTCCGACGGCGCCGCCGGTAACCGCAAGGAGCACGTTCTCGGACAGGAACTGTCGACGCACGTCCGCCTGGGCACCGCCGAGTGCGACGCGCACGGCCGCGTCGCGCCGGCGATCGGCCGCGCGCGCCAGCACAAGACCGCCGGCGTTGCCGACCGCAATGACCATGACGATGCCGACGGCGGCGAGGAGCAGGTAAAGCTGGCTGTCGCGATTGCCGATGAGGTGGTCCGACAGGGAAACGAGCGAGGGCAGAGCAGTCAGTGGTCCGTTCTCCTCCCTGACCTCACGACCGACGCGCTCGATGTCGGCGGCAGCGGCCGCGAAACCGGTTCCCGGCCGGAGGCGGGCGTACATACGGGTGCCGAACGAAGAACTCCGATCCTCCCAAGGCAGGCCACCGATGGATCCCATGTTCACCATCACGTCCGGTTCGGCGAGGGGGAACGCGAACTCCGGCGCCAGCACTCCCACCACCGTATGCGGCCTGTCGCCCAGCGTGATCGCCGTGCCGACGATCGCGGAGTCACCGGCGAACGCACGTTGCCAGGTGGAGTGGCCCAGGACCACGAGCGGTGGCGATCCCGACTCGGTCTCGGCGGCATTGAACAACCGTCCCAGCGCCGGTCTGATCCGGAGAACCTGGAACAGATCGCCGTAGACCGCGGCGCCCTGAAGGATCTCGGAATCCCCCGCTCGCGAGAGTCGGAAGCTCCAGCCAGCGCGAGCGCCGACCATTGCCAGGGTACGATTGCGATCACGCCAATCCCGCAGGTTGGGAATCGACGTGGAGATCTGAAAGCCGCGCGAGGAGGTGACGTCGATGGAGACCAGCTCGCCGGATTGGTCGAACGGCAGTGGGCGCAGGACGACCCCGGTGACCACCGCGACGACGGCGCTCAGTCCGCCGACCCCAATGGCGATGGTGGCGAGCTGCAGGACCGTGGACCAGCGGGCGCGCAGGAGGGAACGCGCAGCGTGTCGGAGAGAGTTGAGCATGGGAGCGGGACGGAGGGCGGCGCGTTCAGCGTCAGCGACTGGCTTCGGTCGAGGGAAGCAGCACGTTCGCCCGGCTTCCGCTCGCCACGGCCTGACCCGTGAGACACCGGCACGGCGACGGACGTTTGAGGTGGTGCGGCCGATCCTGACATAGCCGCGGTCAGCCGCTCTCGACCCTCCTGTCGTCAGATGTCCGGGGCGGTGCAGCGGATGGAACGTCCCGTCCTCGCGGCGCGACCAGGCACTGGATGACCATGGTGCCGGCGCCCACCGGCTTCGTTAGGCGGGCCGGTGGCGGGAGCCCGGGGGTGGGGGGGGCCATTGCGCGCCGATGCGTCGCCTTCCTATATTCGGGCGCAACACTTCGCGTTCGCGCGAGGAACCTGCTTGAAGGCTCCGCCACTACAACTCCTCCACTCTGGCGCAACAGCAGCCGCCGCCTTCACTGGCGATGCCGGCCGGGCAGAAGTCCCCTCCAGTGCCGCCGCGGCAGCGGTTGGGATGTACAGCCTCTTGCTAGGCTGCACCCTTGAAAGTTCAAGACACCTGATTTACCAATTTCGGCACGGTTGTGTGATGCAGTTGCCGTAGCAGGTCGCGTCAGCGACGGCTTCTGGGCCGCCCGCTGACGTTTCGCCATGGGTCGATCGATCGTCCAGCCTGATGTCGAACGCTGAACGCGCTGATTGAGAATCAACGAAACGGGCTGTCGCAGTATGGCGCCGCAGGTCCGGGCGCGTGGAACCAGTCGGGTGTTCGCACATCCGGCTGCTGCCGGCCAATCCACCGGGGGATTGGATCGGTGTTCAACACCTCTCTATGGAGAGAACAATGGCTGCGAAGAAGAAGAAGGCCGCGAAAAAGGGCGGCGCGAAGAAGAAGAAGTAGCCCGTTGTAGTGGTAACAAGAAAGCCGGCGCGTTTCGCGCCGGCTTTCTTGTAACCGGGCCACTTCGTCTCAGGCCGCCCTGACGTCGATCGGCTCGCCGCTCGTCTCGTCCTCCACCGAATAGACATACGCGGTCAGTCTCGGCGTGGGCTCCACGAGCTTGCCGCTCGATATCACGATTCCGATGGGCTCCTGCGGGTCCGGCTTCGGACGACGCTTGCGCATTCCTGCACTCCTGGCTGTTGCCGTTGGTCTTCGATTCACTGACTGGCAGTGCTGTACTGATCAATCGCGGTATGGGCGCCCGCACTGGCAAATACCCTGACAGCGCGATTCCACGTCCATCGGGTGCAGCCGGATCGGCTGATCGCCCGGCGTACCGCGGCCATTCACCGTGCACGACCGATGCCGGACAGGCGGCGGAAGCAAGTCGTTGCAGGGCATGTGCTGAACGTCAAAGCCGGCCCCGGTGGAGAGGCCGGCTGTCGCGGAACGACACGCGGTTTTCAGGCCAGGTGTATCAGTTTGCTACGCGACCTTCCGTGCCAGGAACGTCCCGCTGTCATCGGAAGCCAGGGTCACGTCCCAGCCTCGATATCTCGCCCGCAGTTCATCGACGGTCACCGCGGACTCACCCGCGGCGAGCGTCTCCACGAGGTGTACGCCGCCGTCGAGCGTGGCGCCTTTCAGCAAGTCGATCACGCGAGCCCGTTGCTCGGGAGAGAGGCCATGAAAAGCGGCCGGGCTCACCACGACCGCATTCAGCGGGGCATCCGGCGCCCAGGCACCGAGTCCGATGGGTTGACCGTGAATGAAGGACATGAGTCCGACCTGGCCGGCGGCCGTCACCACGCGCTCGACCGCTTCCTCATTGTCTTCCAATGCCGTGACCTGGCAGCCGTGAGCGGCAAGGTAGAGGACAGGTCCTTCACGGCGCACGCCTGCGACCAGCACGCGGGTGTCGGCGAGCGGGACAATCTCTCTGACCAGCGGCGCGTCGGCTGCCAGGCCCCAGTGCTCCGGCCTCCGGTACTGGGCAAGCAACTTGATCCGCCGCTTCCGCCACGTGGGGTATGTCGGAATACGCAGCCGGCCGCGGACGATCCTGTCGACCTCGGAGCAGAGCACGAGTTCGTCGAACTCCGGCTGGGTGCGGTCGCGCAGGTTCGCGACAGCTTCGTCGCCGATTCGGAGGATTGCATGGCGCGAGAGGGAGAACTTGTAGTTCTCGATCTCCTGCTCCACGTACACCTCGTACTCGTACTTCAGTGAGCGTTGGAGGCGCTGGGCCATGCTACTCCGCGACGGGTCGCGATACAAGTTAGGCGGTCTCGTCAGGCGCGCAAGGCTTCGGTAAAGCCGCTGAGTCCTTAGTGCTGGGTGCTGGAACTGCTTCCTGGGACTGGGGCTGGGTGCTGGGTGCTGGGTGCTGGATACTGGATGCTGGATGCTGCGTGCTGGGTGCTGGGTGCTGGATGCTGGATGCTGGATGCTGGATGTTGGATGCTGGGGCTGGATGCTGTATGCTGGGCACTCACCACTCAGCCCGCCCCCCCTCCTCCACCACCACCCCTTTCAGGTACCCCGTCTCCGGAATCGTGACGACCTCCGGGTGATCGGACGATTGGCCCACCACCTGCCGAAGCACCAGCCGCCGCCCGCTGTCCGCCGCTGCCGCTTGCACCATCTCCAGAAAAATTGACCGGGTCATGTGATAGCTGCAGCTCGCCGAGAACAGCAGGCC
>DASWGU010000138.1:0-20098 GCA_036393555.1 Gemmatimonadaceae bacterium
CACGTTGCCAGGCGAGAATCCCTCGGCCGCGATCGCGACGCGGCCGCGATCCTCGGCAGGCTGGTCGACGACTCCGACGCGTCCATCGGCGCCATGAGGACCACGGCGCCGCGACGGGAGGCGAGTGTGCCTGACGAGTGAACGCGCGAAGGCGCGACCATGGCGACGAGGTTGTCGCACGCGTGGAGGCCGGGGCATGTCGTAGTGGCAGTGGGAGGCGCCATTCACGCACCTGTGGTCGGTGGAGGCTCTGCTGGATCCGGCAGGCCCGACAGATGGGACGTCTCGCCTCTATTGGTGACCCGCCGTGCACCGACGGGCGTTGCGCCATCCGGCCCCTGATGGACATTCTCAAACGTCCCGAGCCGAAGGTTCATATGATACGCCCGTCCAACCCCGGAATCAGCGCGGCTCTCGTGCTGATCATTGTCACGAACGTCGCCACTGCGCAGGGCGATCGCGCGGCTGCGATGCGCGCCATCGAAGGGAAGCAGGAACACTACGCCAGCGTCGCCCGCCGGATCTGGGACCTGGCGGAGGTCGGCTACCAGGAAACAGAGAGCTCGGCGTTGCTGCAGTCCGAGCTCCGGGGTGCCGGGTTCACGATCCAGGCCGGCGTTGCGGGTATGCCGACGGCCTTCGTCGCCACGGCCGGGAACGGAAATCCCGTCATCGGCATCCTGGCGGAGTTCGACGCCCTGCCGGGGATCACGCAGAGTGACTCACCCGAACGGGACGCGCTGGCGCACAAGGCGGCTGGCCACGCCTGTGGCCACCACCTCTTCGGCACTGGATCGGTCGCAGCGGCGATCGCGGTGAAGGAATGGCTTGCACGCAGTGGCGGGCGCGGGACCATCCGCCTCTACGGCACGCCGGCGGAGGAGGGCGGGGCAGGAAAGGTCTACATGGTGCGCGAGGGGCTCTTCCGCGACGTCGACGTGGTGCTGCACTGGCATGCGGCCGACCGGAACGACGCGAGCCCGGGCAACTCCCTGGCCAACAAGTCGGCCAAGTTCCGCTTCCACGGCGTCTCGGCTCATGCCGCTGCCTCCCCCGAACGCGGCCGCTCTGCGCTGGACGGCGTGGAGGCGATGAACCACATGGTGAACCTGATGCGCGAGCACGTGCAGGAGGACACGCGCATCCACTACGTGATCACGCAGGGCGGGTCGGCGCCTAACGTTATCCCCGACTTCGCCGAGGTGTTCTACTACGTCCGGCACCCCGACCCGAAGCAGGTCGCGGAACTGTTCGCCCGCGTGGTGAAGGCATCGGAAGGTGCCGCGCTGGGCACCGAAACGCGCGTGGAGCACGAGGTCATCCACGGCATCTACGCCATGCTGCCGAACGACACGCTGGGTCGCATAATGGACCGCAACATGCGCGCGGTCGGTGGGGTGACGTACTCTCCCGACGAACGTGCGTTCGCGGAACGGCTGCGGAAGTCACTCCCGGCTGACGCGCCTCCGATCGAGCGGGCCGCGCAGATCGAGGCGTTCGGGATCAAGGAGGCGGGCGGCTCGACCGATGTGGCTGACGTGAGTTGGGTGGTGCCGACAGCCGGACTTCGCGCCGCGACGTGGGTGCCCGGCACGCCGTCGCACTCCTGGCAGGCGGTCGCTGCAGGCGCCACCAGCATCGGGGTGAAGGGGATGATCGTGGCCGCGAAGACGCTGACGCAGACGGCTATCGATCTCTTCACGACTCCGGCGCTGGTGGAGGCGGCGAAGGCCGAGTACCGCCGGCGCGTGGGACCCGACTTCTCATACACGGCTCTGGTGGGCGATCGCGCGCCACCGCTGGACTATCGCAAGAAGGGCGACGGGTGACGGACCGGCTGGGGAGCGCCGCCGACGAGGGACCTGACGCGTCAAAGCCGGGCGCGAGTCGACGGTGTTCCGGTTAACACGCAAAGGAGGTCAACCCGCAGTGCCGCGGTATCCGAAAGCGGCGGCCATCAGTATCTCGCTCGCGGTGACCCAGATACCCGCGGCAAACCCGGCCAGGGCAAGGCGCGGCCGTGTTCGCGAGAGCGCGAGGCGGGGTGGTGAAGACGGACACGGGGGCCTCGGCCGCTGGTAGCGGCGGTTGTTGAGGGTTGCACGGCTCGCGGCGGTCAGTTCCGACCCGTACATTCCCACGACTCTCAAGGGGCGGCGACGGATGGAGGTGCGCGAGCAGCTACA
The DNA here is from genome assembly GCA_036393555.1 of Gemmatimonadaceae bacterium. Taxonomy (GTDB): domain Bacteria; phylum Gemmatimonadota; class Gemmatimonadetes; order Gemmatimonadales; family Gemmatimonadaceae; genus JABWBJ01. The sequence continues at coordinate 2,187 of DASWGU010000138.1, forward strand.
CGACGCCCTGACCGGCCGCTATGAGATCGAGCGCGAAATCGGCGCCGGGGGCATGGCCACGGTGTATCTCGCCCGCGATCCCAGGCACGACCGCAACGTCGCGCTCAAGGTGCTGAATCCGGAGCTTGGTGCGGTGCTGGGCGTGGAGCGGTTCCTCGCCGAGATCAAAGTCACGGCGAACCTGCAGCATCCCAATCTGCTGCCGCTGTTCGACAGCGGTGAAGCGAATGGGCTGCTCTTCTATGTGATGCCCTTCGTGCAGGGCGAGTCGCTGCGCGCGCGGCTGGAGCGCGAGAAACAGCTGCCCATCGACGAAGTCGTGCGCATCGCGACGGCCGTGGCGAGCGCCCTCGACTACGCGCACCGGCACGACGTCATCCATCGCGACCTCAAGCCCGAGAACATCCTGCTCCACGAAGGCCAGCCGCTCGTCGCGGACTTCGGCATCGCACTCGCGGTGAGCAAAGCGGGCGGGAACCGGATTACGCAGACCGGACTCAGCCTCGGCACGCCCCACTACATGAGTCCCGAGCAGGCTACGGGTGACCGTGCCATCGACGGTCGCACGGACATCTATTCGCTGGGTGCGCTGACCTACGAGATGCTCGTGGGTGATCCTCCCCACACCGGGAGCACGGCGCAGGCGATCATCGCGCACGTGCTGACGGAACACCCGCGGCGCATTCGCGCGACGCGCCCCAACGTGCCCGAGCACGTGGAGGCGGCGGTGCAAACCGCCCTGGAGAAACTTCCGGCCGATCGCTGGCCTACAGCGGGGCAGTTCTCCGATGCCTTGCAGGGCAAGGTTGTTGCAACGCGAGTTGGCGTGACCCCCGTGCAAGCAGCACGGAGCGTGCCTGGCGGATGGCGCGCACAGATGCGGAATCCGGTCGTGCTGACGTGCGTCGCGATCACTCTTGGCGCCGTCGCAACGGCGGCACAGCTATGGAATGCAGCGCGAAGCGACCCTGCTGAGCCGGTCATCCGCTTCCCGCTGACGTTTCCCGGGGACGTGACCCCGTTCAATCCGAACGTCGGCCCTGGCATTGCCGTTTCTCCGGACGGCCGAACCATAGCGTTCGTTGGACCTACGATGGGAATCCAGCGCCTCCACCTCCGCTCGCTCGACGCCACGGCGACGCGTGCGCTACCGGGAACCGAGGGTGCGCGGTTACCGTTCTTTTCGCCAGACGGGCGCTGGCTTGCCTTCTGGGCGACCGGACGGCTTCAGAAGATTGCGGTCGACGGCGGGTCCGTTCTGCCGATCGCTGACGTGGGCGTGCCGTACGGGGCGACCTGGAGCTCCAGCGACCGGATCATCATTTCCGACGGTACACGGCTCTCCGTCGTTGCTGCTACTGGCGGTTCCGCGACGCTGCTTGTGGAGCCCGACTCCGCCGGTAATGAACTCCTGCAGCTCTGGCCGCACGCGCTTCCGGACGGCGAAAACGTCCTCTATTCAAGTTGGGAGCGGAGCGAGGCCACGAGCGCGCGCATTGCAATGGCGTCGCTTACGACGGGGAAGCGCACGGGACTTGGCGTGTCTGGGACGTTTCCGCTCGGCATTGTCGACGGCACGCTTGTATACGGAAGTGCAGCGGGGGCTGTCGTAGCCTCGTCCTTCGACGTGCGTCGCCGCCGTGTCGCAGGCGATCCGGTCACCGTTGCGACCGACGTGGTCATCGGCGTGGCCGGTGCGACGAAGGCGGCGATGTCACCTGGCGGCTCGCTCGTGTTTCTCAGCGGCTCCCAGCTGGCGCACGTCGTTCTGACTGAGCTGAGCGGCACCAGCCGATCGGTGATGGCGGAGCCTCGGGAGTATGCGTATCCCAGATATTCGCCGGACGGCAAACGCATCGCCATCACAATTGGATCCGGCTCCAGAAGCGACGTGTGGATTTATGACGTTGCCTCGGGGACTCCAACGCGCCTGACTTCAGACGGCAACGTCAACGAACGGCCCGAATGGACGCCGGATGGCCTGCGCGTACTCTATCGCAGCGATCGCCTCCGCCGCTCGTCGCTGTGGTGGCAGCCTGCCGACCTGAGTGGACCGGCGGAATCGCTCCTGGTGGACCCCCTCGCTGATGTGTTCGAGGGTGTGATCACGCGTGCCGGCCCGTCGGTGGTTTACCAGCTCGATACGGCTGGCGCCGACGTGATGTATCGCGCGCTCTCGGGGGATACCGCGCCGAAAGTCATAGCGGCCACGCGTTTTCTCGAACAGCGGGCTCGCGTCTCGCCCGACGGGCGGTGGGTGGCTTTCACGACGGACGAATCCGGCGCCCAGCAGGTCGTGGTGCAGCCGTTCCCCGGCCCCGGCGCGCGCGTGCAGGTGTCGGTTGATGGTGGAGCGGAGCCGGTATGGGCGGCGAGCAGCAACCGGTTGTTCTATCGGGGCGCGCGACATTTCGTGGTCGCGACGTACGCCGCGACTTCTACGTTTACGATTCTCTCCCGCACGCGGCTCTTCGAGGATTCCTACGTCCCTGGCCGAGCACCGCACGCCAACTACGACGTATCGCCGAATGGAAGCCAGCTTCTCCTCATCAAGGCCGTTGAGGACCCACAGGTGATCGTGGTCCACAATTGGGCGGCAGAGTTGCGCGCGCGAATGGCCGGGGAGCGCAGATGAACGGTCGCGACCAGGTCGTCGCAGCACGCGGCCCTGGCAGCAGCGGTTCCCGGGCCGTGTCCCAGTCCTCAGTGGTAAATGCTTCTCAGGTCACAGGACTCGGGATTCGATCACGGCTTCCGCTCGAAGCTCGCGCGGATCGTCTCCCAACCCGGTCCGAAGAGCGACTCGTAGTCGCCACCCTCCGATGCACCTGCCGTGGCCGTCGCGTTCCACTGCGGCGGCTCGGCGCCCAGCAGGCTGTGGACGAAGAAGTCCCACATCTTGCGATCGCCATACGCTGCGCTGGGGCCTCTCCGACCGCCCCCGTGATCCTCGTTGGGTATGACAAGGAAGTCGAACGTCTTGTTCGCCTTGATCAAGGCATTCACCACCTGCATGGTGGACGCCGGATCGACGTTGGTATCCAGTTCGGGTACGACCAGCAGCAACTTCCCCTGCAGCTTGTGCGCGTGCACCACGTTGGAGCTGGCCTCGTACTCCGGCCCGATGGGCCACCCCATCCACTGCTCGTTCCACCAGACCTTGTCCATCCGGTTGTCGTGGCATCCGGCGAAGGCCACCGCTACGCGATAGAACTCCGGATGGAAGAGCAGCGCCCCCATGGCGTTCTGTCCGCCGGCTGACCCGCCGAAGATGCCGACGCGGGAGATGTCATACCATGTGTTCCGCGCCGCATAGGCCTTGTGCCAGAGGATGCGATCGGGAAAACCAGCGTCGCCGATGTTCTTCCAGGCCACGTCGTGGAACGCGCGGCTCCGGTTGGCGGTCCCCATGCCGTCGATCTGCACGACGACGAACCCCAGCTCGGCGATCGAGTGCATGTTCAGCCAGGGCGAGAAGTCCTTGGGCACGAAAGAGCCGTGCGGTCCGGCGTAGATGTACTCGATGACCGGATACTTCCGGCGGGCATCGAAGCGTGAGGGCTTGACCACAATGCCGTAGATGTCGCTGGTTCCGTCGCGGGCCTTCGAGACGAAGACTTCCGGCGCGCGCCAGCTGGCCTTCGTGAGCGCGGCGTGGTTTCCGCGCTCGAGATCGACGAGCACTGTGCCGTCGCTCGCACGGCGGAGTTGCGACACGGGCGGCAGGTCCACGCGCGACCACTTGTCCACGTAGAACCGGCCATCGGGCGAATACCACACCTCGTGGTCGGCCGCGGCATCGGTCAACGGAGTGAGCCCTGAGCCATCGAAGTTCACCCGGTAGTAGTGCGCGAAGTACGGATCCTGCTTCGGGTCCATGCCGCCGGCGCTGAAATAGATCTGACGGCCTACCGTGTCCACCCGCTGGACAGCACGCACGACGAAGGAACCCTTCGTGATCCGGTTCTTCACGGCGCCGGTCATGCCATCGTACAGGTACAGGTGCGCCCAGCCGTCGCGCTCCGAGAGCCAGATGATCTCGCGCCCGTCATTGACGTCGAACCGGTAGGTGCGGCCGCCTCCCGAGAGCGATCCGGAGGCGCGCCGGTAGTCGATGAAGGTCGCGGAGGACTCGTCCACCAGCGCGCGGGCTGCGCCGGTGGCCGCGTTCACCTCAATGACGCGATAGCGCTGGTGACCGCGCTCGTTGTACTCGAACGTGAAGGCGCGGGAATCGCGCCGCCACTGGATTCCGCTGAGGCTGAACGGATTGGGGAAGAGCGCGTCGTCGATGTTCACCTGGCGGCGCAACTCCACGTCGAAGAGCGACGGCTGCTGCAGGTCGAGCACGTCGCCGGGCTTGGCGTAGAACCGCTCCATCTGCTTCGGTTGCACCTGGTCCGGCGGCGACGAGATCACGTATTGCACCATCCGCCGGTAGCCAGGACGAACCCGGTAGGCGGCCAGGTGACGCGAATCCGGCGACCAGCGGATCGACTGCGGGGTGAACGGATTGCCCTCGGAACCGTCGCGACTGAGCGCGGTGCCGGCGGAGAGGGGCGATCCCGCATCGCGAACCCGGACGTTGTGATTGGCGATGTACGCCACCCGCCGGCCATCCGGCGATCGAACGCCGTCCTCGCTCACGGCGTTTCCTCGACCCGCACCGCGACCACCACCCGCGCCACCCCCCCGGCCTGCCCCGGCGGCGCTCCGCGTGCAGGCGTACTCCGTCAGCGTACACGACCAGGATGCGCCGTCCGCTCCGAAGGCAATCGCCTGGATGCCGACGAAGGAGAAGGTGCTGAACGGCAGTGTCACCGCGCTGTATTGCTCACCCGTCGCGCCGCTCAGCGAAGTTGCCAGTCGCGCGTGGTCGAAGGCGGGAGCCTTCACCATTGCGTCGGGATTCGTCGCGTCAAGCATGACAAACGAGTGGCCGCCCTCGACGGACTTCCGGTACCAGAACCGGGTGTCATCGGTCCATGTGGGGGTCTCCAGGACGTCGACCACCAGAGCGCGGTACTGCGCCGCCAACCCCCGGGCCCGTTCGTAGTCGGACGCGGTGACGGTGGGAGCTTGCGCCGCCAGAGGCGACGACGCCTGGACGACAACGAACGCCGCGAGTAGCAACTGCTTCATGATTATCGCCTCGATCCCGGGTGACCGATCCGCGCCAGGTGGCAGCCACAAAATGCCATCCGCGCCACCATGTGGCCACACCGCGGCAGCAGAACGCGGCCCCTGCCCCCCGGTTTGCTGGCCTGTTCACCATGCTGGGAGTGCGTTAGCGCTTCACCCGCGAAGTCCACCGCGGACTGGACCATTCGTGCCCGGCGCCGGTGATAGCCGTTCGGATTCTCTCTCCCACGAGCTTTTCGTCACCGCGGATCAGATGCCCACGTGCTACAATCCGGAAGCAATCGGGCTGAAAACCTGACCATTCCATGCCACATTCTACTCGCGTCCCCATCGCACCGGGTGGCTTCGGGCTTTGGGAACCGCCACGCGGTACTCGTAATAGCGACGTGTCACCGGATTCCCGCGATGCCGTGACGGCGCTGCTGGAGCGGATGGGGCTGAAGCGGAGCAGGTTCAGCGACGTCGCTCTTGTCACGGACCGCGGCTGGATGCCAACATTCGCTCCGCATCTGGCCAACGGCTGACATGGCACTCGAAGCGCTCCAGCTCCGGAACGACCGCCGCATTGTCACCCTGGCGCTGGCACTGCTGCTGATACCGCACCTCTGGTTCGTTCGCACGGACTTCACTCTCTACGCGGACGACTGGCCGCGGCTGCGCGAACGCCTTCTCATTCGCGCGATGATGGTCTCCGTGTCGCTCGTCGGCATCGCGCTGGTGCGGTTGGTGGACAATCGGCGTGCGTACGAGAACGTCGTGCTGGGCATCGCGCTCGCGCTGGCGGGCGGGGTGGTGGGACTGATCGCGCTTCGGCCCCAGGATTCCGAGCTGCCGCTTCGGACGCCGCTGATGATCCTGATCGTGCTGTATGGAGCGCTACCCAACCGCTTCTGGCGACAGGTCATCCCCCCGCTCCTGCTCAGCATGGGACTCGCTCTGCTGCGCCTCACGTGGGTGACTGGCAGCGACGCAGGGGGCATCGGGGGTGACCTGGTGGTGATCGGGTTGATCAACGCAGTCGGGATGGTGATGGTGAGGCGCCGCCGGGCGCTCGAGCGCGATCTGGTCTACGCCTGGGAGGCGGAGCACGCAGCGCGAACGACGAGCGAACGCACGCTGGCCGAACTGCGCGTCCTGCACGGTATCATTCCGATCTGCGCGCATTGCCGGAAGGTGCGCACCGAAGTGGGCGATTGGGAGCAGATCGAGGCATACGTCCGCAGCCATACGTCAGCCGATTTCTCACACGGCATCTGTCCGGCCTGCCTGGAGAAGCACTTCCCCCTCGGCGTGTAAGCCCCCGCGCCGCGGCGCCCTACGCCCGGACTTCGCCGAGTGCGCGCACCGCGACCTGGCGGCTCAATCGTTCCTGATGAAGGTCCCCGCGCGAAGCTCCTGCACCGCCTGGTACAGCTCCGCCTGGGTGTTCATCACTATCGGGCCGTACCACGCAACCGGCTCCTCGAGCGGACGGCCGGATACCAGCAGGAAGCGGATCCCTTCGTCGCCGGACTGCACCGTGACTTCGTCGCCGCTGTCGAACAGGACCAGCGACCGGTTGCCTGTCATCTCGCGTGCCACGGTCTCGACGGGACCGTCCTTCTCGGTGAGCACGCCGAAGGGTTGTGACGCATCGCGAAAGGTGCCGCTTCCCTCGAAGATGTACGCGAATGCATGCCGTCGCGTATCAACCGCGAACGAGCGCTTCCGGCCAGGTGGGACCCAGATGTCCAGATAATTCGGGTCGGCGGCGACACCCTCCACGGGACCGCGCTTCCCCCAGAACTCACCGCACACCACGCGCACAGTGGTCCCGTCGTCTTCCACGACTTCGGGGATGTCCCCCGACACGACGTCCTGGTATCGCGGGGTCGTCATCTTGAGCGACGACGGCAGGTTGGCCCAGAGCTGGAAGCCGTGCATGCGACCCTCGGCGTCGCCCTGGGGCATCTCCTGGTGCATGATCCCCCGCCCCGCGGTCATCCACTGCACGTCGCCGGCCCCTAACGAGCCGCGGTTGCCCAGGCTGTCGCCATGCTCCACGGTGCCCTTCAGGACGTATGTGATGGTCTCGATGCCGCGGTGCGGGTGCCATGGAAATCCCGCGAGATAGTCCGCCGGACGCTCGTTCCGGAAGTCGTCGAACAGCAGGAACGGGTCGAAATCGGTTGTGTTTCCGAACCCGAAGGCGCGGCGCAGCTTGACGCCGGCACCCTCCATGGTGGGCCTGGACTCGATGATCTGTTTGACTGGTCTGATGGACATGGGAACCCTGGAAGGGTCAAGGGTCAAGGGTCAGGGTCAAGGTTGAGGGTCAAGGGTCAAGGGTCAAGGGTCAAGGGTCAGGGATCGAAGGGCCGATGCGAAGGCAACAACCTCTCCCCAACCCCCCTTAACCCTTGACCCTCAACCCTTGACCCTTCTTCAGTTTCTCGAACGCCGTTGTGACCGATTCCGGAAGCGTCAGGCTGTCCGAGATCGCGGCGACCTCTTCCGCATCCTGCCAGGCCAGCTCGAGTTCCCGCAGCTCTCCCTGCATCGCCCGGCGCTCGGCCTCCTCGTGCAGCGCCATCTCCAGTGCCAGACGGTGGGGACCGGGCAGCCCGAAGAGTCCCTGCTTGTGGAAATTCGATTGGCCGCCCGTCCCGCGCCAACCGCGACGACGTGAAGCGTTCGGCGTCGTGTAACTGGGCGCCAGATTCGCGAGCAGCTCCATGTACGCTTCCGTGCTTCCGACGCTCTCGATTTCCTCCACCGCCTGCCGCACCGCCTGCTGGTTGCCGCCGTAGCGATTCACCTTCGGGATCAGGATCGACGCGATGCGCTCTGCCTCCCGGCCGGTGAACTCGCGCTCCCCACCCTTGAATCGCAGGTTGAGAGCGAGCCGACCGTCGTCGCCGCGGGAGAGCGACGTGCCGCCGAGGTGCCGCCGCCGAACCTGCACGAGACCGGCCTCCTCCGTGCGGATCTTCGCGACGACTTTCTCGGGATCGCCACGGATCAGGTTCCGGCCCGATTGGGCGAACATCCAGGCAAAGGCGCCCATGCTCAGTCCAGCCGCCGCTGCGCCAATGAAAACGGAACTGACGGCTGCCGCTCCACCGGCCACGTAGAGCAGCTGCCGCCTGCGGCGGCGCCCGAACTGGTCGCCATACCGCCACGCCGCAAACTCGGGGCGCAGCGGCTCGCCGATCCGCACGAGCGTGGTCCCGTCGCGCAGTTTTGCCAGCCCGATGTTGTCCGTCGCCACACGCTTGCGCGTATCCCGGTAGAGCTTCTCCGACTGCTCGATCGCGTCGAGACGCTCCTCGAGCGGCGTCAGGTTCCAGCGTTCACACTTGGGGCAGACGACCCAGAGCCGCCCGCGGGCCCCGTCGAACGCCAGCCGCGTCCCGACCGGGAACAGGTCGATTGACTCGTTCTTTCCCAGGTGCTCGTTGCAGAAGAGGCACGTTGCGTACATTCGACTCCGGTGCTTCCGGCCAGATCGTGATCAGAACTACGGCTCACGGCTCCTGGAGGTTCGTACCGGCGGTCCGGATCACCTCGGCGTAGAAATTGCCGCTTTCCTTCATCGTCCTGCGCTGTGACGCCAGATCCACCCGTACGAGGCCGAACGGCCTGGAGTAGCCGCTGTTCCACTCGAAGTTGTCGAGCAACGACCACACGAAGTAGCCCCGGAGATCGGCCCCGTCCAGCCGCGCCTTCAGTGCCCGCCGGAGATGTTCGCGCAGGAACGACACCCGGTCCGGATCTCTCACCGCCTGCCCATCTTCCGGTGCCGGATCGGGGAAAGCCGAGCCGTTCTCGGTGACGTACATGGCGATTTTTCCGTAGCGATTCGTGACGTGCATCAGCACCTCGTAGAGCCCGTCGGGATACACCTCCCAGCCCATGAGCGTGCGCCTGGCGTCCTCCACGACAATGGGCTCTGCCCGTGTTGGCAGCGTCTCGGCATCGTCCGCGACCACCACGCGCGTGTAGTAGTTGAGGCCCACGAAGTCGATGGGCTGGTGCGTCAGCACCATGTCGGCCGTGGAGAGCGGCAGCCACGTCTCTCCGAACATCGCCGGCAGCTCCGGCGGCGAATGGCCCAGGAGGATCGCGTCGAGGAACTGCAGGTTCCGGAACGCGTCAGCCCGGCGCGCCGCGGCGACGTCCGCCCGATCATCCGACGCCGGGTGCTTGGGCTGCAGGTTGACCGCGATGCCAACCTGGGCGGAGCTGGCGGCCCGGCAGGCCTGGACACCCATGCCATGCGCGCGCAGCAGGTTGCGCGCTACGACGGGTGCCTCCGCGGGATTGCGATGCCCGGGCGCGTACGTGCCCAGCACGTATCCCTTCTCCATTATCACCGCCGGCTCGTTGATGGTGACCCAGAAGGGAACGCGGTCACCTAACGTACGAATCGTCAGCGACGCGAAGTCGCCGAACCAATGCGCGACGTCTTCGTTCAGCCAGCCGCCCTTGTCCTCGAGACCGAGCGGCAGGTCCCAGTGATACAGAGTGCCGAACGGGACGATTTCCAGCTCGAGCAACTTGTCGACCAGACGGTCGTAGAAGGCCAGCCCCTTGGCGTTGACGCGCCCCCGTCCCTCAGGAAGGACGCGGCCCCACGCCACGCTGAATCGATAGGCGGAGATCCCTAGCGTATCCATCAGGGCCAGGTCGTCGGCGTACCGGTTGTAGTGATCGCAGGCCACGTCGCCGGTGGCGCCATCGGTGACCCGTCCAGGGAGTCGGGAAAACCGGTGCCAGATGTTGGGGCCGGCGCCGTCAGCCAGTGGGGACCCCTCGATCTGGTAGGCCGAGGTGGCGACGCCCCAAAGGAATCCCTTCGGAAATCGGTTGGTTTCGGTCACGGTGCGCGGAAGGCGGGAGTTTGAATGAACACCCCGACGCTCCGCCCATCAACCACTTGCGGGCGGCCGATTCCGGCCGCCCGGGCCGCCAGCGACCTACTCGTAGCGCAGCGCCTGCATGGGGTCGACGCGTGCCGCCCGCGTCGCCGGAATGCCGCCGGCAGCGAGCGCCACGATGGTCAGCAAGACCGCCGCCGAGGCCATGACGACCGGATCGTTCCCCTCGAGACCGAACAACAGCGTGCCCGCTACCCGCGAGAGCCCGAACGCCGCGGCGATGCCCAGCGCTCCTCCAATCAGCGTCATGAGCCCGACCTGCCGCAGGACCATGCCGCGGACGCGACCCGCATCGGCGCCCAGGGCCATGCGCACGCCGATCTCCCGGGTCCGCTGGGCGACGGTGTACGCCAGGACACCGTACAGGCCGATCGCCGCCAGCAGTGTGGCAAGGAGCGCGAAGGCGGCCGACAGCGTGCTGATCATCCGGTCCATGAAGACGTTCTCCTTCACCTGCTGCGGGAGAGTCTTCAGCTCGTTGACCGGCAGGTTGGCGTCGAGGCGGGAGATCACCGACGGGATGGTGCGCATCATGGTAGCGGGATCGTTCGCCGTCCGCACGTAGAACTGCATGAACCCGATCGTCGAGTCCTGACGGTACGGCGTGACGAACATGGGCGGTACGACATCCTTCACCTGGCTGTACTTGGCATCCCGCACGAAGCCGACAATCTCCATGTCGAGCGGCCGGTTGCGGCCACCGGTTGCCATGTGCTTCCCGACCGGATTCTGCCCCAGGTTGAACTTGCGCGCGAAGGCCTCGTTGACGATGGCGACCTTGGGCGTGCCGACGAGGTCGCTCGGAGTGAACTCCCGGCCGGTGAGAAGCTGGGCCCCCATCGTGCCGAAATAGCCGGGGCCGACCTCGTTGTATCGCGAATTGATGTCGGTGTCGGCCGTGGTCTCGAAGCCCTCCACGGTCACGCTCGTTCCCGAGCTACTGCCGGCAAGGAGCGGGATGATGGACGTGGTAACACCGGTCACGCCCGGGAGCGCGGCAAGTTCCTCCTCCACGCGCGAGAACAACGCCATTGAGCGGGCGTTGGGATAGCCATTGAGCACCGGCGCGATGCCAAAGGTCAGCATGTTCTCGATGCGGACGCCGAGGTCCTCCCGGCTCACATTGGCCAGGCTTTTCACGAAAAGGCCGGCCATGGCGAGCAGCGTCATCGCCAGCGCCATCTGGACTGTGACCAGCGTCGTGCGGAACCGGGACGCCGCCCGCGCGCCGGAGAGTTGCCCGGTGTTCGCCCGGATCATCTGGATCAGGTCGGGGCGGGTCGAATGGAATGCCGGGAAGAGCCCGAACAGCAGGCCGGTCGCGAGGGAGAGCACTGCCGCGAACAGGAGCATCGAGACGTTCAGCTCGAACGCGAAAACCGGCGCAGCGTCAGGAGGGAGAAAACCGAGAATCAGCCCGACGGTCCACTTCGCCACCAGCAGGCTGGCGGCCCCGCCGATCACCGCGAGGATCACCGATTCGGTCAGCAGCTGGCCCAGCAACTGATGTCGCCCCGCGCCCAGCGAAAGCCGCACCGCCATTTCCATCGATCGATTGGCCCCGCGCGCCAGCAGCAGGTTGGCGATGTTGGCGCAAGCGATCATGAGCACGATGCCGGTGATGGAGAACAGCATCATCAGGGGAACCGTCGCCTCCTCCTGCACGCCGCTCTGACCCAGCCGTCCGTCCGTGACGATCAACGCGCGCGCCTTGAAGCGCGCCAGGGTCTGTTCGCTCATGCCCGCCTGGAGCGGCGCTTCGACGTCGGCCAGGATGGGCCGATACAGGGCGTTGAGCGCGGTCGTCGCCTGTTCGATCGAGACGCCCGGCTTGAGTCGGCCGAACACGTACGCCCAGTAGGCGCGCCGATTCTCGAACGCGGTCGTGCCGAAAAAGGACGCCATCTGACTGCGCATGGTCAGAGGGACGAACACGTCGGCCCGCGACCCGAGTGTGGTCCCATCGAATCCCCGCGGTCCGATGCCGACGACGGTCATGGACTTGCCGTTGATGACGATGACGTCGTTGAGGATCGCGGGATCGGAGCCCAGCTTCGTTTCCCAGTACCGGTGGCTCAGCACGGTGACAAAGTGTCCGCCGATGATCTTGTCGTCGTCAGGCGTGAGGAGCCGCCCCATCGTGGGCTGGAGCCCCAGGACCGGGAAGTAGGAGCCCGACACGAGGACGCCGCTGCCGCTGGCCGTCTGGCCCTTGTACGCCAGATTCGCTCCGAAGAAGACGTGAGCCGCGAGACCCGTCAGAACGGTCTGACGCTCCTCCAGGTCCCTGAACATCGGGTAGCTGAAGACATCCTCGCAGCCGCCGGATTGGTTGCACGAGGTGGACCCCGGCTTGGGCCCGGGCACGCTGAGGTTGATCAGCTGTTTCGGCTCCCTGACAGGGAGGGGACGCCGCAGGATCTGGTCGAAGAACGAGTAGATCGCGGTGTTGGCACCGATGCCGAGTGCCAGCGAGAGGATTGTCACGAGGGTGACGAACGGCGTCCTGAACAGCGTGCGGAGTGCCAGCCGGGGGTTTACCATGGAGGCGGAGGGCAAAGGACAAAGGGCAGAGCAAGCGATTCTGCGCAGGAATCCCAGGCGCCGTAAGTCGGGCTGGAAGACCGGCTCTACGTGATCGCCCAGAAGCAGGTTTCGTCGCCGAGACCCTGGCAACCGAAGGACAGCTTGGGCGCCTGAATGGTTGGAGGGCAAACGCACCGTTTCGTCCCAGACGCGGCGGCACCGGGCTTGGCATTCCATCCCGGATGGTGCATTCTGAAACGCCGCCGACCGTCGCGAGGCGCGAGTCCTTCGACATCGGCCCGCTGGTCCCTTGCCGTTACCGTCTGACCACCTGCCGCTCAACGACCATGACGCGCCATCATTCCAGCCGCCTCGCCACGTTCCTTGGACTTTTCCTGTTCACCCTCGTGGCGACCGCCTTCGTTCAGGCAAGGAAGTTCCCCGGTGGCACCTTCAAGGCGTACGACGGTGAGAACAATATCGCGATCACCTTCGACACGACCGGCTCGTTCTTCGCGTACGTCAATGGCGAGGGCTTCTCGCAAGGCACGTGGGAGTCGCGCGCCGACACACTCCTGGTCGGCGCTCTCGAGGCTCCGGAGGGCTATGGTTGCCCGGCCGGCGGCCGGTACCTGTGGTCGATTGCCGAGAACACCTTTTCATTGAAGGTCGTGAACGATGAGTGTCAGCTCCGTCTGCAGTACTTCACCGGCCTGACGTGGACCAAGGGATAGGTCACAGCACAGGTCACAGGTCGCAGATCACAGGTGGCCGCGGAGACGTGGCGCGTCGCCGTTGACGGCGGGGAAACGACAGCGGTGTTCGATCCCTGTCCGGACAGCCCGGACGCACCGGTATTCGTCTGCGCGCACGGCGCGGGCGGGAACTACGCGGATCGCGGCGTCGTGCGCACCACCGACGTGCTCCGCGGCAACGGAGTGAGCACGGTTCGTTTCAACTTCCTCTATCGCGAACGGAAGTCGAGCCGCCCCGACCTCATGCCGAAGCTCACGGCATGCTTCGCGGCGGTCGTCGGGCGAGCCCGCACAGAGTTGAAACCCACGCGGCTCATCATTGGCGGCCGCTCGATGGGCGGCCGGGCTGCGTCAATGATGGCTGCCGGGGGATTCGCCTGCGACGGCCTGTTAATGCTGGCCTATCCCCTGCATCCGCCGGGCCGGCCGGAGAAGCGTCGCGACGCGCACCTGCCGGACATTCGCGTCCCGGCCCTGTGCATCAACGGCACGCGTGACGACTTCTGCGGCAAGGCCCTGATGGATGAGGTGCTGACACGCGTGGCTCCGACCTTCCGGATGCGCTGGATCGAAGGCGCTGACCACAGCTTCCACGTGCTCAAGTCCTCCGGACGGACGGACGCCGACGTGATGAACGAGATCGGGACCGTCACGCGGCGATGGCTGGCCGATAACCACTGACGGCCGACTCCGAACCTGCCTAACCGCGAAGGCTGCGGTAGTCCCAGGCGTGGCGGTGCAGCCGCTGGATTCCATCATCGTCGGTCTCGACCAGGTATATGGATCGAGCACCGAACCCGAAGATGTGCTGGTTGGTCGGGAGCACGAGCTGACCACGCAGCGCACCAGTGCGGTCCACGACATCGTAGCGGGTCTCGCGCTGCGCGACACTCGGCAGCCGCCGGATCAGCAGCATGCCCTCCGGTGACGCGAACAACTGCGTAGGAGTGTCGAAGGGCGGGAGGAACTCGGGCCAATCCGTCGCGTTGCGCGCCCAGCGATTCAGTTCGGCATACGCCGACCTCTCGCGATCGTTCAGGCGGATGTTCGGGAACGGGAGCCGTGCGCCCGGAATCCATCTCCCGTCAGGCGCCCTCCAGTCCACGCGGTACGGGTCGAGCCGCGCGACCGCCACCCATCCGTCGGAGAAGAGCAGTGGGAACTCGCTGACGTTGAGAGGGACCCGTCCGATGCCAACGCCCACACGCCCGTCCGGCGCGGTCACCTGTCTGACCTCGGCTCTCCGGACGCCGTTGCGAAGACCGGTGATGGTGTCGGCTCTGCCTGACGAGAGATCTACCAGGACGGCAAGCGCTGAGTCCGCGGCCCTCATGCCACCGCCGCTCTTTGACTGGCGCGCGAGCAGCCTTCCGGCCCCGTCGGCGCCCAGTGGCCATAGCCGCACACTGCGCTTGGCCGGATGATCAGGCGGCAGCGTTGCCACCACGGAATCGCCAACGAGGATCAGCCAACGGTTGAGATCGGCCGCCAGCGTCGAATCACCGCCGAGCGGCAGCAGCGCGGAGATCATCATCTCGTACTCGCCCGGACCGTGCCCCTTGAGGCTCACCGTGCGAACCGTGCTCGACGCGAAGTCCGCGACGACGAACCGGTCCTCCTTGCGGTCGAACAGGAGCACACGCCCATCCTGGATCTCGCGCATCGCGTAGAGATCCGAGAACTCCTCGGCCAGTTCCGCGTTGGCGTTTGCCAGGCGGATGGTTGCCGGCGACTGCGCGGTCAGCCCGATGGGGACGGCGGCAGCAAGAGCGAGAAACGTGATGCGCATCGGAAGGCCTCCGTGGTCATCCGTGACTTCGGTCGCGGGAACGGTCGGCGCGACTGCGTCTACAGGTAACGCCGTCGGCACTCCGCGTCAACTATGATGCTAGTAGGTTCTTAATTGCCGTCGGCGAGTGAAGCTGCCGTCAGGCGCGATGCCTGCTAGCTAGCGATGTGGCAGCACCCCGGCCAGGAGCTCGAAATCAACCGGAGTCGAACCTGCGAGGATGACCTGCAATCGACCCGGGGGCGCCTCACGGAGCGAGCGACTCCAGAGTACGACGGTGTCGGCAGGTGGGATCGTCACGGTAAGGTAGATGTCCGGACAGGAGTGTAGTGACGCCGGCTGCCACCCGACCGGTCGGCCACCGGCAGAGTACAACCGCACCTCGACGGAGCACGCACTCCTCGCGACCGTGACCGGCTCCTGCCCCGGATTCCGGGCGTGCAGACGCGCAACCGGATCCGATCCCTGCCACATGATGTCAGCCGAGAGGACGAGGCGCCGCCCGGAGACCGTGACGGAGGCTTCCTCCGGCACCAACGGGTTTCGACAGCCCGTCGCGAACAGGCAAGCGCTGACCACGAGCGTGCACAGATTCCGACGCATCATCCGACCTCTCTCTCCTGGCTGGCTGGGCAGCCGCACGGTACCACGGTAAGGCGTGGGTGGGGTGCGTCAATCGTGGATACGGCGGTCAGGGGCACGACGACGCCGCAACAGGCCGGTGCGACATGCAGTCGCGCGACGAGAATGGAACTGCGACGTGGCGCGATTCCGCAGCGATGCGCTCAGCGATGTGTGCCGATTCAGGCCGTCGGATCGACGATCTTGCCCATGAAGAGAATCGCGCCGGAGAGTCGTTCCCGGATGACGAACACAAACGGCCGGTCCGCTCGATAGGACTCGAGGCTTATCGGCTTCAGCCCGACGGTAGTCACCGCCGCAGCCTCCGTGCCATCCTCGTTCACCTCGGCGTAGGTATCCTGCTTTACAATGGAGATGTAGAGGTCTCGTCCCACTTCGGCTGACAGGCGACTGAAGTCAGCGTCTCTCTCTAGAAACGCCGTGATCATGCCCAGTCTCTGGAGTGGTGCCTTCAGGCTGTCGCTCCACTGCAGCTTCAGTTTCGGGAAAGCCACCGGTACGTCATTCTGCTGCTGCAGTGTGCCGATGACCTGCCGCCAGTCGTCGGCCGTCAGTCGTTCGATGAGGTCGTTGACGCTCTCCCTGAACGGAACGATCACCGTCATCGAATAGGCATCCCCGCCGTACGGCTGGTCCAAGACGAGCGCATCGCCGATGTAGCCGGTGCGCAGAGGCCCGTACCGGTTCATCATCGGCACGTCAATCGCTGCTCCAGAGAGGGTCGTGAAGAGCTCCAGTTTCGTAGCGGCCTTGTCAAACCGGTCCCGCCAGTCGCCCTTGAAGTAGATGGCGTTAGCCAGCAGCATGACCAGGTCCTCGGTGTCCTGGATGACGTCATCGATCTTGCCTTTGGTGTGCTGTTTGGCCCAGTCATTGACGATCGTTACCGACTGGTGGGTCCCCATCTCCAAGGGGCCCACCTCCGCGTCGAACCAGGTCCGAACGTCCGCCAGGAACTCCGGCTCGACGAACGGCCCGAACCGCGTGTCGTACCAGATGGCATTCGCCAGCTCGAACTTGACCATCGGATCGAGCCCCTTGAGGACGTCGATCAGGCTCCTGTACGCCTGATTGATCTCCGCCAGCGGTCGGGTGCCGAAGCCGAGCGTCTGCCGCATCTCGTCGAACGTCGTCCCGGCGGCGCCATTCATCGCCATGCCGAGCGCCATCGATGCGCTGAGCGGCGAGATGAAGACGTTCCGGTCGAGCCACTGGCCCTTGTTGACCTCGCGGAACAGGTCGAACGCAAATGCTCCGGACGCATCGATGATGTCCTGCTCGCCCGGTGTAAGAGCACGTGGCAAGGCGGTGATGGCCGTCGGTGCCTCCTGAACCGGTGCAACGGTATCGGCACATCCGACAACGGCCAGCAGGAGCAAGGATCTGACTCTCCGACGAGATCTCATCATGAGTGCCTCCGTGGCATTGACGTCAACCGCCAGCGCGTGCAGTCCTTGGTCGTGTTCCCGGCCAGCCGGCTAGCGCCATCAGCACGCGTACTCCCCGCACCAGGTCACGGTA
Organism: Gemmatimonadaceae bacterium; assembly: GCA_036393555.1. GTDB lineage: Bacteria > Gemmatimonadota > Gemmatimonadetes > Gemmatimonadales > Gemmatimonadaceae > JABWBJ01. The sequence goes on from DASWGU010000138.1 coordinate 19,481, forward strand.
AGATTACCAAGTCCCCAGTTTCCAAATGCGTCCCATACCAGAACCTCTACCAGGCCGCCCTGATTCGGCGTGTATGTAATCGTGCTGTCTGACCCGGTCATGGCGCCCTCGAATCCTGCCCATTCGTACCAGTACGGACCAGTTCCACCGTTCGGCACGGCCGCCCAGGTAAGTTCCGCGCCTTGCCAGGCGGTGCTTGAGCCATCGATGGTCACACTGATCCCTGTGGACTGTATTGTGGCCGGTCGCGGGGACAGGTAGCGACTCAAATGGGTCTCTATTCCGGGCCATTCCGTGAAGATCCACCTGCAGTTCGCCGTGCAGTACTGAGAGTTGTCTTCCGAATCCGTCGTCCATGTTTGCGAAGTTGCATGAACCGCCCGGCTGAGGATGCCAATCGCATACGGTGGATTGCCGAAGATGTCTGCGGGGTAGAAAACCGGAGCTCCACTATCCCCCTCACCGGCTGAAGCATCGCGAACCTCGTCGAAGCAGAGGAAAGCTTCCATCGTATTCGCTGTGGAGACCGTATCACCGTCGTAGTAGTTCTCGCACGTCTTGCTCACCCAGCCACCGGTGACTCCGGTCGTGCGGCCGGCCTTGTAGACAGTGTCGCCA
>DASWGU010000139.1:0-14028 GCA_036393555.1 Gemmatimonadaceae bacterium
CTCCCACCTGCAGTGCGCTTCCGGCGTCGAACCACATCACCGGCTCGTCGGTGTTGATTCCGCCGGCGCGTACACGGAACGTCGCCTCCGCCGCACGACGGATGAGTTCGCGGGCAATGGCCGCCGCGCCCACGAGTTCGCCCTCGTACTCCAGCTCGATCTTGCCGGTAACGGCGGGCAGGGCCGCATAGAGATCGGACAGGCGGGGGACCACTTCTTTCTCATCGAGTTGTACGGCCCGCCGCTCGGCGTTGGAGATCACGCTTTCCATCAGCGCGATGGGCATCCGCTGCGACACGCCGGAGCGCCGGTCGATCCGCTTGTCGGTGCGCGCCTCGAAGGCCACCCGCTCGATCACCTCGGCCACGAAATCCGGGATACGAACGGGAAGGAGCCCGCGGTTGGTCCAGGCCTCCTGCGCCGTGATCTGCATCCCCAGTTCGACGCTGTCGGGATAGTGCGTCGTGACTTCGCTCCCGATGCGGTCCTTGAGCGGGGTGATGATCTTGCCGCGCGCGGTGTAGTCCTCGGGATTGGCGGTGAAGCACAGCAGTACGTCGAGCGGGAGGCGGACGGGGTACCCTTTGATCTGCACGTCGCCTTCCTGCATGATGTTGAAGAGGCCCACCTGCACCTTGCCCGCCAGGTCCGGGAGTTCGTTCAGGGCGAAGATCCCGCGATTGGCTCGCGGGAGCATGCCGTAGTGCATGGTCAGCTCGTCGGACAGCACGTGGCCGCCCCGTGCCGCCTTGATCGGATCGACGTCGCCGATGATGTCGGCGATGGTCACGTCGGGCGTCGCGAGTTTCTCGACGTAGCGGCTGTCCCGGCCCACCCAGGCAATGGGCGTGTCGTCCCCGGCCCCGGCGATCAGGTTACGTGCGTAACGCGAGATGGGGGCGTAGGGATTGTCGTTCACCTCGCTCCCCTCGACTACTGGAATGGCGTCGTCCAGCAACCCGGCAATGGAGCGCAGAATCCGCGACTTCGCCTGGCCGCGCAGGCCCAGCAGGATGAAGTGGTGCCGAGCCAGCAACGCATTCACGATCTGGGGAGCGACCGAATCGTCGTACCCCAGGACGCCGGGGAAGAGGGACTCGCCGGACCGGAGCCTGGCGAGCAGGTTCTCGCGCACCTCCTCGCGAACCGGCCGGAGGACGCGCTCGGTGGCGCCGAGCGGCGAGCGACGCAACGCGCCAAGGGTGCGGGGAAGTGCGGCCACGGATGCGGGGGAGGTTCGTTAGGCGGACCGGCGGCCGACGCCGCGCGGCTGCTTCGAAAGCCTAAGGGCTTCGCCGGTCCATGGCCAGATGGCCCGGGTCCGGGCGGTCAATTCCGGAACGGCAGCTCGACCACGATCGCCCCGGCACCGGCGGTGTGAAGTGTCGTTCCCGGCTCCACTTCCCGCCGGACCAGAGCCAGCGCGATCACACCGTGGGTTGGCGAGCGGGCACTGCTGCTGATCACCGCGACCGGCTTTCCGTCCGCTGACACCAGCTCCGAGCCGGGCGAGGGGACCGTGTCGCCGGCGAACCGGAGGCCGCGAAGGAGACGATTGACGTGCCCGCGGAAATGGACCCGCGCCACGGTTTCCTGGCCGGTGTAGCAGCCCTTTGTGAACGAGATGGCCCCCAGGCGTTCCATGTCCGCCTCCTGCGCGAGGGTGGACTCGTCCATGTCCACACCCCACTCGGGACGACCGGCCTCGATGCGCGACACCAGCAGCGCCTCGCCGGGATCCATAACGCTGCCCACAGACGCCAGGTGCTGGCGCAGTGCCTCCAGCGTTGCGGGATCGCCGAAGACGTCGTAACCCGCAACCCCATAGTCGGGGCTGCGTACCACGGTCACGGGCACACCGCCGAGGTCGATCGGCACGTGCCCGTACGGCGCCAGGTCATGCGGTATGGTCTCGCCCGCTCCGGTGGCCTGGCGCAGCACTTCCAGGCAGGCAGCGCCGAACAGACCCAGGTCGCCGAGTTCCGCGCTGACGTCCTCGTACCGGGCGAGACGCGGGTTCACGTACTTGCGAACCAGCGCGGACCAACCGGGCGCGGCGCGTTCGGAGGTATCCAAGAGCAACGCGTCAGGCAGGGCGAGAACCCGCACGTCGGCGACGATCTTGCCCTTGGGAGTCAGGGCGAGGGCGTACTGACCCGTGCCCGGCGCCAATGCCGTGACCTCGTTGGTCAGGAGGCCATTCAAGGTCTCCGCCGCCCTGGCGCCGGTGAACCGCATTCGCAGCCTGTCGCTGCGATCGATGACGACCGCTCCCTCCTGCAGGGCGCGGTAACCCGCGGCGCTCACGCCGGGGTCCGGAGCGGCATCGGCCGCGCCGGAAGCCACCGCGGCGCTCTCGTCAGGCACGAACCGCTCCGGTCAGACGTTGGGTTCGATGCGTGGCGCGACGAGCGACAGCAGGCTCTCGGCGGTTGCGCCCGCGAGAGACGGCAGCCAGGCATCCGCCTCCAGCGCGACGTGGGCCGGCAGGTCGCCCACGATCACCGTGGGAATGCCGGCGGCGCGCGCCGACTGGATTCCCGGGCGACCGTCCTCCAGCGCGACCGCCGTGCCGCGCACCACCCGGGCGCGGGCTCGCTGCAGCCGCGACAGTGCCAGCCGGTACGGTTCCGGCGAGGGCTTGGGTGGGGCATCTTCCGCGGCGACCACGCAGGTGAACAAGTGGTCCATGCGGGCCAGCGAGAGGACGAACAGGGCGTCGTCGCGCGGCGCACGGGTGACCAGGCCGAGGCGCGCCGATCCGTGCAGCCGCTCGAGCGTCTCGCGCGCGCCCTCCACCAGGGTGAGGCCCTTGCCGATGTACGCCCGATAGGCCCGCTCGGCGCGGTGCGCGGCGATCGCGATGGCGGTCTCGTCGACCGGACCGTCCAGCGCGCGACCGGCGGCGCGCACGGCGTCCTCGAAGGACAGGCCGGCACAGTGATCCCGGTACGCGGCCTCGGGCACGATCACCCCGTCGGCCCGCAGCGACGCGATGATCGCGTCACGCCGGGCTTCGCCGGTATCCGCGATCACCCCTTCGAGCTCGAAGAGCACGGTATCGAGCATAACGACAGTGTAATGGCGCGGGCCGGGACGCGCCACCCGGACTCGTTATGCCGTCGGAGATTCGCCGTACGCACGGTCGAGGAGGTCGACAGGGTGCGCGCACCGGATCGCGAGGCCGGCGCGCAGGAGTCCCGCGCCAATCTGCATGTGGCAGCCGGGGTTCCCCGTGACCACCAACGCCGCGCCCGTCCCGCGGACACGATCGACCTTTTCCCGCAAAATCGCGGCGGATGAGGCCGGCTGCACGAGGTTGTAGATCCCGGCGCCGCCACAGCACCGGTCGGCGTCAGGTAGCGGCGTCAGGGCCAGTCCGGGTATCGACCGGAGGACCGCCAGGGGCGGATCGGTCACGCGCTGGGCGTGCAGCAGGTGACAGGGCGCGTCGTACGTGGCGCGCACGGCCAGGCGGCCCGGCGGCACCGGCCCGGCAGCCGCGAGGAGTTCGCTCACGTCGCGGACGCGAGCGCTGAACCGGGCGGCACGCTCCGCCCAGTCCGGATCATGGCGGAGCAGGTGGCCGTAGTCCTTCATCATGGCGCCGCATCCGGCGGCGTTCACCGCGATGACGTCCGCGCCCGAACGCTCGAAGGCGCCGACGTTGGTGCGCGCCAGGGAGCGTGCCCGGGCAACCTCCCCGGCATGGGCATGCAGCGCACCGCAGCATCGTTGCCCCGCCGCCTCCACGACCCGATACCCGTTGCGGCTGAGCACGCGCTCCGTGGCCCGGTTGGTATGGGGGAACAACTGCTCCATGACGCAGCCGGTCAGCAGGGCCGCCGACCCGCGCGGTCCGCCGGTTGCCGGCGCGGGCGGGCCAGGTGACACAGCCGGTCTCGTCGACTCGAGCATGGCCATGGCAAAGCCGATGCGGCCGGGGAGCCGCGCCAGCACTCTCGTCAGGCGCAGCGTTCGGAGCAGGCGGCCGCCGCCGAGGATCACGCGGCGCAACGCCTCGTTGGCCATGGTGACGAGCATCATCGCGGTCAGCCGGTCAAGCGGCCGCCGCTGGGCGAACGTCTCGCGTGTCGCCTCCAGCAGGTGTCCGTACGGCACGCCGCTGGGGCAGGCGGTCTCGCAGGCACGGCAACCCAGGCACCGGTCGATGTGCGTGTGGAACCCCGGATCGTCCACCGGCAGCCCGCCGTCCACCGCGGCGCGCATGAGCATCAATCGGCCGCGGGGGCTGTCGTTCTCGTCCTCCAGGGCAAGATAGGTCGGACAGCCCTGCAGGCAGAATCCGCAGTGAACGCAGAGGTCCAGACCCGCCGCGACGTCGTCGAGCGGCGTGCCGGCCAGCGCGCCCGTCCGTCGTTCAGCCGCGGTCATGCAGGGATTCCCCCAGAATGCCGCGATTCAGGATGCGAAGCGGATCGAATGCCAGGCGAAGGCGCTCGGCCAGTTCACCCACCCCGGCGGGCGATGGCATCACCCCGTCGCCGGCCCGCCCCTGCTCGATGATCCGCGCGTCGTCCTCGTCGAACGCAGCGAGCGGGTCGGCGTCTGCAATCGTCAGGCCGTCCGGTATTCGCAGCCGGACGATACCGCGCGTCACGGTTGCATGCGCCTCCACGCTGGTGATGGTGCGCGCGGCAGCCCACAGCCGGGGCAGCTCCGACGGCTTCCGCGACATCCGGACCACCAGCCCATCGCGGGGATCGGATTCGCGCAGTTTCGTCCAGGTCGTCCCCGGGGCCTCGTTCAGGTCGCCCAGGCGGGCGAGGACGTCGCGCTGGTGGTGCACCGCGACCGGGTTGCCGGCCAGCCTGACGAGCAGTACCTCTCCGTCTCCCAGCGACAGTCGCGTGGCGAGGGCGCCGTTCAGCAGCTCGGCGCAGAGCGGGTCGATCGCAGCCTGTCGAAGGGACGTCAGGAAGTCGGCGAGCCGGTCGGGTTCCGCCGGAAGCGCGAGCGCCAACGTCTCGTCGGCTTCCGGTCGCGCGCGAAGCCGAACCGTGGCTTCGGTCAGCACACCCAGCGTTCCCCAGGCGCCGATCCCGAGGCGCACCAGATCGAATCCCGCGACGTTCTTGACCACGCGCCCGCCGCCCTGGACCGCCTGTCCCTCACCGGTCACAAAGGTCAGGCCAACCGTCAGGTCGCGCGGCTGCCCGATCGAGCTGCCTAACGGTCCGCAGGATGCCGTGGCGAGCGTGGCGCCCAGGCTGCCGCGTGGGTCGCCGAACGGATCGAGCGGGAGCCACTGATGGTGCGCCGCCGTCGCGTCTCCGAGCTCGGCGAGGCTCGTGCCGGCGCGCGCGGTGAGCGTGAGATCACCGGGCACGTACTCGACGATTCCGGTCAGTCCGGAGACGTCCAGACGCCGCCCCGCGTCAACCGGGTGTCCGCCACGCAGCCACGTCCCGCTACCCACGATGCGCAGCGGCGCCGCACCATCGTGCGCCTCGCGGATGATCTCGCGGACATCGCGTTCGCTTCGCGCTTTCATGGTCACGGTGGTCCCGTCCGGAACACCTTCCCGGTCCATCATGTCCCGGGTCTGCAGCTCCAGTTCCGTCCCGTCGCGGTCACGCATCGCCACGAACCGCACGGACGCCGGCCCATTCGCGACATGCGCGTAGCGGCACCACCTTGCCCGGATTCGCCCGTCGATCGGGATCGAAGACCTCGCGCAGCCGGCACATCGCGGCGAGGGTATCGCCCGGGAAGATCAGCGGCATGTACTCCAGTTTATCGAGGCCAATACCGTGTTCCCCCGTCACGCTGCCGCCCGAGTCGATGCAGAGCTGCATGATGGCGCGCATGGCCGCGCCCACGCGGGTCGCCTCGTCAGCGTCGCCCGCATCGTACGCGATGTTGGGATGCAGGTTGCCATCCCCGGCGTGAAAGACGTTGCAGACGTTCACGCGGTGTCTCTCCGCGATCCGTCCGATCTCCGCCATGACCGCCGGGAGCCGGGTGCGCGGCACCACCGCATCCTGCACGACGAGGTGCGGCGCGATGCGCCCCATCGCCCCGAACGCCTTCTTGCGTCCCTGCCACAGCCGCATACGCTCCGCGTCGTCGCGCGCGGTCCGTACCGAACGGGCGCCCTGCTCGCTACAGATCCGGTCGACGAGTTCCACGTCGTGTTCCAGGCCAGTGGCGAGTCCGTCCACTTCGATCAGCAGCACCGCGGCCGCGTCGACGGGGTATCCGGCCGCGTAGATCGAGGCTTCCACCGCCCGGATCGTGCCGCGGTCCATCATCTCCAGCGCGGCGGGCACAATGCCCGCCGCCACGATCGCGGACACCGCCTGGGCCGCGGCGTCGATCGACGTGAAGTCCGCCAGGAGCGTGCGGACCGCTTCCGGGTTTCTCGTCAGGCGCACGGTGACGTCCAGCGCCACGCCGAAGCATCCCTCCGAACCGACGAAAACGCCGACCAGATCGTATCCCGGCCGCTCGCCGTCAGCCGAGCCGAGCGAAACGACGGACCCGTTGGGGAGCACTACCGTCAGCGCGAGGACGTGGTTCATCGTCACGCCGTACTTCAGGCAATGTGGCCCACCCGCATTCTCGGCGACGTTGCCGCCGATGGTACAGGCAGTCTGGCTGGAGGGATCGGGTGCGTAGTGGAGCCCGTGGGGTGCGGCCTCGCGGGAGAGCGACGTGTTCACGACGCCGGGTTCCACCACGGCCACGCGGTTCGCGGGGTCGATCGAGAGGATGCGGCGGAGCCGGTGCAGCGCCAGGAGCACGACCCCATCGGCCAGGGCGCCGCCCGACAGCCCCGTGCCGGCACCCCGCGGCACGAACGGCACATTGTGCTTTGCCAGGAGCCGGACGACGTCAATGACTTCGTCGCGCGTGCCGGGAATGACCACGAGGGTCGGCTGCCGGCGGTAGCCGGGGAGCCCATCCGCGGTGTACACCAGCGTCTCCGCGGGACGCTCGAGGACAAAGCGAGGCCCGACGGCTGCTGCCAATTGCCGGGCGAGAGGTGAATCGAAGCGCTGGCGCAAGGCGGAAATGTACCAAACAGGGCTGAGTGGTGGGGCTGAGCCAGCGCCAGCACGGGTCGCCCGGTTCGAGCACCAGGTACTGGCACTCAGCGACCGCCTGAGTGGTGAGTGCAGTACCGGGTACTCAGGGATCGGGCCTGAGTGGTGAGTGCTGGATGCTAGACCTGCTTCCTGGTCCTGGAGCTGGTGCTGAGCCAAACCCCAGCGCCAGCACGGGTCATCCAGTTGCGAGCACCCAGTACTGAGCACTCAGGGATCGGGCCTGAGTGGTGAGTGCTGGCTGCTAGAACTGCTTCCTGGTCCTTGGTCTGGTGCTGCAACCCCAGCACCAGCACGTGTCACCCGGTTGCGAGCACCCAGTACTGAGCACAGGGATCGGGCCTGAGTGGTGTGTGCTGGATGCTAGACCTGCTTCCTGGTCCTGGAGCTGGTGCTGAGCCAACCCCAGCGCCAGCACGGCTCATCCAGTTGCGAGCACCCAGCACTGAGCACTCAGCGAGCAGGTCCCCGGATATGAACCGGCCCCGCCGCGAACGCGACGGGGCCGCAACTGGGGGGCTTCCGGGACCCCCCGTTGCTCAGGCGGCGTTCCAGAAGCCCGCGAGGGCCCGGCCGTCCGGTGACTGGCGCAGCTTCTCGAAGGCCCGCTCACGAATCTGGCGAATACGTTCGCGCGTGACACCCAGCAGGGCGCCGATCCGCTCGAGCGTCATCGCCTCGGAGCCCTCCTCGAGGCCGTAGTACAAACCAAGTATCTTCCGCTCGCGCGGCGTGAGATAGCGACGGAACACCCGGTCGATGAACTCACGCATCAGCCGGGTGTCGGTCCGGTCCTCGATGTCGGTGCCCTCGATGCCCGAGAAACGCTCGCCGAGTGTCGCGGCGTCACGGTCCGACCGGTCCACCGGTGCGTCCAGCGATACTTCGGTCGACGTCATCTGCCGGGACGCGCGCACCTGCTCCACCGGCTCCTCGAGCAGGCGGCTGATTTCGTGGTCGGTCGGGTCGCGCTTCAGCACCTGCGCGAGAATCGTCTCCGCGCGCGACAGCCGGATGAGCTGCGAGTTCTGGTTCAGTGGGATGCGGACCGAACGGGTCTGCTCGGCCAGCGCCTTGAGCACCGCCTGCCGGACCCACCACACCGCGTAGGAGATGAACTTCACCCCCTGGTCCGGGTCGAACTTGCGGACCGCCTTGAGCAACCCCTCGTTGCCGATCGCCACCAGTTCGCTCAGGTCCAGCCCGTGGCCCTGGTACTTCTTCACGTACGAAATCACGAAACGGAGGTTAGCGGTCACCAGACGTTCGGCGGCCAACTCGTCGCCCTTCTGGGCCAGGCGCGCCAGCCGGCGCTCCTCCAGCGGGTCCGTGATCAACGGCAGCTTCTGTATGTCGTGCAGGTACTGGTCGAATGCGGTGGACGGCGAGGAGCGAATGAACCCTTTGGTCCGGCTCTCTGTCGCTTGCTGCATAGACGCACCTGCCCGAATGAAGAGGTTGGCGGGGGGTTGCCCGCGGCGGGTCCTGCAGAACGGGCGCGCACGATACGAGACCGTTTTCAGGTCGTCAACAGCCATTTTCCGTGCCCGAACGAAGCCGGGAATTTGGCTCGGAGCCCGAAGGTACCGGATATCCTGATGTTTCAACAACTTGTGACACGGGTCACAAAAAATGTGATCCGGCCCCTCGGATTCAGGCTTCGGTCTTCTGTCGGTCCCGTCGGTTCGCCCGGCGGGCAATCAGTCCGGCAACCAGGCCGGCCAGCACGCCGGCCCCGGCGGCCGCCCAGAGCGGAACGTTCACCAGCCACAGCGCCAGCACACCCAGGAGGATGAGCGCGGTGAGCGCGATGACCAGGGCGGCGCGCGCCGACACCATGTCAGGCCGCCGGCGGTCGAGGGGAGACGGCGTCCTGCACGAGTACCTCGTCGATCGACGTGGACCAGCCCCGGTCGTCGTTGCCGGCGGGTACCCCGATCTCGCCGAGCAGGGCGAAGGCGAGTCGGCCACCGCGCGACTTCTTGTCCACTCGCATGGCGTCTACCAGCCGAACCGGATCCACGCCACGCGGTATCGCGGTCGGCAGCCCGGCGCCGCCTAACGCGCCGCGCAACTGCTCCGCGGTGCCGGGCGCCGTCACGCCGGCGCGTTCGCCCAGCTCCGCCTCGACCACCAGGCCGATCGCGACCGCCTCGCCGTGCAGCAGGGAGTACCCCGTCTCACGCTCCAGCGCGTGCGCCACGGTGTGACCTGCGTTCAGCACCTGCCGCCGGCCGCGTTCCGTGGGATCGCTGCGGACCACGTCCGCCTTGATCGCGACTGATCGTCCGACCGTGGCCAGGGTTTGCGGGCCGACCCAGTCGAACGACTGACCCGATGCCGAGGCGTGATGGACGGCGGCCGCCCACGCGGCCGCCAGGCGGAAGAACGCGGCATCGGCGATGGCACCATGCTTGATCACTTCGGCCATGCCGGCCCGCTGGTGCACAGCGGGCAGCGTGGCCAGCGCCGCAGGATCGGCGATGACGAGGGCCGGCTGGTGGAACGCGCCCACGAGGTTCTTGCCCGCCGGCGTATCCACGCCCGTCTTGCCGCCGATCGAAGCGTCCACCATCGCGAGCAGGCTGGTGGGGACCTGGACTACCGGCACGCCGCGGAGGTACGTAGCCGCCACGAAGCCGGCCAGGTCGCCCACTACACCGCCGCCTAACGCAATGACGGTGGTGTCGCGCCCGGCACCCTCGTCCAGGAGCCAGTCGCTCAGCGACGCCCACTGCTCGCGCGTCTTGGATGCCTCGCCGGCGACAATGCGCCGGGCGATCGGCGGTCGGTCCGACGCGGAGCCAAGGGCCGCCTGCGCCCGCGCCAGCCAGTGGGGCGCGACCTGGTCGTCGGTGATGATGGCGTACCGGTGCGCCGGGGCGACCCGCAGGCAGATGTCACCCAGCCGGTCGACGAGTCCCACGCCAACCAGGACCTCGTACCCCAGGACCTCGATGGCGTGGAAGTGGTCCGCCGTCGGCTCCGGCCACTCTACCATGAGACCTCGCCGGCGCCCGCCCTTCGGTTCGCTACACGCGCCAGCATGAAGAGAAGATCCGAGAGGCGGTTGAGGTAGATCACCACGATCTCCGGCACTTCATCCCCGGCCCGCAACGCAACCACGCGTCGCTCTGCGCGCCGACAGACCGTGCGCGCGACGTGGAGGGTCGCGGCCTTTGCCGTCCCGCCGGGGACGATGAAGCTGCGCAGCGGCTCCAGTTCCGACTCGCACAGGTCGATCCCCGTCTCCAGTTCGCGGATCCGGCCATCGTCGATCCGCGCCTTCTCCAGCGAGGCACGCATCTTGTCGCGATCGGGGGTGGCCAGCAGGGCCCCGATGCTGAACAGGTCGCGCTGGACCGGCACCAATACCTCGTCGATCCGCGGCATCGGCTCCATTGCCCGCACCAGCCCCAGGGTGGCGTTCAGTTCATCGACGTCGCCGTAGGCTTCGACCCGCGGATGATCCTTTGGCACACGACCGCCGCCGAAGAGCCCCGTGTCGCCGGCATCTCCGGTTTTCGTGTAGATCTTCATGGCTTGAACCTGCATCGGCGCGATGTGTCGGGGGAGGTGGCCCTGGGCGCGAGGCAGGAGGTCTGCGGTCCGAGGTCGGACGAACGGAACTGCGCACGTCCCTGACCTCCGACCTCCGACCTCCAGCCTCTAGATTAACCGGAATGACTCACCCTCAGGTTGACATTACCGTCATCGGTGGCGGCCCCACCGGCCTCTTCGCTCTTTTCTATGCGGGCATGCGCGGCGTGACCGCGCAGATCGTCGATGCGCTGCCGCAGCTCGGCGGTCAGCTCACGGCGCTGTACCCCGAGAAGTACATCTTCGACGTCGGCGGCTTCCCCAAGGTGCTGGCCAAGGACTTCGTGCACTCGCTCACCGAGCAGGCGCTCCAGTTCAGGGCGCCGACGCATCTGTCCCAGACCATCATCGGACTCGACAGGCAGGACGACCACTTCGTTCTGCAGACCGACGGGGCCGACTATCGGTCGAAGGCCATCGTGATTGCGGCCGGCATCGGCGCCTTCTCGCCGCGCCGCCTGCCGCAGGCGGTGGCGCATCCATGGTACGGGCGCGGCATCTACGACGTCGTCACGGACCCGGAGGAGTATCGCGGACGGCGCATCGTCATCATTGGTGGCGGTGACACGGCGTTCGACTGGGCGCATCAACTCCTCGGGCGTGCCGCGGCCATCACGCTGGTACACCGCTCCGATCGCTTTCGCGCCCACGCGGCGACCGTGAATGAGGTGCAGCGTGCGGCGACCGAGGGACGCCTTTCCGTGCATACATTTCACGAACTCCAGGACATCCGGTCGGAGAATGGCACCCTCACAGGGGTGGTGCTGTCCGACAAGAAAACGAAGGCCACGCGCGAGGTCGCATGCGACGTGATCCTCCCCATGCTCGGCTACGTGAGCGACCTGGGCGCGCTGGCCGAGTGGGGGCTGACGCTGGAGAAGGAAGAGATCGTCGTGAACAGCCGCATGGAAACCGGGCAGGCGGGCATCTATGCCGCGGGCGACGTCACAACCTATCCGGGGAAGCTCAAGTTGATCGCGTCAGGCTTCGGCGAAGCAGCGACGGCAGTGAACCAGGCGGTGCACTGGATCTACCCGGAGAAGAAGGTGACACCGGGTCACAGTTCCAACATGGCGATCTTCGGTCAGACCGACGATTGAGCCGGCGCGATGGCGCGTTGCCGCGCGAGGTCTGAAGGTCGATCCGGATGTCGGTCGTTTCCGGTTTCCGTGAAGGTCCGATGCTGAATCTCGCACCAGGGGTGACGCGGCTGTCCTGGCCAGATACCAGCAGGGAGCGTGACGATGCGCGTCAGCGGCGCCGGTACGTGTCGAGAAATCTGCCGACGAAGTTGCCGGACTCGCTCCCGTCCGGTGCGAGGATCGTCCAGTCGATGAGCGCTCCGTCGGGTGTCTCGAACGCGTCGCCGCGACGCCAGCCGAGCACCGTCCCGATCTGACTGTCGATCTTGCCGTGGATGCGGTTCCCGTCGATCTGGTCCACGCGGACGAAGACCTGCTCCATTCGCCCGAGCGCGTCGGTGAGTCTGACGGTGATCAAGAAGACGTGACCCGGCGGAAGGCCTCGCAGGAACCGTTCGCGGGCCTGCGGCCACGTGCGGCGCGCCTGCTCCACGTACGGCTGCATGGCACTCAGTGCCTCACGCCATTCTGCGTCCGTTGTCGCCGTCATGGGACGATCGGGCGGAGCCTTCGGTTGGAAGAAGATCGTGCGGCGCAGCGTGTCTTCCGGGTTCGGGAGTGGCGGTGAGGCGGCGATGACCACCGCGTCGGCGTCCATTGGTCGGACCACCAGGTTCACGTGCGTCTGGGCGCGAACGACAACACCGCCGGCCATGGCCGGGCGGAATCGCCACCGGCTCAATGTCTCGGCCACCAGGTTCCTCGTGACCGAATCTGGTCCGGGCATGAATCCAGTACTGCCCGGTTCGACGCGCCCCGCGGTGTCGACGACAAATCGCGCGAGCACCTCGATGCTCGTCTGTTGCGGTCCGCGCCCGAAGAGCGCCGGCTGGAGCGCCGGTCCGAGCCTGACGACGTCGCAGGTGAGTTCCTGCTCCGTAAGAGGCAGGTTGCCGCGCGGTGCCCAGCGCGGTTGCAGGGGAATCCGGTCGATGGCTGCCCGGGCCGCACGCCGGAATTCAGCGAATCGCGTCGGGCTGACTTCCATGAATCGCCCGTGTCCCTGGAGGGCATCACACTTGATGCCGCCGCGAAGCCAGCCGGTTCCGGACAACCACATGTGCAGGCCGAGCAGGTCCGCCGCGCCGATCATCGGCGGCGCCCGCGCGAAGTCGCGGTCGGGATCGCCGACATCGGCGCTCGTCGTGTCGATCGTCGGCATCAGTGCGGCGGTGGTATCGACCAGCCGGCCGAGAATTGCCGCCGGCAGTACCTCGTGATGATGCCCGGATTCTCTCATCGACGGCCGGCCATCGGCTTCCGGCATGTTGGCGATGCGCACCATGCCGTCGCCCTGCGGGAGGATCGATGCGACATCATTGACGACAGGGGCGGCGAAGACGTACTGGCAGCGGAGGCCGAACTCCACCTCGAGGTCGATCGAGTCGGTTCCGAGCGAGGCGGGGAGCGGCGGCATGCGGCTCATGGCGTCGAATTCAATCCGCTGGCGGACGCGGGGATCGAGCGAGTCCGCGCGTCCGGCCGGCGTCATCTGCAGGTTCACCGGCCTGCGGTGCCGGTCGTAGCCGAAGTGGAGCGTCGCGCCATGCAGTGGCTCCGCGACGGGATCCCACGCAAACGCCGTCACTACGTCGCGCAGAAAACCGGTGTCCGGTGTCGAGCGCCTTCCGTCGCGTGCGAACCGCGCTACAACACCCTTCGTCGCGTCATCGGGACACCCCCTGCCGTCGGGACCGAGCACGATGGGCGGCATGAAGCCGACGTTGGTGTGAACCAGTTGGCGGACAGGTCGTGCCGAGCGGGTCGCTGACGTGTAACGCCAGGTGGGAAGCACCTCGCGGATCGCGGCGGCAAAGCTCGGATCGCTGGACGCGAGGAAGCGTTCGCTTCCTGGCTCGACCTGTCCCGACGCGTCCACGACGAACTGCACCAGTTCCTGGTGAGGGCGAAGGGTCGTGACGCTGCGGGGCCATGCGGGCGGCCGGTTCTCCCACGTCGCCTGGGCGGGACAGCCGACGGCGTGCTCGTACCAGACGGCGTCGTCGGGCGGCGTGTGTGGGGAGACGGACCTGGCCTCGAGCGCCGCCCGGCGGAAGACCGCAGCCGTGGCCGCCATGGAATACCGGTCGACCGCCGTGTGTCCCGTGCTGACCCTGCACCGATTGGTCACGAACGAGACCGTCCGCCGGCCATTCTCCGCGACGGCGGCAACTGCCTCGAACGTCAGGCCACCAGCACGACCTAACGCGGCCCGC
>DASWGU010000140.1:0-11543 GCA_036393555.1 Gemmatimonadaceae bacterium
ACTCCTCACTCCCCACTCCGCACTCCGCACTCCGCTCTCAAATCATCCAACACGTGATCCAAGCCCCCGTCAGAGCCCCGCCAGGCGCCAGAAGCGGTCAGGCAGCGGCGACAGGCAGAAGTCGGCCAGCGCGGACTCCGCGCTCGATGACACCGCCTCCCCGAACCAGGCTCCTCTCGTAAACCACCACCGACTGGCCCGGAGTAATCGCCGAAACGGGCGTTTCGAAGGCCAACTCCAGCCGGCCAACGGAGGCGGAGACGATTGTCGCGGGCGTCGGCGTCGCACGGTGGCGCACCTGGGCTGCGACCCGGTCGCCTGGCGACGGGATGGCGCCCAGCCAGTTCGTTTCGGCCGCCTCAACCAGATGACCGAGCAACTCGGTTCGCGGACCGATCACCACGGCGCGCCGTGACGCGTCTATCTCCACGACGAACATGGGTTCCGGGAAGCCGCCGGGCAGGCCGCGCCGCTGTCCGATCGTGAACCGCGCGTAGCCGGCATGCTCGCCCACGATCCTGCCGTCCGCGAGCAGGATCGGGCCAGACTGGAGCGCTTCACTATTGCTCCCCAGCCGTGCCGCAATGACTCGCGTGTGATCCCCGTCCGGTACGAAGCAGATGTCCTGACTCTCGACCTTCTGTGCGACGAGGGCGAGCCCGAGCGAAGCCGCCCGTTCCCTGGTCTCCGCCTTCGTCAGCGTGCCCACCGGAAGCAGCAGCCGGGACAGGATCTCCCGTCGCAGCCCCCACAGGAAATACGACTGATCCTTGGCGGGATCGTCGCCTCTATGAAGGCGGCCGTCGATCACGCGCGCATAGTGACCCGTCGCCACGAAGTCCGCGTCGATCGCATCGGCCTTGCCCACCAGGTCGCGGAACTTCGTGAACGTGTTGCAGCGAACGCACGGAATCGGTGTCCGTCCGCGCGCGTACTCCTGCACGAAGTCGTCCACCACGTCGCGCCCGAAGGAGCGCTCCATGTTCAGCACGTAGTGCGGGATCCCCAGGCGATCGCAGACCCGCCTTGCGTCGTTCACCGAGTCGAGTGAGCAGCAGGGTCGATCGGGGAGATCGTCGCCGTGGCAGAACAACTTCATCGTCGCCCCGATGACGTCGAATCCCTGCTCCACCAGCAGCGCCGCGGCAACGGACGAATCCACGCCTCCGGACATGGCGACCAGCACGCGAGCCATGGCGATCCTCTATCCGGACACCAGGCCGGACAGCCGGCGCGCCTTGGCGATGAGGGCCGGGAACAGCTCTGCCACGCGTGACACGTGTTCGGCGGTGGTGAGCGCACCCAGGCTCATGCGGACCGAGGCGCTGGCAAGGTCGTGGGACACGCCAATGGCAGCAAGTACGTGGGACGGATCCACGCTACCGCTCTGACACGCCGATCCGGCGGAGCAGGCGACGCCCTGAAGATCCAGCGCCATGAGCATCGACTCGGAGTCGGTGCCGGGCACCGAGATGTTCAGAATGTGCGGCGCTCGACGACTTCGGCGCCCATGGATGACCGCGTCGGGAATGCGGGCCAGCAGCGCGGCCTCCAACGTGTCGCGGAGGCCCTCGAGCCGGCGCCATTCCGCGTCGCGCTCCTCCGACGCCAGTTCCACGGCGCGCGCGAACCCAACCGCCATGGCCAGGTTCTCGGTGCCCGGCCGGCGTCCACGGTCCTGTGTCCCGCCGAACTGCAGGGGCACCAGCGGGGCGCCGCGGCGGATGAACATCGCGCCGATTCCCTTCGGCGCCCCGACCTTGTGTCCCGACACCGACAAGTAGTCGACCGGAACGGCTCTCAGGTCGATCGCGACCTTCCCGAGCGCCTGCACCGCGTCTGAGTGAAACAGCGCGCCGCGCGACTTGGCGGCGACGGTCAGTGTGGGAATGTCCTGGACCGAGCCGATTTCGTTGTTCACCCACATCACCGAACAGACGGCGGTGTCGTCGGCCACGAGCGATGCGAAGGGGTCCGCAAGCACAGTTCCCGTGGCGTCCACCTGAGCCATGCGCGCCGTGCCGCCTTCCGCCTCCACCTGATGCACGGCACCCAGAACCGCCTTGTGCTCGATGGGTGAGGACAGGACGGCCGGTCGGCGGTCACGCAGAGCTCGCCACGCACCCAGCACCGCGAGATTGTCCGACTCGGTCCCGCCAGACGTGAAGCAGATCTCGTCGGCCTGAGCCCCGAGTGCGCGTGCCAGGCGCTCCCGTGCTTCATCCAGTGCCACCCGCGCCTCCCTGCCCCAGCGATGCGTGCTGGACGGGTTGCCGAATCGGGGTCCGAAGAACGGAAGCATGGCTTCCAGCACTTCCGGCCGCACAGGGCTCGTGGCCGCGTGGTCGAGGTAGATCGGTTCAGGCATGACCGGGAAAATATAGCCGGACGAAGGGCTCCGGCCGAGGTGAGTCCGGCCGTCAATCGAGCGTCAGCTTCCCCCGCCTGAAACGGGCCCGTGCCAGTGAGACCAGTACCGCCGACGCGAGCAGGAGGATCGCGGATGCCCATCCGACCAGGCGCGCGGTCCCCATCGTGGCGAATCTGGTTGCCAGCGATACGCGGTCGTCCGGCGCCAGGAACTGGATGAAGAGGAACGGACCGATGAACAGCACCATCATGATGATGCCCAGCGTCTGCTGTGCCTGACGTACGGTGGCGGCGCGCAGCGAGATGAAGATGCCCACCCCTGACAGCGTCGTGCACGCCAGCACTACCAGCACCACGACGTACATCAGGTGCGACGGGGAGGGCCCGACGAAGGGCTCACCCAGACGCGAGAGGGTCAGCGTCAGGAAACCGACCACGATGTTGGCGAAGGTGAAGAGCACACCGTACAGCACGGCCGCCAGGATCTTCCCTGCCAGGATCGCGCTGTCCGGCAGGCGGGTCGACAGCAGCGTCTCCAGGGTGTGTCGTTCCCGCTCGCCGGCGAAGGCGTCCGCAATGAGGGTGGACACCATGCCTGAGGAGAGGAGCGGCCAGTATGCCAGCATGAGCGGTGACGTCAACCAAGTCGTGCCCATCTGCAGGGGCGTGAAGATGCCCAGCATCAGCACCACGATGAGCGCGGACAGCCCACCGCGCTTCATCCGGAAGAGCTGATCGCGGAACTCGCGCCATTCCTTCCACGCCACGGTGAGCGTGTCAGCCAGCACGGCCGTCTCCCGGCATGGCTCCGCCGCTCGGCGACCGAGCGCCGGCCGAGTCCTCGCCCACCAGCTCGAGGAACGCCTCCTCCAGCGTTCGCCGCTCCCGGCGAACCTCCTCCACGCCGACCCCGCGCTGCACCAGCATGGCCACCAGCGCAGCGCTGGTCGCGCCAGGCGCAAGCCTGACGACGAGTTCACCGCGGTCCAGTGCTGCGGCGATCACGCCGGGAAGTGACAACGCGCCCTGAGCGGTCGGCTCGTCGAGTCCCGATCCGCTGATCCGGACGATCGCCGAGTTCTCCTGCAGCAGTGAGCCGGGCGGACCCATGGCGACCAGCCGTCCGCGCCGGATCACGCCTACCAGCGCGCAAAGCCGCTCGGCCTCGACCAGGTTGTGCGTCGTCAGGAAAACGGTGACTCCCTGGCCGACCGCGAGGCTGGCCAGGTCGTCGCGCAGCGCGGCACTGGCCACGGGATCCAGACCGGCCGTTGGTTCATCGAGGAAGACCAGCGGAGGCCGGTGATACACGGCGCGCGCGACCGCGAGTTTCTGTTTCATTCCGCGACTCCAGTGCCCCGCCGGCTCCGCCCGCCGATCCCAGAGCCCGAACTGCTCCAGCAGCTCACGCGTCCGCGCCCGGCGTTGGGGACGCGGCATGCGCCAGATGCGGCCCGCGAGGTCGAGATTCTGCTCAGCGGTGAGCCGCTCGTACAGTCCGTGATGCTCCAGCAACGCGCCCGAGCGTTCCCGGATGCGATCGCTTTCCCGACGGATATCGAATCCGAGCACGCGAACGAGACCGCCGGTCGGCTCCACGAGACCGAGAAACGCGCGGATCGCCGTGGTCTTGCCTGCCCCGTTAGGTCCGAGAAACCCGAACACGATACCTGCCGGAACCACCAGCGTCAGGTGATCCAGCGCGCGGACCGGGCCGAAGTCACGGACCAGATCCTCGGTCTGGATGGCCGGGGTCGTCATTCCGGTCGCAGCGCGCGCAACACGGCCCGGACCGGGGCCGCGTCCAGCCCGACCAGACGGAGCGGGGCGGCCACCAGTTCGTAGTCTCCCGGTGGTGCGCCACGCAGGTCGAGGTTCTCCAGCACCATGGCACCGCCGCCGAACAGCGCGCGGTGCACCTCGAGCGAGCGGCTGTCACGCCCGTCCACCGACGGGGCGTCCACACCCAGCAGCCGCAGACCCCCGGCCAGCAGCGCCGCCACACAGGAGGACGACAACCACGGCCATTCCGCGGGGAAGACGCCATCAGCGATCGTGCATCCCGTGCGCAGCAGGAGGCGTCCACCGGCAATTACCCCGCCGCCAAGCGCCGACTGTTCCATCGGCCCCTGCCGTCCCCGCACATCGATGACGGACGCCCGCCCGAGAAACGCCTCCAGCGGAAGCGCATCGACCCGAGGCCAGGAAGCATCAATGTGGAAGGGCGCATCGGCGTGCGTTCCCACGTGCGGGCTGCCGCACGTGCTGGACACGTTCACGCTGTCACCGCGGCTCACCTGCCAGGTCCACCGGCAGGAGTAGGCCGTGTCCCCGGGCCATTCCGGTGTGCCTTCCCGGAGAGCGACGGAAATGTCGATCAAAGGCCTGTCCTCGACGGGCCGCGATGGCAAGCCGGTCACGGGCGGGGGGCGCCGTTCGCGTCCACAAAGAAGCGGCGGCGCACCGTCCACAGCTCAGGGAAGAAACGCTGCTTGAGCGTGTGTTGCAGGTACCGCGCGCCCAGCGTGCCTCCCGTTCCCCCCGTATCCGGCCCGATGATCCGTTCAACGAGCTGCACGTGCAGGTAGCGCCAGCGCTGGAAATTCTGCTCGTACTCCAGGAGCGCTTCCGCCAGCAGGAACTCCGCGGTCGGCCCCGGGCCGAGGTAGAGCTGCTCGAGCGTCGTCTCACGCCGGGACAACAGGTCGAGAAACAGCGACTGCAGCGTGGGTTGTTCCAGCGCGCTGGCCACCAGCGGTGGCACGGGACCGTGCTCTCGCACGGCCTGGACGAAGTGCTCGTCCCGAAGGCCGCTCAGCGCCTCGATCGCGCGGAACTGCACGCTCTGGCCTCCGCTCGACGTACCCAGGTAGCCGCGGAACTGCGCGAACCGTTGGGGTGGCAGCGTGTCGAGCGCGGAGAGCTGATCGGCGACGATCCTGGAGAGCGCGTTCACGCGGCGCATCGTATGCAGCGCGTACAGCGTATCACCGTCGCGCAGGTGCGCGATCAGCTGGTGCAACTCGTGCAGGATCGCCTTGAACCAGAGCTCGGACGCCTGATGGACCACGATGAAGAGCAGTTCGTCCGGGTGCTCCGGCTCGGACCTCGGCTGTTGGAGGCGCAGCAGATCGTCCACTACGAGGTACGTGCCGTACGTGATGACATCGGATTCACTGGCCATGGTCAGAATGTCGCCACCTCCATGGCGACCACGTCGTCGATTCGCACCGTCTCGGTGGTGTGGAAGGGCTCCCCATAGCGGACGCGGATGAGTGAACCGTAGTGTGCCGCCTGGTGCCGGATGATTTCCGCCAGCGACTCGCCGTTGGGATAGACCTCGCCGGCCTGGATGACCCCGGCGAATTGCGACGCGTAGCACTCGATCGCCTCGATCTTCCGCTCCAGCTCGTCGGAGATGTCCACCACGAACGTCGGTTTCAGGTTGTCCTCCCGGTACGCGATGGCATGAACGACCTTCCGGGGACGGTGCGGCGGCGTCTCCGGATCGAGTAATCGAAGGCCGGCCATGTAGGCCGCGTCCCGCACCAGGTCGCCTGTCACCCGATGATCCGGATGCCTTCCATAGGGTGAAGGCGCCGTGGTCAGGACGACTGCCGGCCGGAGTCGCCGAATGGCCTGAGCCACCCGGAGACGCGTCCCGGGGCCGCTGGTGAGTCCACCATCAACGAGGCCAAGGTTCTCGCGATGCGACACCTGCAGGAGGGCGGCCGCGCGACCGGCTTCCTCGGCACGCTTCGCGACTGTGCCCCGGCTGGCCAGTTCGCCGGCGGTGAGGTCGAGGATCCCGACGCGGTACCCCAGCCGCGCCGCCCGGAGGAGCGTGCCGCCGCAGGTGAGCTCGGCGTCATCCGGGTGCGGGAAAACCGCGAGGAGGTCAACCGTATCCATAGCGGCGCAATCTAAGCTCGCCATCGATCAGCTGGCTGGGCAGCACGCAGGACGGAAATGGCAGTGTCTGGTCCCATTGCGCCTCAATTAGGTGCGGATTAAGAGAGCATTACGCCCGATCCGCAATCGCCTGTCGCAAGGCACTTTGCACCCTGCACCCGAAGCACGGACCGAGACCTGCGGACGTCTCGCGACGCTGCTCCAAACCCCCGAGCTGGCCGGGGTCAACTCCCCGGCCGGCGCAGGTGTCAAAGCAGCACAGTGACACGGCGGGCAGGACCTCTCGAGGCGGCCTTCGTGTACACGGGTCCCGTTCCTGACGTCGTTGAGCTGTTGTCCGCGTCGCCCCTCCCATCGACGAGGTCACGATGATGCGCCTGTTCCGTTCCCGTCCCGCACTCGTTCTGGTGGTGCTGGCCCTGCTGATCGGCATCCCCACGACACTGGTGCTGGCTCGCGCTCCGGCCGGGGAGTTCGTGGGCATCGAGGCTCCCGTCAAGCGCGGAGACTTCCGGGTCACCGTCACCACCTCCGGCGAGTTGCGCGCGCCCAAGTTCGCCAAGGTCTCGCTGCCGCCAAACACCATGCAGGCCCAGGTCTACAACCTGAAGATCGCCAGCCTGGTGCCCGAGGGTACGATCGTGAAGGAGGGCGATGTCGTGGCGGAGATCGACCGGGCGGCGTTCGCGACCAAGGTGACGGAGGTCGGGCTCAACCTCCAGAAGGCGGCCGCGCAGCACGAGCAGGCCATGCTGGACTCGACGCTGAACCTCGGCAAGGCACGCGAAGAGATGAAGACCATGGAGCTCACGCTGGAGGAGAAACGGATCGCAAAGGAACAGGCGGTCTACGAGGCTCCCAGCGTGAAGCGGCAGGCCGGCATCGATTACGAGAAGTCCGAGCGGGCGCTGGCGCAGGCAAAGGTCGATTACAAGACGAAGGTGGAGCAGGCACAGGCCAAGATGCGCGAGGTGGGAGCCGACCGCGATCGCCACCAGAACCTGCTGACGATCATCCAGGATGTGATGAAGGGCGTGACCATCACGGCACCGTCGCCAGGCATGGTGATCTACGTTCGGGAATGGAACGGCAAGAAGAAGACGGTCGGGTCATCCCTGAGCGCGTGGGATCCTGTCGTGGCCACGCTGCCGGACCTCTCGGTGATGGAGTCGCTGACCTACGTCAACGAAATCGACGTGCGCAAGCTGCGGGTCGGGCAGCCGGTCAGCGTCACCCTGGACGCGGATCCAACCAAGGTGCTGACCGGGACGGTCAAGCAGGTAGCCAATGTTGGAGAGCAGCGGCCCAACTCCGACGCCAAGGTGTTCGAGGTTGTGGTTGACCTCGTGAAGCCCGACACCACGTTGCGGCCGGGAATGACGACCGGCAACGAGGTCGAGACCGAAGCGCTGACGGATGTCCTGTACATGCCGCTCGACGCCCTCACGGTCGAGAATGGGACCCCCATCGTGTTCAAGAGGGTTGGCGGGCGCACCGTCAAGCAGGAGATCGTAACCGGGGTCATGAACGACGACGAGGTCGTCGTCCTGAAGGGTCTGGAGGACGGCGACATGGTACTGCTTACGCCGCCGCCCGACCGGGAGAGCCTGGAGCTGCAGCGATTGCCCGGGTCGACAAGTGTGCCACCGGCAAACACCTCGGGCGATACTGGACAACGCACCACGGTTCCATCCACCAGTGACGGAGACAGAAAGGCAGCGCCCCCGGCGCCCGTTCGCAGGAACTGACGATGCCGCCGGACCGGCTATCGCTCGGGTCGCTCCGCGCCCAGCTCACGGCGCATGTCCTCTTCGGGATGCGCACGGCGGCGGAGGCCGTGGTGCACAACAAGCTCCGCGCCGGCCTCACGTCGCTGGGCATCCTGTTCGGCGTTGCCTCGGTGATCGCCATGCTCGCCATCGGGCGGGGGGCGCGCCAGGAAATCCTCGCGCAGATGCAGCTTCTGGGCTCCAACAACATCATCATCGAGCCGCTCGTCGAGCAGAAGGAAGGAGAGGCCAGGGAGAAGGAACCCGGCAAGAAGGAAGTCAAGCGCTACACGCCCGGGCTGACGTACCGGGATGCCGAGGCGATCATGCGCATGATTCCGCAGGTAGACGTGGCCAGCTCGGAGATCGTGCTCAACACGACGATCACGCGCGAGGGACGCCGGCGCTCGGGGAAGCTGGTCGGCGTCGACACGACGTACTTCCGCCTGACGAATCAGGGACTGAGCCGGGGGGCCTATTTCAGCCCCTTGCAGATCGAGCATGGCCGGCCGGTGGCGATCATCGGGCAGGGCGTGCGGACCCGTTTCTTCACCACCGAAGAGCCCATCGGCCGGCCGATCAAGGTGGGTGATACCTGGCTGACGGTCGTCGGCGTGCTCAACGACCGCCGGGTGAGCGCAGAAACGGCACAGCGGCTCGGGATCCGGGATCCGAACATGGACGTGTATGTCCCCGTCCAGACCATGCTCCTGCGCTTCCGCGATCGCGCCCAGCTCACACAGACCGAGGTCCAGGAGGCTAATCGCGGCGGGGGGGAGGGGATGATGGTCATCATCGGCGGCGAGGAGCAGCCGGAGGAATCGGAGGAGCAGCGGGCGGAGAGCATGAACCTGAACCAGCTGGACCGGGTCATCGTGCGCGTGCGCGAGTCGGACAAAGTGCCGGCGGTGGCCGAGCTGGTGAAGCGCATGTTGACGCGGCGTCACAACCAGGTCATCGACTTCGAGATCACCGTTCCGGAACTGCTGCTGCAGCAGGAGCAGCGGACCCGGACGATATTCAATGTCGTGCTGGGCGCCATTGCCTCCATCTCGCTGATCGTGGGCGGGATCGGGATCATGAACATCATGCTGGCGTCGGTACTGGAGCGCACGCGCGAGATCGGCGTCCGGCGCGCGATGGGCGCGACACAAAAGGACATCCTCTTCCAGTTCCTCAGCGAGGCGGTGCTGATCAGCGTCGCCGGGGGCGTGGCCGGCATCATCGTCGGCGCGTCGCTGAGCGCCGGTATCGAGCGCTTCGCCGACATCGCCACCCTGGTGTCCAACGTTTCCGTGATCATCGCCTTCGGCGTGTCCTTCACGGTTGGCCTGGTCTTCGGCATCGTGCCCGCCTGGCGCGCGGCCAAGGCCGATCCGGTCGTCAGTCTCCGCTACGAGTGACCACCATGCGAAGAATCTCCCGCACCCGCGCGATGCTGGCCTGCGCGGGCCTCTCGCTGATGACCGCCGCCACGCAACCGGCGATGGCGCAGGGCGGCGAAACGGCACCGCTGACGCTCTCGCAGGCCATCGAGATCGCGTACCGCAATGGCCTGCAGGCGCGCGCGGCGCTGAGCACGCGGAACGCCGCCCGGAGTCGCGACCGCGCCTTCGACGCCCGTCTGCTGCCGCAATTCGCCCTGACGGGCAACGTCCCGGTGTATTCGCGGACCATCGTGCCGGTCACGCAGCCCGATGGAACCACCCTTTTCCTTCCGGTGCGGCAGACCACATCGGACGTCGCAATGGAGGTTACCCAGCGGGTTCCATTCACGGGGGCGGAGCTGACCGTTCGATCCATGCTCAACCAGGTTAAGCGCAGCGGCTCCGCCGTCCCGGAGACGTGGAGATCCACGCCGTTCAGCCTGGAGATCTCGCAGCCCATCCTGCGTCCGAATACCATCGGCCAGGAGCGCGCCGTCAACGAACTGCAGTGGGACATCGCCGAACGGCAGTACCTCGAGGCGCGAGAGGATATCGCCCAGCTGGTGTCCAGCGCGTTCTTCGACTATTTCGCGGCGCAGGTCTCGCTGCGGAACGCGGTGGTCAATGCCGCCACGAACGACACGCTGTTCCAGTTGAACAAGGGCCGATACGAGGTCGGGAAGATCAGCGAGAACGACCTGCTGCAGAGCGAGCTGGCACTGCTGCGTGCGCAGGCTTCGCAGGAGGGCGCCCGCCTGGAGCATGACCGCGCCGAAGCGGCGCTGCGGCTCGCGCTCAACGTCGGTCCCGAGGTACCACTCCACATCGCCGTGACCTCCGACGTGCCGGACTTCGTCGCGGACACGGCGCTGGCGGTGGCGCAGGCCCTTCAGAACCTCTCCTCGGTGCGCACGCTGGATCTGCAGGCGACGCAGGCGGGTCGCTCGGTCTCCGACGCACGCCTCAGCCGGTTGCCTGGCGCGTCCCTCAGCGCATCGTACGGCTACAACGCCACGGGCCTCACCCGGAATGAGGTGTATCGGGATCTGCAGCAGGCGCAGCGCTTCACGTTGAGCCTGCAGGTGCCGCTGCTGAGCTGGGGGGCGCGCTCGGCGGACGTCCAGGCGGCGCAGGCCGAACTCTCGCGCGTGCAGAGCACTTCACGCGTCGCCCGCGAGCAGGCGCGGCAGGACGCTCACTTCGCGGTGCTGCAGGTCAGCCTGGCCAGGCGGCAGTTGCTGATCGCCGCCAAGGCCGACACCGTGGCCCAGAAGCGGTTCGAGGTGGCCTACAACCGGTACGTGATCGGTCGGATCGACGTGGACCAGCTGTACCTCGCGCAGAACGAGAAGGACCAGGCGTTGCTGGGATACGTGCAGGCGCTGCGGGGGTACTGGACGGCGCACTACCGGTTGCGGAGAGTGACGCTTTGGGATTTCGAGCAGGGTCAGACGATCCGGTGAGGAGTGATGAGTGAATAGTGAGGAGTGAGGAGTGAGGAGTGAGGAGTGAAGAGTGAAGAGTGAAGAGTGAAGAGTGAAGAGTGAGTGAAGGGCAGGTGTCCCCGCGTGCGTTGGAACGATCCAGGTGCGTGATGCGGATGACGGATGCGCGTTTGCTGCCCTCTACGTTGTCGGCATGACGACATCTGACCGTCTCCCGACCGTCCGCAGTTACCGGGACCTCATAGTCTGGCAGCGGGCGATGGAACTTGTCGCTGCGACGCACGCGGTCTGCCGCAGGCTCCCCGCGCTGGATCGCCTGGTGCTCCGTGATCAACTGATGAGGGCGGCGGTTTCGATTCCCGCCAACATCGCGGAAGGAAGTGGTCGGCTGTCGAAGGCTGACAACGTCCGCCACTTGCTGATCGCGCGTGGATCGCTCCGTGAACTCGAAACGCTACTCCTTGTGGCGGGCACTCTCGATCCGGGTGACACGCCTGAGTACGAAGCGCCGATGAAGGTCGCAGACGAAGTGGGGAGAATGCTGACGGCGCTCGTTCGCAAACTCGGCACTCGAACAGTGAGGTAGCCTCTGTTCACTCTTCACTCCTCACTCCTCACTC
>DASWGU010000141.1:0-10290 GCA_036393555.1 Gemmatimonadaceae bacterium
GTACGGCATGGTGAAGGCCGCCAGCTTCGGGACGGCCGTGACCTGGATCGGGTGCATGCAGGGACTCCAGGCGCGGGGCGGGGCGGAAGGGGTCGGGCGCGCTGCCACCTCGGCGGTGGTCTATTCGGCTGTCGTGATCCTGGTCCTCGACGCATTCTGGGCAGTCATCTGGCTCCTGGGGCGGCCCTCGTGAAGCGAGCGAACGACTTTGCAGTCGGTTTGACCATGATCGTCGGAACGGTGGTCATCGTGGCCGCCACGCTCTGGGTGAAGCAGTCGGAGATCGGGCGCGATCGCGTCGCCGTGACGGCGCGGTTCCGGGAAGTCGGGGGAGTGCGCGTGGGCACGCCGGTCGTCGTTCGGGGTGTCCGGGCCGGGCGCGTGGAATTGATGACACTCGACAGCGGGTTCGTTCTGGCACAGATGACTCTGGACCCGTCAGTCGGCCTCCCTGTGGATCCCGTTGTGTTGCTCAACGAATCCAGTCTGTTCGGGGAATGGCAGGCGACCATCACCAGCCGGGACGCCGCTGGACGGGATGCCGAGGTGAACCGGCAGCTGGATGATGCATCGCGCGGCGGCGACGTGCTCCCGGGCGCGACGCTGCCCGACATCGCCCGGCTGACGGCCGTCGCCGGTCGCATTGCGGGCGACGTGGCGTCCGTGGCGGAGCGCGTCCAGGTGGCGTTCGACGATCAGGCGGCGCGCGAGTTGCGAACCTCGCTGCGGAATTTCTCGGAGCTGTCCACGGTCCTGGCGCAGACCGTCCGGGAGCAGTCGAACAACCTCACCACGGTGTCGTCCGATGTACGCGGCGGCGTGCAGTCGCTCCTGAAATCGGCGGAGCTTCTCCGGGTTGTCTCGGAGCGGGTGGACTCATCCACCTCGCGCGGCGAGGTCCGGCGGATCGTCGAGGATGCCGGCGAGGCCGCGCGGCAGTTGCGGGAAACAGGGCGCCGCCTGAACGCCATTTCCGAGCAGTTGGCCCGGTCGCAGGATCGGCTGGAGTCGTTCCTCACCGCGAGCGACTCCATCGCCGCCAAAATCAACCGGGGGGAGGGATCGTTAGGTCTCATGATCAATGACCCGTCCCTGTACCGGAACAGCGATTCGGTCATGCTGCAGCTCAAGACGCTTTTGGCCGACATTCAGCGCAATCCCCGCCGGTACATCAACCTGCGGATTTTCTGACCGGTCGCCCCCTGCTTGAGGGGAGGCGCTCGACCGGGTAACGTCCGGTCGTGACTCCCCGCGTGTCATTCCCCCCACCGGCGCCACGGTCCAGCGGACGGTCCGGCCGCGTGGCGCTGGGTGTTGCGCTGGGCGCCATGGTGGTGCACGTGGCCATCGAGGCGAGTCTCGCACTCGGTCGGGATCCGGTCCCGTGGGCCGGACCGCCATCGGCCGTCTCCATCGGACTCAGTCTGGTCGCGGCAGTGGCCGTGTTCGTCGCGCTCCGAAGCGTCCTGCTCGAGCAGCGTCACGTGCTGGCGCTCGTGACGCAGGTCCGGGAGTCGGAACAGCGGTTTTCCGGCATCGTCTCCATCGCGGCCGACGCCATCGTGACGATCGACGAACGGCAGTCGATCCTTCTCTTCAACGATGGCGCGGAGGCGATCTTCGGCTGGAGCGCAGACGAAATCACTGGCCAGCCCCTGTCCGTGCTCCTGCCCGAACGGGTACACGAAGCCCACGCGAACCACGTGAACCATTTCGGTCGGGCGCCCGAGGTCGCGCGCCGCATGGGCGAACGCCAGGAAATCGTCGGGTTGCGCCGGGACGGCACCGAGTTTCCCGCTGAAGCCTCCATCTCCCGTCTCGAGCTGGGCGACCGCCGGCTCTTCACGGTGGTGTTGCGTGACGTCACCGAGCGGCGACGTCAGCTGCTGAACGAACGATTCCTCGCCGGAGCCGGGCAGACCCTCAGCACCTCCCTGGACTACGAGTCCACACTGGTAAGCGCCGTGCACATTGGCATACCACATCTCGCGGACTGCTGCCTGCTGGACCTGCTCACTGGTCAGGGCACGACGAGACGTATCGCCAGCGTGCACGACGATCCCGACCGCACCCGGGCGCTGCGCCTGCTGGAGCATCGCCAGGCGCCGGTCAGCGACGCGCCATTTCCCATCGCGACGGTCCTCGGCAGCGGACAGCGTGTGCGCCGCGAAGACCTTCCGGCGGACTGGGCACGAGCATCCAGCGGTGACCCCACGACCGTTGAAGCGCTGGAAGCGCTCGAGGTCCGGTCGTACCTGACGGTTCCGCTCGCCGCGCGGGGCGGCATCTCGGGCACGCTCACGCTGCTCTCGACGGATCGGGAGCGAGCACTCGCACCGGATGACGCCGTCGTGGACTCCGTCGCCAAGCTCATAGCCCTGGCGATCGACAACGCGGAGCTCTATCAGACGGCACAGCGCGCGACGATTGCCCGGGACGAGGTGCTGGGTGTGGTGTCCCACGACCTGCGTAATCCGCTCTCCGCGATCGCGATGTGCGCGCGCGTTCTGGCGAACGACGCCCAGGGCGCTACTGATACGGCCGAACTCCTCGATGCCATCATCCAGTCAACCGAGTTGATGAATCATCTGATCCAGGACCTGCTGGATGTGTCGGTGATCGACTCCGGTCACCTGCGCATCGACGCGCGGGGACAGGCCCTCGAGCCCCTGGCCGAGCGCGCACTGGAAATGCTGAGTGCGCCGGCGGCGGACCAGCAGGTCGAGCTGCGGAGCGTGATTCCCTCTCCGTTCCCCGAGGTTCACGTTGACGAGACGCGGTTTGTGCAGGTGCTGTCCAACCTGCTGGCGAACGCGGTGAAGTTCAGCGACGCGGGGGGAGCCGTCACACTGGTGGCCGAAGCCGACGGTGGCGAAGCCCGGATCGGCGTGGTGGACGTGGGCACCGGCATCCCGTCGCATCAACTGCCCCACCTGTTCGACCGGCACTGGCACGCCAAGCGGGCGGGTCGGTCGGGTGGTACGGGACTCGGTCTGGCCATCGCCCACGGCATCGTCGCGGCCCATGGGGGGCGGATCTGGGTGGACAGCACGGAGGGTCTTGGCAGTACGTTCTGGTTCACGGTGCCGGTCGCCGGCGAAACGGGGCCGGCTTCCGCTCCGACAAGGCCGGCGGAATCGCCGTCGCACTCCTGATCTGCTCATGCCTACTTCATCGCCTGTGTTCCGCGACCTCGACTTCCACGAGATCGAGGGCATGTTGAAGTCCAACACCTACGGCCGGCTGGCTTTTTCATTCCGGGACCGGGTGGACATCGAACCGATCCATTACGTGTATGGCGACGGCTGGCTGTTCTGCCGTACCGCTCCCGGCACGAAGGTCACGCTTCTCACGCATCACCCGTGGGTGGCGTTCGAGATCGACGAGGTGCGCGACCTGTTCATCTGGCGGAGCGTTGTGGTGAAGGGGACGGTGTATTTCGTGGAACCCGACGGCAGCGGCGTCCTGGACGATGCATGGAGCAACGCGCTCCGCGCCTTGCGATCCCTGGTGCCCGGGACGCTCGCGACGGACGATCCCACGCCCGGGCGCAACGTCGTCTTCCGCATCCACATCGACGAAATGCACGGACGGGCCGCTGGATGGCCCGAGGGTTCCTAACGACGCACCGCGTGGTGGAAGGCAATGCCCCCGCCGAGGTAACGGTGCACCGATACCACGCGGAAGGCCGACTCGTCCAGCGCCTTCGCGAACTGCCGCCATGACACGAAATGATCGACCGAGCGGGCGATGTAGCCATACGCCATCGGCTCGCGATGCCACACCCAGCCAACGATCCGCCCGGCGGTCCAGAGCCAGCGAAGGAACAGCGCCCGCCAGATCCGGGACTCGGGCCGGTAGAAGTCCAGCGTGAAGAGGTGACCGCCCGGTCGGAGAACGCGTGCCGCCTCGGCGACGGCGCCGCGCCAGTCCGGCGCGTTGCGGACCGCGTAGCCCGCAGTGATCGCGTCGCAGGATCCGGTCGCCAGGGCCAGCGCGTTCAGGTCGCCCGCCGTGATCGCCACGTTGGTCGCGCCTCCTTGGTCGCCTGCCTGTCGTGCGCGCGCCAGCGCTAGCATGCGCGGCGAGATGTCGACCGCGGTCACGTGCACGTCGCGCCTCGCCCGCCCCAGTCCGAAGGCGAGGTCGCCGGTGCCTGACGCCAGGTCGGCCACGCGCCCGTTGAGGGTGACCGCCGCGGCGGCGCGTTCCACCAGGTTCCGCTTCCAGTGCCGGTCCATGCCGAGCGAGAAGCCCCGCGTGAAGGCATCGTATCGCGGTGCAATCAGGTCGAAGACCGGCGTTACGTACGCCTGCTTCAGGTCGGGATTCGACAGGTACTCCTCCACATCCAGCTCGCCCAGTCGAACGTCCGTGCGAGGGGTCAGGCCGCGGTCCGGAGTGGTTGGCATGTTTCGGGATCGCAGGAAGAGCAACGGTTGCGGGCGGGCGTACCCTCGGCGCCCGGTCGAGGGATGCCGGGATCCGTGTCGGAATGCCTGCCCCGGCATAGTTTACCCATCCATCGAGCCATGCGCTGCGAGATCCTGACGCCTTCGTGATACCCTCATTGCCGTTCGCCGTCGGAGGAACGACCGGGCTCGCCGCCCGGCCGGAGCAGGAGCGCGCCGCCACCGAGATACCGCCGGCAGACGCCCCGCTCTGGGCGGTGATTCTGGCGGGAGGAATCGGCTCCCGGTTCTGGCCGCTGTCCTCCCCGGAGCGACCCAAGCAACTGCTGGCGCTGGTCAGCGAGCGTCCGTTGATCGCGGAGGCAGTAGCACGCCTGGATCCACTGGTGCCGCCGGAGCGCGTCCTCGTTCTCACCAGCCGCGACATAGCGGACAGCATTCGCGCGGCAATTCCTTCGGTGCCCGCGAAGAACATGCTGGTGGAGCCTCGGCCGCTCGGGACAGCCGCGGCCCTGGCGTGGGCAGCGGGCGAAATCGCCGTGCGCGCCGGCCCGGAGAGCATCTTCTGTTCGGTTCACGCCGACCTCGCGGTGGCTTTTGACGAGGCCTTCCGTCACCTGCTCCGGCAGGCCTCCAACGTCTGCGCGACCGATGAGGTCCTCGTGGCGGTCGGTGTGCGCAGTACGCGAGCCGAGACGGGATTCGGCTACATCCTGCCGGGCGAGCCCCTGCGCTCCGACCGCTCGCTCGACGAGGGTGGGGCCTGCCGGGTGCGGACCTTCGAGGAGAAACCGGCCCGGCCGCGAGCCGAAGCGCTGGTCCGGGAAGGCGCACTGTGGAATACCGGCGTGTTCGTGTGGCGCACCAGGGTGGTGCTGCGGGAGCTGGAGCAGCACGTGGTGGAACTCTCGGCGGCCCTGACGGCACTCGAGGCGCGCGACCACGCCGCCTTTTTCGAACGCGTCCAGCCGGTGTCGATCGAGCGCGGGCTCCTGGAGCGTTCCGGCCACGTCGTGGTGCTCGCCGGCGAGTTCGGGTGGGACGACGTGGGCACATGGGCCGCCCTGCGGCGCGCCCGTGAGCTGGACGACACGGGCAACGGAGCGTCGGGCCGCACGCTGTTCGTGGACTCCAGTGGCAACGTGGTGCACGCGGAGGGCTCCGCGGCGGTGCTGTACGGGGTGGACGGGTTGCTGGTGGTGACGCTGCCCGGCATCACATTCGTGACGACGCTGGAACGGGCGGCGGACTTGAAGCCTCTGGTGGATGCGCTGCCGCCGGACCTTCGGGTCCCGCGGCCGCCGCCGGGCGCCTAACGTGCGTTCCCGAAACGACGGCGCGGCTGCGACGTAGTACCGGCATGCCACTCGCCACTGCTCCCGCGACCGCATCGACCTACTGGTCGCTCAGCCGCGCCCCGCGCTACAGCCTGACGTTCGCGTTGCCGCTCCTGGTGCTGTACGAGGCGATGGCGCTGGCGGTCAACCCGTCATCGGGTCTGGTGATCCGTAACGGGGCCGATGTCCTGCTCAAGGGACTGGCGGCGTCTCTCCTGGGTGAACGGGGTCCGGCAGTCTTCGGTGTCCTGCTCGTGGCCGGATTGGTGGGACTCGCGGCGCGTGACGCCTGGACGCACCCGGGCGGGTTGCGGCCGCGGGTGCTGGTGGTCATGCTGCTCGAGGCTGCAGCGCTGGCCGTTGCGTTCGGCATCGTGGTGGGTCTGGTGACGGCCCAACTGCTGAACCTGGCGTCGCTGGCCATCGGCCAGATCGAGTCCGTGGCGTGGCCGACGGCACTCATGGTCTCGTTAGGTGCCGGCCTCTACGAGGAACTCCTCTTCCGGGTCCTGCTCGTCTCGGCCTTGCTGTTCGCCGCGCGGACGCTGTTGGGGCTGAGCCGGGGACCGGCCGGCGTCTTCGCCGTGGTCGTGGGTGCGCTCATCTTCTCCGCGTTCCACTATGTCGGCCCTTACGGAGATGCCCTGCAGGCACCGTCGTTCGTATTCCGGGCCGTGGCCGGAGTCGCATTCAGCGCCCTGTACGTCATCCGGGGCTTCGGCATCACCGCCTGGACGCACGCACTGTACGACGTCTTCCTGCTAGCGGCGACCGGGCGGTAGGCGAAGCAGCATTACGCGGCGTAAGTTCAGTGCCTGCCACCACATCCTGTCTCTCGTCTCCCGTCCGATTCCATGCGTCTCGAGACTCTCTGTGTTCACGCGGGCACGGCCCCCGACCCGGTGACCGGCGCGGTGTCACCGCCGATCCACCTCTCCACCACCTTCGAGCGCGACCCGGACGGTGAGTTCAGCCGCGGGTTCAAGTACGCGAGAGATCTGAATCCCACCCGGAAGGCACTCGAGGAGGCCATGGCCGTCGTGGAAGGAGGCGCCGCGGGACTGGCCTTCGCGTCAGGACAGGCCGCCACCGCGGCGGTTTTCCAGGCGCTGCGACCCGGCGACCATGTAATCCTGCCCCAGTCGGTGTACTATGGCACCCCGAAGCTCGTCCAGGAGCTGTTCGTGCCCTGGGGGTTGACCGCCACGACCGTGGCCATGCAACAGCCGGGCGCAGTGCGATCGGCCATCAGTGACCGGACCCGGGTGATCTGGATCGAATCACCGTCCAACCCGCTGCTGACGATCACGGACATTGCCGGCGTGGTCGATGTGGCAAGTGCGGTCGGGGCGCGAGTCGTGGTCGACAATACCTGGGCTACGCCCGTGGGACAGCGCCCGCTCGAACTCGGTGCCGACATCGTCATGCACGCCAGCACCAAGTACCTCGGCGGCCATTCGGACGTTCTGGGTGGCCTGCTGGTGGCCCGGGAGGACGACGAGTTCTTCGGGCGGATCCGGCTGGCCCAGCAGACAGCGGGGGCTGTGGCCGCCCCGTTCGACTGCTGGCTGGTGCATCGCGGTCTGCGAACCCTGGCGTGGCGCGTGCGCGCCCAGACCGCCAATGCGCAAGCCGTCACGTCCTTCCTGGCGACGCATCCCCGGGTGGAGGCGGTGCATTACCCCGGCATCGGATCCCATCCCGGTCACGAAATCGCCGCGCGTCAGATGCGGCTGTTCGGGGGCATGGCGTCCTTTCAGGTGGAGGGGGGAAGGGGCGAAGCCATGGCTGTCGCTGCGCGTTGCCGGATCTTCACACGCGCCACGAGTCTGGGTGGCGTGGAGAGTCTCATCGAACATCGGGCTTCCGTGGAAGGGCCGGCGACGCGGACCCCTGAGAACCTGCTGCGGCTCTCCATTGGTCTCGAGCACCCCGATGACCTGATCGAGGACCTGGACGCGGCTCTGCATTGAGCCTGTCCGCCAGATCGTCTGGGAACGGTGACCTGGCGCACGGGTAATCAGGCGCGGCTGTCCGTCACACGGCGTGTTCCCGGCTGTAAATATCGCTGGCGTAGAGGTGGTCGTCTCCTGGTGTGTCAAGCAGGGGGAAGGAGAACATGAACCGCGCAAGGCATTCGAGGACCTGACGTGAAGCGTCTGATCATTCTGGCGGCGCTATTGGCGGTCGCCTGCAAGAACACACCGGTTGGACCGGAGCCGCAGGAGGCTGCGGTGGTGGCGATCACGACGCCGCTGACGGTGATAGTGGTTGGCGGAACAGCAACGCTGACGGCCAACGTCTATGACCGGGATGCCAAGCTGATCCCGGGCGTGTCGGTCATGTGGCGCAGCCTTGACCCGACGGTCGCGTCCGTATCTTCGTCGGGTGTCGTGACCGGACTGGCCGTTGGACAGGTGACGATCGAGGCAGAGTCATCGGGCAAGGTGGGGTCCGTGACGTTGACGGTTGATCCGGACCCGTGCAGCAACCCGATCTCGCTGGCGATCGGCCAGATGCGCTTGCTCGGCGGCCCGGCGGCTGTCGATTGCGTCACGCTCGCCGCGACCAGCGGTCCCACGGACTTCCTGTTCATCACGGCCAACGCCGACCAGGCGCAGGACAACAGGGGCTTCTACTCCGTGGCCCTTTCGCTCGCCGATCTGTATTCGGCGACACGGGCGGCGAGCACGATGGCGTTTGATCCGCGTGTCTTCCTGGAGCAGGAGGCTGTGCGCCAGGGTGACGCCATGGAGGATCGCGTCCGTCAGCAGGAGCGCGCCCTGTTCGTGCGCGCGCGGCCGGCGATGCGCCTGCAGGCCGTGCCCCGGGCCACCGGCCCCGCGGCCATCGCTGCCGCGGCGGCCGAGGGGGATACACTGACCATCAGGGTTCCCGACATCAACTCGAGCAACCTGTGCACGACCGGGTACAAGGAAATCCGCGCGGTCGTGAAGCGGCTGGGTACTCGCGTCACCATTGTGCAGGACGTGGCGGCGCCGCTGGGTGGGTTCAGCCCCTCCGATTACACCGGCATCGCGTCGGAGTTCGACGCACTCATCTATCCGACCGACACGCTGTATTTCGGCCGCGAGACCGACCGGAACAGCGACGGACGCGTGACGATTCTGTACACGCCGGAAGTGAACCGTGCCACGCCGCAGGGGTCGGCCGCGTTCGTGGCCGGGTTCTTCTGGGGCGGCGACCTGGTGACGAAAGCCGAGTATCAATCGCTCGGCATCAGTTGCCCGCAAACGAACGAGCAGGAGCTCTTCTACATGCTGGTGCCCGACCCGAACGGCAACATCAACGGCAACCCGCGCTCGGTGGAGGTCGTCAGGCAGAACACGCGCGGTACAATTGCTCACGAGTTTCAGCACATGATCAACCAGGGGCTCCGGCTGATGAATCCCGCGGTGGACAGTGCGGAGACCGCATGGCTGAACGAGGCTCTGTCTCATTTCGCCGAGGAGATTGTGGGTCGGGCGCAGCGCGGCTTCGGTGACTTCCAGCGGCTCACGTACAGTGACGTGAACCCGGATCCGAATGACGCCGACGATTTCAACGCCTTTTTCCGCCAGAACATGGCGCGCTATCGGTCCTGGATGCAGCGGCCCGACACGTCCTCTCCCACGTCAAACCAGACGCGCTCGCAACTCGCGCCGCGAGGCGCTGCGTGGATGTTCCTCCGGTACGCCACCGACCGTTACGGCGGTGGCAACATGAAGGCGTTCCTGCGCAAGGTGGTCTCCGGGCCGGACATCGGATTGAGGAACCTGATCCAGCATGCCAACGGTGCGCAGTACGACGATCTGCTGAGCGGGTGGTTGATCAGCCAGTTCGCGGACGGCGTGGCCATTCCCGGCCTGGCGCCACAGTTCACCATGTCCAGTTGGGCGATCCGCGACGCCATGTCGGGACTGAACAACGGCATCTTTCCCCTGTTGATCACGCCATTGCCGGCGGCAGTGGAGACGCAGTCGATTTCGGGATCGGGGAACTACTTCCGTCTGAAGCGGACCAGCGCCTCGCCGGAAACGACCTTCCGGATGGTATCACCCAGCGGCAGCGCGGTCGGGTTTCCGGGAGCGCGGGTATATGTGCTGCGGTTGAGCTGAAAACGACTGGCAAGTTGAAAGAAGAGAACAGTGACAGGCAGGGATGGAAAGCGGAAACGAGTGAGGGAGAAGGGATGTAGCCTGCTCTCCCGTCAACTTCGCTCCTGACCGTTTCCCACATATCCATCAGCGCGCTCCCTCGCTGAAGTGTCTCCGGCTGAGCCGTTTGAGGACTTCGCGGGCGCGGACGGCTGAAAGCCGTTGACAATCCGGCGCAGCCCCTTCGCAGCGTCGGAGCGCCGAAGTCGATCAGGAGTCCAACCTGCCCTGTTCGTGAGCTCGAGATACGTCCGGATCTGTTTGGGTTGCGCTCGTCCGAGCTGGTCCTCGCTCTTCCTGCGCCTTCGTGCCCCACGCCCTTCGTGCCCCGCGCCCTTCGTACCCTGCGCTCTTCGTGCCCTGCGCCCTTCGTGCCCCACGCCC
>DASWGU010000142.1:0-3272 GCA_036393555.1 Gemmatimonadaceae bacterium
CAGCGCTGGGTGTTCGGCGAGCATCGCCGCCGCATCCCCGAGATGTTCAACCTCGACTACCCCGCCATGCTGGGCGTGGTGCAGAACCAGGACAGCTACGCGCAGGGCGTGGCGGCGCAGCGGCCGTTCTACTTCGACCACCTGGCCGAGCTGACGGACCGCGCCATGGCGGAGTACGGAGCCCTGACCGGCCGCTGGTACAGCCGCGCCATGGGCTACCGGCTCGACGACGCCGAGTGGGTGCTGGTGGGCCAGGGCAGCGTGGTCCCCAACTGCGAAGCGGTGGTGGATTACCTGCGCGCCACGCGGAAACTCAAGATCGGCGTGCTCAACGTGACCATGTTCCGGCCATTCCCGGCGGACCAGATCACGAAGCTGCTGGCGGGGAAACGCGGCGTCACGGTGCTCGAACGCACCGACCAGCCCCTGGCGGTGGACCTGCCGCTGCTGCGCGAGATCCGCGCCGCCATGCACAAGGCGCTCGAGAACGGGCTCGCGCCCAAGACTCCGCCGTTCCCGACGCTTGCCACCTGCCGTCCCGAAGAGATGCCGTCGTTCTACTCGGGCTGCTTCGGGCTCGGGAGCCGCGATCTCCAGGGAGCGGACATCGTCGCCGCGGTGGACAACATGCTGGACGGCGGCGCGCGCCGTCGGCAGTTCTACCTTGGCATTGACTTCATCCGGAAAGACACGCGCTTCCCCAAGCTCCAGATCTGGCAGGACGAGCTGCTGGACGCCTACCCCCACGTGGGGGAGCTGTCGCTCCAGGCGGGACAACCGGTCAACCTCCTGCCCCCGGGCGCCGTCTCCCTCCGCATCCACTCGGTGGGCGGATGGGGCGCCATCACCATGGGCAAGAACGTCGCCCAGACCGCGGCCGACCTCTGCGGGCTCTACATCCAGGCGAACCCCAAGTACGGCTCCGAGAAGAAGGGCCAGCCCACCACGTTCTACGCGACGCTGGCGCACGAGCCCATCAAGGTGAACGCCGAATTGAAGTTCGTCTCGGTGGTGCTGTCGCCGGACCCCAACGTGTTCAAGCACTCGGACCCGCTGGCCGGCCTCCAGGACGGCGGCGTGTTCATCATGCAGGGCGACCGCCCCGCCGTGGACGTGTGGCGGAGCCTGCCGCCCTGGGCCCGGAAGCAGATCACGGACCGGAAGTACAAGTTCTGCCTGATTGACGGGTTCAAGATCGCCGCGGAAGAAGCAAGCGACGCCGAGCTGCGCTACCGGATGCAGGGTGCGGCGTTCATGGGCGCCTTCTTCCGCGCGTCGCCGCTCGCGGAGGCCGAGAACCTGGACGAGCAGACCATCTTCGAGGGCATCCGCAAACAGCTCCAGAAGAAGTTCGGCCATCTGGGCGACAAGGTCGTCGAGGACAACGTCCGGGTCATCCGGCGCGGGTACGACGAATTGATCGAGGTGGATCCCTCCAGGCTCACGCTGGAAGGCGAGGAAGAGGTGGGCGGCGTGCCGCAGATGCCGGCCGCCCTGGGTGGGACCAACGTCGCGGCCGGTATCGGCCACGGCGGCCGGTTCTGGGAGCAGGTCTGCGTGCTCTACAAGACGGGCGAAGAGGGCATCGCGGATCCGTTCGCGGCCATCTCGGCCATCCCGGCGGCCACCAGCACGATCCGCGACATGACCAACGTCCGGTTCGAGGTCCCGGAGTTCATCCCGGACAAGTGCACCGGGTGCAGCCAGTGCTGGGTGCAGTGCCCGGATGCCGCCATCCCCGGCGTGGTCAACGACATTCCGGAGGTCCTCGAGGCGGCCGTGCGGTCGGTGGAGAACGGCAAGCGGCTGGACCGGGTGCGGCAGATCCTGAAGCCGCTCGCGGCCGAGGCGCGGCGGACGCTCAAGGCCGTGCCGTTCACGACGTTCGGCGACACCCTCGCCGGTGCGTACAAGACGGTTGTCGAGAAGCTCGGGATGGATCCCGAGCGGCGGCGGGCGCTGGACGCCGAGTTCGCGCCCGTCCACTCGGCGCTGGCGGAGTTCCCGCTGGCCAAGGCGACGCCGTTCTTCGACCTGCCGGAGTCCAGACAGAAGGGCACCGGCGGCCTGCTCTCCATCACCATCAATCCGGACGCCTGCAAGGGCTGCAACATCTGCGTGGCGGTCTGCCCGGACGGCGCGCTCAAGACGGTCAAGCAGACGGAGGACGTGGTCGAGCAGCTCCGGCGGAACTGGAAGCTGTGGCAGTTCCTGCCCGAGACGGACGACCGCTATGTGAACATCGCCAGCATGGAGGAGGGTATCGGCGTTCTGTCGTCCCTCCTGCTCAAGCAGAGCAACTACCGCTCCATGGTGGGCGGCGACGGCGCGTGCATGGGCTGCGGCGAGAAGACGGTGCTGCACCTCGTGGTGTCCGCCATCAACGCCACCATGCTGCCGCGCGTGAAGGGCTACGTGACGCGCCTCGACGAGCTGATCGGGTCGCTCGACCGGAAGGCGCGGGAGTTGCTGGCCTCCGACGCCACGCTCGCCAAGGTGGAGAAAGGCGCCGGCAAGGTGGACATCCCGCTCGCGCCCGAGAAGCAGGCCCACGTGGACCGCATTGCCGGCATGATCGAGGAGCTGAAGGATCTCAAGTGGCGCTACACCGAGGGACCGAGCGGCAAGGGCCGGGCCATGACGGGCATCGCCAACGCCACCGGCTGCTCGTCGGTGTGGGGGAGCACGTATCCGTACAACCCGTATCCGTTCCCCTGGGTGAACCACCTGTTCCAGGACGCGCCGTCCATTGCCATCGGCCTGTTCGAAGGCAACATGCGCAAGATGGCAAACGGGTTCGCGGCGGTCCGGCGGGCGGAGCTGGAGCTCAAGGACGAGTACGATCCCAGGATCCACACGGACTTCTTCGGCCGGTTCGGCTGGGAGCAGTTCACCGACGACGAGTTCGTGATGTGCCCGCCCATCCTCGCGATCGGCGGCGACGGCGCCATGCTGGACATCGGGTTCCAGAACCTCTCCCGGCTGCTCGCGTCCGGGAAGCCGATCCGCGTGGCGGTGCTCGACACGCAGGTCTACTCCAACACCGGCGGCCAGGCCTGCACCAGCGGGTTCACGGGCCAGGTGAGCGACATGGCCGCGTGGGGCAAGTCGCAGCACGGCAAGACCGAGACGCGGAAGGAGCTGGCGCTGCTCGCCATCGCGCACCGCAACGTGTTCGTGCTCCAGTCGTCGCAGGCGTCGCCGTCCCATCTGCTGGGCGGGGTGCTCCGCGGGCTCCAGTCGCGGTACCCCACGGTGTTCTCGCTCAACTG